>DATMBH010000089.1:0-13179 GCA_035559335.1 Gemmatimonadales bacterium
CCGCCACTCAAGAACGCCGCCACCGGCACGTCCGCGATCAGATGGGCCTGAACCGACTCGTCGAGCCGCGCGCGAACGGCCTCTTCGGCGTCCTTGCGGGGTCGCGCTGGATCGGTCGGGAGATCCCAATACTGCCGGATCACAGGAGCTTGCCCGGGTCGCCACCGGAACGTGTGCCCTGGCTCCAGCTTGGCCACCGATCGGAACGGCGTTCGCGGCGCCGGGATGTAGCCGACCCGGAACAGCCCTTCCAGTGCTTCCCAGTCTAACTCCTCGCCGGTCAGGTCAACGGCGTGCAGCGCTTTCAGTTCCGAGGCGAACGCCACACCCCACGGCGCCGCCACGATGTACAGCGGCTTGATTCCGAACCGATCCCGCGCCAGGAGCAGCTCGCGCTCGTTCGCGTCCCACAGGGCGAAGGCGAACATCCCGCGGAGGCGCTCCACACAGCCCGCACCCATTTCTTCGTGCAGGTGAACGATGGTTTCGGTGTCTGAGGCAGTTTGGAATCGGTGTCCGCGTGCTTCCAGCTCTCCCCGCAGCACGCGGTAGTTGTAAATCTCGCCGTTGAACACGATGACGCGGCGGCGCGCCTCGTCGTAGATGGGTTGACGGCCTCCGGCGAGGTCAATGATGCTCAACCGCCGCATGCCGAGGCCGACCGAACCCTCCAGATGCATCCCCTCGTCGTCAGGGCCCCGGTGCCGTATGGCCGCGAGCATGCGCGCCACGAGGCGTCGCTCGACCGGACGCTCGTGATCGGCATACACAACTCCAGCGATTCCACACATGCGCGTCTCCCAGGGGCAATTCGGACACCAGGGGTTGGCCAGCCTCTAGCCGCGCTGCTTCCGCTGGCTAAGCTATTCTGGCACTTTATGGTAGCCCCGTCGCCGGGATCGGCGATACATGGCAGGGTTCCCGTCGCGCCGCGCTGTGGCGTTGATGCAACAGCGATGCCCAGCCGGTGGCTCGCTGCGATGATCAGGCCGCGGTGTGTCCCTTGCTCTGGTGTGCCGACCGAGCTCGATGGCTGAACGTACCATGGCAGGCCCCGTTGTCCATGTAATCGCGCCAGCGGAAGCGGGCGGCGCGGAATCGGTGCTGTTCTCCCTTGCCACGGCCGCGAAGGCTTCGACCGTCGTGGCAATCCTGAATCAGCTGGCGAGCGACACGAGTCCGCCGCACAGCCTCACCGAGTCGCTCAGACGTGCCGGTGTCACCGTGCGCGAGATCCGGTGCGGTCGCCGGCGTTACCGCTCCGAGACCAAAGCGCTGGCCTCGTACATGAGGGAGGTCGGAGCCATTGTCGCTCATACCCACGGGTATCACGCGGACTGGGTGGGTTACTTCGCCGCGCGACGAACGGGCAGGCCGGCGGTGGCGACCGCCCACGGCTTCACCGGGGGAGGCGCGAAGAACCGCCTCCTGGAGCGGCTGGACCGCTGGATTCTGGGACGGTTCGACGCCGTGATTGCCGTGTCGCGGGCGCTGGCCGATCAGCTGATCGCTGGCGGTGTTGCCCATGGCCGGGTCCACGTCGTGCCGAATGCGTGGCGCTCCGGCACGCTGGTGGACCGCGCGGCCGCGCGTCGTGAGCTAGGCCTGGATCAGGAGACGTTTCAGCTCGGGTGGGTCGGCCGGATAAGCGCAGAGAAAGGACTCGACGTGTTCCTCCACGCCTTGACTCGCATCACGGCCCTCCCGTGGAGCGCTTCGATCATCGGGGACGGCCCCGAGCGGCACAGACTGATGCGCCGCGCGGAGGACGCAGGGCTCGGCCCTCGCCTGCGATGGCTGGGTATCATTCCCGAAGCGGCACGGCTGTTCCGTGCCTTCGACGCCTTCGTGCTTTCTTCCCGTACCGAAGGGACGCCCGTGGTGCTGTTCGAGGCGATGGCGGCCGGGGTGCCGATCGTCGCAACGGGGGTGGGAGGAGTGCCCGACGTGGTGTCGGAGCGCGAGGCCGTCCTGGTTGCGCCGGAAGACCCGGCCGCACTGGCGACCGCTCTGCAAAGCGTTCTGACAGATCCTGATTCGGCCCGCCGCCGGGCAGAGGCAGCACAGCGTCGGCTCTCGGGCCAGTTCGCCGTCGAGCCGTGGGTGGAAAGACACATGGCGATTTACCGTGCGGTAAACGAGCGCACGCTCCGTGTGGGTGGCGGACCATGACCGTCCCGTACGTGCTGGCCGCCATCGCCGTGGGCGTCCCGCTTTATGCCTACATCGGTTACCCGTTGCTGCTTGCCCTGATCTCGTCGCTCCGGAGAAAGGTCAACCCACCGCCTGCTCCCCGTGACTGGCCGCCCGTGACGGTGACGATTCCCGTGTACAACGAGGAGCGGGTCATTCGGAATAAGCTCGAGCGCGTCTTGAACTACGACTACCCGCGCGAGCGGCTTCAGGTGCTCGTGGTCTCGGATGCCTCGACCGACCGCACCGACGAGATCGTGCGGGAGTTCGCGCCCAGGGGTGTGGAGTTGATCCGCCTCGCGCGGCGGGGTGGCAAGACGGCGGCCGAAAACGCGGCGCTGCCGCACCTGCGCGGGGAGATTGTCGTGAACAGCGATGCCTCCGTCCGTGCCGATCCCGCCGCGCTGAAGCGGTTGGTCGCCTGGTTCGAAGATCCAGCAGTGGGAGTCGCGTCAGGACGGGACGTTAGTGTGTCGAGCGTCGAAGACTACGCGAACGTGGGCGAGTCTTCGTACGTCGGCTACGAAATGTGGGTGCGGCGGCTGGAGACTCGCCTGGCCGGAATCATCGGAGCTTCCGGGTGCTTTTATGCCATCCGCAAGCACCTGCACCAGCACCTGGTGCCGGAAGCGTTGAGCAGGGATTTCGCCGCCCCACTGGTGGCCCGCGAGCACGGCTACCGCTCCGTTTCGGTGGATGACGCCGTGGTCTTCGTGCCGCGCGCGGGCTCGCTCAGACAGGAGTATCGGCGCAAGGTGCGCACCATGACGCGCGGGCTCGAAACGCTGTTCTTCAAGCGCCATTTGCTGAATCCCTTCCGCTACGGTCTGTTCGCCTGGGAGCTTGCCAGCCACAAGCTGATGCGGTGGCTGGTTCCGTGGGCCCTTCTTCTGGGAGTCGCAGCTCTGGCATCGCTGACGCCGGTCAAGGCCTGGGCTTTGTGGGCGACGGTCGGGGTCGTTGCTTCGGGTATCGCGGGACTCGCAGGATGGTTCTGGCCGCAGGAAACGTCAATGCCGCGCTGGCTCGCCATCCCGGCGTACTACGCCGCGGGCATCGCCGCGGGACTCCACGCCTGGGTCAACGCTCTCCGCCGCGAGATGAACCCGGTGTGGGAGCCCACTCGCCGGGAGGTGAACCCCTGAAACGACCCCGCATCGGGACAGGGCTCGTAGGCCGCGCCTCGCTCGGGGCCCTGCTCGCTCTCCTGTCGCTCGAAGGCGGGGCCTACCTCGCCATTCGCTTGCTCAATCCCCGCACCGGCGGTGAGATCCGCCGAACGAGCGATATTCTCGCGGAGCAGTCCGCCAGAATTCGCGATCTACTGGATACAACCGTAGTGCGGCGCGAGGTGCTCGACTTCACACTCGGGTGGCGGTACCGGGCGGGATACTCCGGCCGTGACGATCTCCTGAGTTCCCAGGGCCTGCGAGGGGCGCGTGAATACGAGCCGACTCCCCGACCCGGCACGCTGCGGGTGGCGGCGTTCGGGGATTCCTTCGTCTACGGCAATGAAGTCGGCCCCGACGAAAGCTGGCCGGCGCAGATCGAGCGCATGTATCCCGCGATCCAAGTCCTCAATCTCGGGGTGGGAGGCTATGGCGTGGACCAGGCCCTGCTGCGCTACCGGCTGCAGGGAGCCCGGTTCCGCCCGGACGTAGTGATCATGGGCTTCGCTCCCGATGATCTCCGCCGCGTCGTCAACGTGTACCGCCGGTTCGTCTCGACACATGAGTGGCCCCTCGCAAAGCCGCGGTTTCGGCTCGCACCGGGCGGGAGTCTGGAGCTTGTGCCGACGCCGATCCGGTCCGTGTCCGAGTACCAGAAGTTGTTGGAGGATCCCAAGGCCGTGCGAAGCCTTGGAGCGAACGACCAATGGTACGAGCCCCTCATCTACGAGAACGCGCTGTACGATTGGTCGGCGGCGGTACGCCTGGGTGTCCATGTGTGGATTCGGCTGAGAAACCGCTATTTGGCCCCAGAAAGGCTTTACAGGGGTCGAATGGTGAACACGAACTCCTCTGCGTTTCGAATCCAGGTGCGGCTGTTCGAGGTGCTTGCCAGCGAAGCCGTAGCTCAGGGCGCCGTGCCGCTCATCGTTTTCCTACCGGATCGCGGAGCGCTTCACCAACTGAATGGCGGTCAACCAGTGCCATACGCTCCATTGGTCCAGGCCGTGGCGGAGAAGGGAATCCCCTACATGGACTTGTCCACGGCGTTCGCGTCCGCGAACGGTGCGCCCCATGATGGCTGGTTTCGTCCGGGAGGTCACTATTCGGTTGAAGGCAACGCGATCGTGGCCGCGGCACTCGCTCGCCACCTGTTGCAGCTGAAGCGCGCGCCCCCGGCGTCTCAGCCTCGTGGCAGCGCCAGCTCGAGTGCCGGAATCAGTTCGGCAGCGGCCCGGGTGGCCAGATCCAGGGCGCCGGTATCATCACCGGTCAGCGGCACCACGATCCTGACCAGAGCCTCTTCCGTGCGTTGACGCACGGCCGCGTCGCGCAGCAGGTTCCACTTCACGCGGTACTCATTGGCCTCGATCCTCCCGCGTCCCTGATACCAGTAGAGCACCAGCGCCTGCTGTTGCTTGTTCTGCAGCAGGTAGCGGTTCACCGTGAAGGTGCCCCTCGGCGTGGCGATGTCCGTCGTCGAGGATGCCAGCGCCTCCCAGCCGGCGCCGGGGAGGCAGTTCTTCGGCGAGTGAATCGTCCGGCCCTGTGTTTGACGATCGTAATAACCGACATAGACGGAAAACCAGTCGCGGTCTGGATCTGTGGGGGCCTCGTAGTTGCGCAACAGGTAGGTCGAGACCCCGACCACCGTAACCTCCCAGTCGGCCATGCGGGCGTCCCGACCGCGGTAGCCAGCGATCTCGCCGGGGATCACCTGGGCGAAGGGCGCCACCAGCGGCATCGGTCGCTGCCTCTGAACGAATGCCAGGGCTCCCGCGCCCGCCCACAGAAGAATGGCCGGACCCCATCCATGGCGGCTCATGTGCCCATGCCCCGCCGGGCGTAGGCTTCGGCCCGCCACAGCGCCCAGGCCGCTGCGCCCAGTATGGCGAAAGCCACGACAAACAGGACCCAGCCCTCCGTGTAGTGCATGAATCCTCGACCGAACTCGGGTGCCACGTAGAACACGAGGAATCCCGTGAGGAATATGCGCAGGGCGTTGAGCGCCATGGCCACCGGGATGGCGGAGAGCACCAGCAGAATCCGCGACCAGGGTTGTCGGAGCCACAGGCCGCCGATGAGCACGCCGAGGGACAGGAGTGCCGTGAGCGAGCGCAAACCGCTGCAAGCCTCGGTCACGAACAGGGACTGACCCGGCAAATGGATGATATTCCCCGCCAGGCGGACCGGGACGTTCCTGGCGTCAAGAAGGGCGGCACCCATGCGCGACGCTTGAAGCTGGAGCGGGAAAGCAAGCGTGTTGAGCAGCACGGCTGGCAGGGGGACTGACAGCAACAGCAGCACGCCGGGCATCCACCAGTGCAACAGCTGTCCAACGCCACGGGCGTATACGACCAGCGCTGCCGCAGCACCAAACATTGACAGCCGCATCGTGAACAGTTCGGCGGCGAGGCCCGATACGAACCGTAGCAGGACGGCGCCCGCGAGAATCAAAAGCGCAGCGCGCGGTCGAGCGACTGATCCGTCCGCCCATCCCTTGCGCCACGCCAGAACCACCGCCAGCGGGCCCAGGAGCAAGCCGTGTCCCGCCTCGGGCAGGGCCCACCAGTCCCGGACGAGAGAAACCGCGGGCTCCCAGTACAAGATCAGAAACGCCAGCCCGGCTACGATCGCCGAGACTGGCGTTGCGCGGAGCCGATCGAGCGCTCCGCTGCTTAGCCGAGCCACACCGTCACCCTACCACGCGCCCCTCTTCTGAAGGATGACCGGGAAGGTCTTGACCATGATGCGGAGGTCCTCCAGCGCTGAGCGGCGCGACACGTACTCCAGGTCGAACGCCACCTTGCGACGCACATCGTCAACGGACCGGTCATAGTGGTGGTTAATCTGGGCCCAGCCGGTGATGCCGGGCAAGACTTGTTGCCGGACAGGATAGTTCTCGATACTGGTGCGCAGCTCTGCGAAGATCTGGGGTTGCTCGGGTCTCGGCCCCACGACATTCATGTCTCCCCGCAGGACGTTGAACAGCTGTGGCAACTCGTCCAGGCGATACTTGCGCAACACACGTCCTACCGGCGTGACTCTGGGGTCGTCCGGGCTCGCCCACACCTGCGCTTCGCCGTTTCCCCCGGAGCGCATCGTGCGGAACTTGTAGATCGTGAATGGCCTGCCTCCGAGGTCTTCACTGCGGCGCCAGTTGCCCCCGGACCTGCCCCCCCGACGGTCTATGCCCACTCGCTGTTGTCGGTAAATCACCGGACCGGGCGATGTCAAACGAACCAGGGCCGCGATCGCGGCCATGAGCGGGGCAGTCAGGACAAGCCCCGTCACCGCCACCACGACGTTCAGCACGCGCCGGCCAGTTTCGCGACTGCCTTGCCGCGCATGCGTTCGCGCGGCCCGCCGTACCTTGCCTGGTCGTGCGCGCGTAGCCAGCGTTGTCAGTTCTACTGAGGTCACCGCGAATCCGGAGAACTGGTGTAACGTTGGGGCGAGACGATCCCGCCGCTCGCGTGCAGCCGGTGCAAGCGGTATGCGCGAACCTTTGTCCTGGGATGAGACGCTCTATTCTCTTGTCCACTTGTCAGTTACGACACACATATAAAGTCATTTCGAGACTCGCCCGTGGCGAACCGACCGCGATTGTTGACGCATCCCCACATGAGCCAAAGCCGGTATGCGCGGTTTGGGGGGCGCTCGGATTGCCAAGGGACGCTGGGTCGGTCAGCCACCCTGTGCCGTGACCGCCCGCTCGTGTGTCCGCGCGACTAGAGGTGGGTCGCCAGGGGAAGATCAATCTCGAAGTAGAAACGAGTTCCCCAATTCGGACGGGTCTCCACTTCGAGCTTGGAGCCCATGACCTCGATCAGCTTTCGTGACAGCGCCAGCCCGAGGCCCGTACCGGAAAAGGCGTAGCGCTCATGTGCGGGAATCCGGCGGAAGGGCAGGTAGAGCGTCTTCAGGGCGGCGTCGTGAATGCCACGTCCGGTATCCCGCACGGAGAACTCGACGCGCGTGAGGGTCGTTGCCCGTGCGACCAGCTCGACCACGCCCTCCTCGGTGAACTTGATGGCATTCGTCGTCAGGTTGAGGAGCACTCGAGACAAGGCCTGCGCGTGGCCCAGCCTGTGGTCGCTGGAGGGGGGAAGCAGTCGGATCTGTAACCCTTTCTCCTCGGCCATCGGTCGCACGATGTCATGCACGGACTCGAAGACATCGGTAATAGAAAACGGGGCCGGGCTGTCGTCGGTCAGGCGGGACCCTCCACGGGCGAGCTCCAGCACGTTGCTCACCATCGTGGAAAGGCCCAAGGCCGCGCTGTAGATCAGACCCAACTGGCGGTGCTGAAGGTCGTTGACCGGCCCGGAATGCCCGCGCTGAATGGTCTCCGCCAGGAATAGGATGGAGGTGAGCGGCGAGCGGAGGTCATGAACAACCTCCACAACCATCTCCAGTCCGTCCGGTCCCGAAAGGCGCTGCGCAAAATATGCATCCCAGTCAGGCTCGATTGCTGAGCGAACCGCTTCGAAGGCCTGGAAGAACTCCAGCATGACGTCGGCGTCGGGGCGGTCACTTCGGGGATCGGTCCAGGACCGGACGACCTGCGCTCGCAGCAGCTCCAGCAGCCTGCGCCCGACCACCGTGCATAACTCGTGCGGCGGAGCAGCACGCACGCCGTTTCGCCGAGCGGCGATGTGGCGAGCCAGCTGCGCCAGAAGGTCGATCACCTCCGCAGCGCCGCCGAACGAGTGCTCGAGATCAGCCGGTAGATCCGCGGCGACGGCGGCCGCGGCTGCCCGCAGCACAGGGCAGGGGATGCCTGCGATCGGCTCGGCGTCCTGCATTGGAGCCGACGCCTTGGCCAGAGGGGCTTCCGACACCCGGTGCCTCCGAGATCCTGCGGATTGCGTCTTCAACGGGTATTGGCCCGGTGAGCGAGCCACAATAGATGCAGACCGAACGGTCGATCTGCAAGGGCGAAGAGGGACGAGGAAAGACGAGGAGGGGCGAGGAGGGATACCGTGTCCGATCCTCCTCGCCCCTCCTCGTTACTCCTCGCCCCTCCTCGCCCTAGGCTCTATCCCCTTCCACCATAATCGTTTCCCGCTGCAGCCCATGCTTCTCCATGAGGCGGTACAGCGTTGTTCTGTCTACACCGGCCAGCCTCGCCGCTTTGGACATGTTCCCGGCAGCCCGGTGCACCAGGGCCGTGAGATACCGCAGCTCGAACTCTGCGATAACTCTATCCCGGGCAACGTGATAGGCTTCTTCCTCGTAGGTTGGGATCACGGCGATGCTGGACCGCTCTGGTGCCGCGGGAAGGCTGTCGCCGTTCAGGAACGGCAGATGGCTCCCGCCAATCTCACTTCCGGGCTCCACCAAGACCACTGCGTGCTCGATGACGTTCTGTAGCTCCCGCACGTTCCCGCGCCAGGGATGGGACCGGAGGGCACGCATGGCTCCATCGGAGAAACGCGGCAGGCTCGCGCCATTCTCCCGATGTTTGCTCCAGTAGTGCTTCAGGAAATGGTTCGCGAGCAGCGGGATGTCTTCCTGTCGTTCCCTCAGCGGGGGCAACGTGATGGGGACCACTCGCAGCCGGTAGTACAGGTCCTCTCGCAACACGCCCGACGCCGTGGCCTCCTCAGGATTCCGGTTGGTCGCGGAGATAAACCTCACGCTGACAACGGCGTCCGGTGATTCGCTCCCCACTCGGCGGACCACGCCGTCCTGGATCACTCGCAGGAGCTTTGCCTGGATGGGCTTGGACATCTCGGTCACTTCATCCAGGAACATGGTGCCGCCGTTCGCCGTCTCGAGCAGGCCGGGCTTGTCCCGCACCGCGCCGGTGAACGCTCCCTTTCGGTGCCCGAACATCTCGGATTCCAGCAGCGTCTCCGGCAGCGCCGCGCAATTGATCGCCACCAGCTCGCGCGCACTGCGGCGGCTTTGATGATGTATGAACTGGGCGATCAGCTCTTTGCCCGTACCGCTCTCCCCGTTCAAGAACACCGAGGCGTCCGTGCGGGCCACGCGGCGGGCCAACTCGATGGCGCGGCGGAACGCAGGCGACACACCGAGCACCGTGATGGCATCGCTGTGCCCCTGTTCCCGTGACTCGGCCTGATGCCGTGCCTTGCTTTCCCGCGCCACCAGCACCGTATGCGCCGCGCGCCCGATCAGAATCTGCAGCTGGGTGGCGCTGAACGGCTTGGTGAGATAATCCCAGGCCCCTGCGCGCAGCGCTTCGATGCTCGAGGCCACGCTCGGGTTCCCCGTCATCATGATCGCGATGGTGTCGGTGTCCCGTTCCAGGCATGCGCTCAGTAGCTCCATGCCTGGCACCTCCGACATGTACAGGTCAATCAGCACGATGTCGAACGGCCGGCGCTTGAGAAGCTCCTGAGCTTCCGTCCCCCGCCCGCACACTTCGACCGCGTAGCCCTCCGTGGAGAGAAACGTGCGGCAGCTCTCCCGGAATGTTCGCTCATCGTCAATCACCAGCACTCGGATGGAGCCCTTCGCCTCAGGATCGAGATGCAGAAGATCGGACGCGTTCGACGTCACGGCTGATGCTCGCTCAGGCGGCATGTTGGTCCTCAAGACTTGGGAATCGGGTCGCGGTGAACCTGCCGGGCCCCGCGTGGCCGGGACGCACAGATCGGGCCCGACGCTTGGCGCCATCCGCTCCGCGCTCACGGTGTTGCTCGCAATGCACTTAGGAGACGTCGCCGCTTCTCGCTCCCGGAGCCGTTGCGAATGCGCCACGCGGCTGCCCCATATTGGCGACTATGTTGCAACGACGCAACAGCGACCTACAGTTTTGTGCTTTCGCCCCCTCCTTTGGGGCGGGTATTACTATTGCGGCTTGCGATGCAGCCGCCATCGCTGGCGGCCGCCCGCTTTCACTCTTCCCCTGGAGCAACTGTGGCGGACGCCCCTTCGGGCGGGCAGGAACAGGAAGGCCAAACGCTTCCCGTGTCCCCGGCGGGCGCTGGCGGAGCCGTAAGGTTGAGCTACGGTTCTGATGCCGCCCACCTGGGTGGCGGCGAGGGTGCGCTGGCGTTCAGGCGATATCTGGCCGCGCTCCGCCGTTACCGCTGGCTACTCGTCCTGGGTCCCATCCTGGGAATCGCGGGCGGCTGGGGGGCGGCGCGCTTCGTCCCGCCGGAGTACCTGGCCCAGGCAACGATCTGGATTGAGACCGGGGGCCGTGTCTCCGGGGGGATGGATCGGGACCCCGGCCCCATCCGTTCGTCCGGCCTGTTGAGCGCGTCGCAGGGCTGGGTGGATCTCCTCAAGTCGTACGTCGTCCTGGATCACGCCATCGCTACCCTGCGGCTGTATCTGCATTCTGAGCCGGCGGACTCCGCACTGTTCAAGGAGTTCGGCTTGCGCGAGCGGTATCGCCCCGGAGCATACAGGCTGGACATAGCGGGCGACGGAAAGGCGGTCACCCTGCTTACCCAGGAGGGTGCCGTCGTGCATCGAGGTGTTGTGGGGGACTCCATCGGGGCCCCGGTGGGCTTCGACTGGGTCCTGACCGGCCCGCTCCCTCGCGGCCGGAGCGTCGAGTTCACCGTTGTCCCGCCTCGCGATGCCGCGCGAACCCTGAGGGATCGGGTGCAGGTGACCAGCGACCGGGAAGGCACCTTTCTTCGGGTTGAACTCTCGGACACGGACCCCGCACTGGCTGCTGCGACCGTGAATACGGTAGTTGAGCGGTTCGTTGATATCGCGGCACAGCTGAAGCGCGAAAAGCTCACCGAGCTGGCGCGCATTCTGGGAGAGCAGCTGCGCCAGGCGGAGGCGAATCTTCGGGCCTCGGAGCGGGAGCTGCAGAGTTTCCGCGTGGAGACCATCACGCTGCCCTCCGAGCGGTCGGTCCCGCTCGCTGCGGGGCTTCAGATCACGCAGGACCCCGTGTTCGAGTCGTTCTTCGCCATGCGAGTGGAGCTGGAACAGATCCGGCGCGATCGCGACGCCGTGCGCCGCGCGCTCGCGGCGGTGTCGGACTCGGGGCTCTCGACCGATGCGCTGGAGGTGATTGGAGCCGTGCAGCGATCCTCGGCGCTCACCTCTGCCTTGTCTGAGCTGACCGAGAAACGGGCAGAGCTGCGGGCGCTGCTGTATCGCTATACGGATGAGCATCCACCGGTCCAGCGCCTGCGCCAAGACATCGAGACGCTGGAGAAGGTGACGATTCCCAACATTGCCGCGGTGCTCACCGACGAGCTGACCGCGCGCGAGGCGGAGCTGAATGGTCGCATTGGGTCTGCTTCACGGGAACTGCAACAGATCCCACCGCGAGCCATTCAGGAGGCTCGGCTGCAACGCGACGTAGAGATCGCTGGAAATCTCTACACGATGCTGCAGCAGCGGTACGAGGAGGCTCGCCTGGCAGAGGCGAGCGCCATTCCGGACGTCCGGATCTTGGACGCGGCCGTCAAGCCCGAGCGGCCAGTGAAGAACCGTGCGATGCAGTTGCTGCTGCTTGGGCTCGTGGCGGGGTTGGGGCTCGGCGTAGGTAGTGCGGTGCTGCTTGATCGGTTCGACCGCCGGCTTCAGTACCCGGAGCAGGTGACTGCGGAGATGGGCCTGCCAATCCTCGGCGTTATCCCGCACTTCAAAGGGGCGGATAACGGGACGCGGTCGCTGGATGCGGGTCCGGTTGTCGAAGCACTGCGGGGGATCCGCATGAACATCATGCACGCGTATGGCGCGGCCGGCCCGCTGGTTCTTACGGTGAGCAGCCCTGGCAGCGGGGACGGCAAGTCCTTCGTGGCGGCGAACCTCGCGCTCTCCTTCGCCAACGCTGGGAACCGCGTGCTGTTGATTGACGGTGACAGCCGCCGCGGCACGCTGCACCGGGTGATGAAATCCAGGCGCAAACCCGGCCTGACGGATTTCCTGGCCGGTCGGGTTTCCCGTTCCGAGCTCGTGTCGGAAACCGGCTTTGCGCAGCTGCATTTCATTGGCTGCGGCACCCGCTCCAAGGACGCGCCGGAGCTCTTGGGCTCGCCCCAAATCATTCAGCTCATGACGAGCCTCCGGGCCAGCTACAACGTGATCATCGTGGACAGCCCCCCGCTGGGCGCGGGCGTGGATGCGTACGCTTTGTCCACCTGCACCGGCAGTCTCGTCTTGGTGCTGCGGACGGGGGCCACGGACCGCGAATTCGCCGAGGCCAAGCTCGAGGTGCTCGATCGCCTACCGGTCCGGATCCTCGGCGCTGTGCTCAACGGCGTGAAGGAATGGAACGTGTACCGCTACTACGCCTACTACCTGCCGGGCTACGAGCACGAGGAAGACGAAGCCGCGGGCACCGGCGGGAGGCTGTTGACGGGCGAGGGAAACAAGAAGGCGTGAGCGGTGGGGGCCCATAGCGTTCTCGAAGCGCCTGCCGCCGCTCGCGAGCGCAAGCGTCAGATCAACTTGTCGTCGTCCGCGGCTCGAACGCCCGCACCCACTCCCGCTCGCCGTTGGCGCGAGACTTTCTCAGCGCGATCGTCGCATGCCGTAGCAGATCCTTGGCCGTGGCCGGCGTTTCGCGGGCGTTCGCCACGGCATCGTAGCCAGCCCTCAGTTCGAGCCGTGCCCCTGGGCCGCTTGCGCCGCTTGACCGCATCACCTCCGCCAACCGCTCGGCCAGCTTCACCGCACCGTCGGCATCCGTATTGGGCGCCAGCACCGCGAACTCACTCTGGCCCAGCCGGCCAATCACGTCCGACCGCCGCCCCGCGGCCTTGAGGGCCTGAGAGACGGCCCGCACCACCTCCGGCATGGCGGCTTCCATCTCCTGGGGCGAAACCACCGGAGAGAACACCACGCACGCCAGCGAAGCACCAGCGCG
>DATMBH010000090.1:0-17624 GCA_035559335.1 Gemmatimonadales bacterium
GGATCGGCGAATCCGCCCGCCACTTCGGTGAGCGCCGGCGCCCGCATTCCATCGAGCACCTCTCCGGCCGGGAGCGGGGCCGCGTCGCGACCCGGGTAGTAGTCCAGGTACATCGCCCCAAAGAAATCGGCGCTGCGCAGCGTCGCGGTGGCGTCGCGCTTCGGAGCGGGGCCACTCGTTATGCTGAACCACACGTCCACCGATCCCGGGTTGCCTAGCGCGATGCGCCGCACCTGGCCGACGGTGACACCGGAGGTACGGACCGGGTCGCCGACCTTGAGACCCGCCACATCGGAAAACCGCGCCTGCACCACGTTGCCGCGGCGCAGACTCTGCCCCCGCAGCCACATCATCAGCAGCACGAACGTGGCGGCGGCGAACACCACGAGCGCTCCGACGGCTGCCTCCCGCCTGAACCGCAACTCCATCTAGAACCCCGCTCCGAGGAGCTGGAAATCCCGATCGAGGAACTCTCGCACGACTTCGTCCTTGGCGTGCTTGAACTCGTCGGGTGTTCCGACCTTGTGGATCTTCCCGTGGTGCAGCAGCGCGATGCGATCGGCCACCCTGAAGCTGCCGCGGACGTCGTGCGAGACCACCACGCTCGTCACCCTGAGCTCGTCCTGCAGCTGCTCAATCAGCGCGTCCATCGCGTCCGCGTTCACCGGGTCCAGTCCCGAGGTCGGCTCATCGTACAGCAGATAGCGCGGCTTACCCGCGATGGCGCGGGCTATCCCGACCCGCTTCTTCATTCCTCCCGACAGCTCGCCGGGCATCTTGCGACCGACATCGGGAGACAGGTTCACCATCTTGAGGCACGTCGCGACGCGATCATCGCAGTAGGTCCGGTTACGGTAGAGCTTCTCGTCGGTTATCCCGAGCCGGATGTTCTCGTACACCGTGAGCGAATCGAACAGCGCTCCCATCTGGAATGCGTAGCCGATGCGCTGCCGCAGCCTGGTGATCGAGTCCCGGGAAAGGTGGGGTACCGACAGCCCGTCCACCAGCACTTCCCCGGAGTCCGGGAGCAGCAGCCCCACGATGTGCTTGAGCAGCACGCTCTTGCCCGTACCCGACGGTCCCAGCAGCGCCACGGTTTCGCCGCTGCGCACCTCGAAGTCCACGCCGTTCAACACCACGTGCGCGCCGAACGACTTCACCACGCCGCGCATCTCGATCACGTCGGCAGCAGCAGTTGTGCGAGCACCGTGTCCAGCAGCAGCACGGTCACGCTGGACCACACCACCGCAGTCGTGGTTGCGCGACCCACCCCCTCGGCGCCGGCCTCCGCCGTGAAGCCCACGTAGCATGGGATGATGGTCACGACCACGCCGAACGCCTCGGCCTTG
Source organism: Gemmatimonadales bacterium (assembly GCA_035559335.1). Taxonomy (GTDB): domain Bacteria; phylum Gemmatimonadota; class Gemmatimonadetes; order Gemmatimonadales; family JACORV01; genus DASXPG01. The sequence goes on from DATMBH010000090.1 coordinate 1,350, forward strand.
ATGAGGGCATACCACAGGTCGAAGCTCCGGAAGAAGTAGCGCGAGCCGTACACAAAATCGTAGGTGGTGATACCCAGCGAGCTACGCGCCGCCAGGTAGCCGCTCAACAGCCCCGCGAGTATCGCGACCACCACCAGCACCGGCACCATTACGGCCCCGCTGATCACGCGCGGCAGCAGCAGGTGCGAGACGGGGTTGCGGCCCAGGGATTCGAGCGCGTCGATCTGCTCGGTCACGCGCATGGTGCCCAGCTCAGCAGCGTAGCGCGCGCCGATCCGACCAGCCAGGATCAGCGCCGACAGCACTGGCGCCAACTCGAGAATGATGGACTCTGTGACGACGGCGCCCATCACGTACAGCGGGACGCTGCCAGTAAACTGGTAGCCCGCCTGCAGCGAGGTCACAGCCCCGGCGAACGAGGCCGTCAGCAGAACAATGAACAGCGATCCGTAGCCTACGTTCTGGCACTGCTCCACGGCCCGCGGCACCCACTGGCGCCACTCGCGCAGCGCGCGCAGCAGCTCCAAGACCAGCCGCGAGAACCTGCCCACATGCGAGAACCCGGCGATGACGTGTCGCGCCACCAGACTCGGCGCCGTCACCACCAGGGAAGCGGTACGCGAGGAAACGCTGCTCTCGGCCACGGTTGCCATCGCCTGTGATCAGGCGGCTCGGTTCAGGCCGGCTTGGCCGCCGCGAAGTACAGAGACACGATCACCAGGGCTCCGGCGATGGAGCTCACCAGGGCGAGCCGAGAACGCACCTGCTCGACCCGTGCGTCCTTCTCGCCGGTTTCCAGGCTGCGGAAGGCCAGGAATGCCAGCTTGTTCGCCAGCGGCGTCGCTACTGCGACAGCAAGCACTCCCGCCACCAGGCCGGCGGTCTGCATTACGATCAGCCACAAAGAGCCCATGCTGAGGCCACGTTGCGCATATTGCATCGACAGTATGAGCCCCGTTATGGTGGCAACCGCCGCACCGGGAGCCACCAACCAGCGCTGGATCTTCGCCAGAGTTTCCCAGGTGTGAGCCCAGGTTTCGAGTGGCGCGTTGCGCGCCAGCGGACCCCACACCATGAATGTCAAGCCGGCGCCAAGCCAAATGGCCCAGCCGGCCTGGTGCAGGAACAAGATCACCGCGGCTGCTCCGCCGCGTGGAACTCCGGGGTAATGGGCTGGCGCCCTGCGAAACCCGCGTCCAGCTCGTGCCAGTGAGTAACCGAGTCCTCGCCAAGCTGCCAGCACAGACACACCAGCCTGCCCTCGTGCAGCCCGTAGAAGTCCACCAGTCCCTGCTCGAACCCCTTGAACTGACAGCCGATCTGCTCGAGTTCATGCAGGTAGCCGTTGATCCGTTCCGCTGATTCGTCCACTTGGGTGCGCAGCAACCGCATTTCGGGCGTCTCACCCCATTCGGGCCGTGCGCCGGCGGCGGCAAGCTCGTAGCGAGCCACCAGGTCCCGCCAGCGGGGGTGCTCATCCATGATGTCCGTCACGATGCGACGCACCAGGGGAATGGCTCGGTTCGCCATTTCAACCGTGAACAGGCGGACATCAGTCGGTGCTTCGGTCATTATCGCTCCTGCCCGGCGCCACGCGAGCGCCGCGCTGCGAGCGCCGCGTGCGCGGCGCGGTAGCCGGCCTCGATGAAATCTACCGTCGAGTCGAACGAAAAGGTGCCGTAGGGATCCACGTCCGGCTCGACCAGCACCAGGGGTGGCCGGGTTGGGTCGGCCCGCCAAGCCTCGATCGTGCGCCGCTTCTGGTCTGCCATCATCAGGCTCGTAACCCGGTCGCTTAGCGCCACCAGCGCGGGAGCCAGGGTTCGCCAGGACGGATGGCCGGCCTCGGCCGGTCCCACATCCACCGCAACCACGCAGTCTGAGCCCTCGGTGACCAGCTCCAGGGGCAGCACCTGGAGCAGCCCGCCGTCAGCATAGGTGGCCCCGCCCAAAACAGCCGGCGGCAGATACATCGGCAGCGCCATGGAGGCATACACGGCATCGTCCACGCCGCAGTCGGTGCGACCCTGCGAGCCGAAGACCTCGAGCCGACCCTCGTCCAGGTTCACCACGCCGATTCGCAGCGGCACCCGCAGCCGCTCGAACTGGCGCTCGGGTATGTTCGTCGCGAGCCACGACCGCAGCGGCTCGGGCTTGAGCAGCCCCGGCACCGCCACCCCCCGCACCATCAGCTGCAACCGGTTCAGGACGAACAGATCGTCACGATGAAGGCGGGTGACCAGGGCCACGATCCGCTCGTACGGCAGTCCACCAGCCACCAGCGCGGCGACCAACGCGCCAGCCGACACCGCGACGATCTCTACCGGCTCGATCCCGGCTTCGGCAAGGGCGCGAACGACTCCCACGTGCGCCATCGCCTTCATGCCGCCGCCGGAAAGCGCCAGCGAAACGCGCTCCGGTTTCACCTGTCCTAGCGCTCGGCAAGCCGCCTGGCGCGCCGCTGCTCTGCGGCGCGATAGCGCTCGCGCTCCTCCTCGGTTTCGGGCACCACCGGCGGAACCGGCACCGGCCTGCCGTCACGGTCAATGGCCACGAACGTGAGGTAGCACGAGTTGGTATGCCGGCGTACACCGGTGAGCAGATTCTCGGCAGTGACCCGCACCTCGACCTCGATCGAGGTTCTGCCGGCGTAGTTCACCCACGACTCCATCGTCACCAGTTCGCCAAGGTGGATCGGCTCGTGGAAGTCGACGCGGTCCATCGAGACCGTCACGCAGGTCTGCCGGGCGTGGCGTATGGCGGCCACGGCCCCCACGCGATCCATCATCCCCAGCAGCACGCCGCCGTGAACGTTGCCGAGGACATTCGCCATGTGCGGCAGCATCACTTCGGCGATCGTGGTATGGGACAGCCGCGGCGGCCTGCCTTCCACTTCAGTAGTCCACCGGTCGCAGGTAATACTCTCCGATCGCTGTGGGCGAGAGCATCGCGACTGTCGGCAGGCGACGCTTCCAGTGAGTGGCGTCGAGGCGCCGCGACACCAGATCCACCTCGCCCGCGGTGAACCCCTGGGCAACGATGGACTCACGATCGAAGCCGCGCAGCAGCCAGTACAGGATTCGGTCGGCCTTAGAGTAGGAGATACCGAGGTCGGCCTCGTCGGTCTGACCCTTGACGAGATCCGCCGTCGCCGGCTTCTCCACGATTTCCCTCGGCACGCCCAGGTGTCTCGCTAGCGCCCATACCTGCGTCTTGAACAGGTCGCCGATCGGGTTGATGGGCGGCGAATCGTCGGCGTGCCAGGTGAAGTAGCCCAGCAGTCGCTCGGTCTTGTTCCCAGTTCCCAGCGGGAGCGCCCTCAGCTTCTGCGACTGATCGAACAGCGCGATCATCCTGACCCGGGCCATCACGTTGCCGGCGCGGCCCGGACCAGCATCCGGTTCTGCCGCTAGGTAGCCGTCGACGGCAGGTGTGATGTCTATCGTGCGGCAACGGATGCCTAACTGTTTAACCACGAGCTGCGCGTGTGCCAGCGACTCGGGACTCGAGGTACGGTAGGGAAGCAGGAAAGCGTGCACGTGCTCGGGTCCAAGTGCGCGCGAGGCCAGCGTCGCCACCACCGCGCTGTCCACTCCGCCCGACAGGCCCAGCACCACTGTCTCGAAACCGCGCCGCCGCTTCACCTCCTCGCGCAGGAACTCGACCAGCCACCGTTCCACCAGGTCGCAGTCCATTTCCATCGGATCGCCCGGAATCTTCGCGATCGCTGCGCGCCCTCCCGCTTTTCCAGCCTCGCGCCTGTCGTCATCGTACTCCGCTTCCCGCACCGCGCCGGCATCGAGTGACTTCAGCAGGTGCGGTAGGCGCGACTGCAGGTCGGCCAGCAGCGGCATGTCGGCGCGCGCCCTCCCAACCTCCTCGAAATCAACCTGGCCCTCGAGCACAGCCTCTTCCCACAGCGGACCCCTGACGACCACATCGCCTCGTGGCGAGATCAGGACCGACCCGCCGGCAAAGCCCTTGCCGCCCTCGAACCCGACCAGCTGACTGGTCGCGACCCACACTCCGTGTTCCTCGGCGATATAGCGCGAGGTGCGCTCCCACCGCGACACGTTGGCGGGCCGCTGGATCGTCTCTTCCAGCCGCTGGGTGCCGCGCGCCGGCGAGGCCGAGTGGATGATCAGCAGCTGGGCGCCCTGCAGCGCTGCCACCGTGGGGGTGAGCGAGTGCCATGCATCTTCACAGATCAGCACGGCGAACCGGCCGAACCTGGTGTCGAAGGCGCGAATCTCCAGACCGGCCTCGGTGAACCGCTCCTCGTCGAATACGCCGTATGTGGGGAGGAAGATCTTCCGGTGCACATGTACCACCCGGGCCGCAGCCCCGCCCAGTGTGGCATAAAGCGACGAGTTGTAAAGCGTACCGCGCCACCGCTCGTAGAAGCCGATGGCGATGTCGAGCGGGGGCGCTCCTGACTTCGAGTGCTGGGACTGCAGGTCCCGGAACAGCGCACCCGCCGTAACCGCCAGGTCCCGGACCCCTCCTTCGAGCAGGTATCCCGTCAGGGCGGCTTCGGGGAAGACCAGAATCTCCGGGGCGTCCTCTCGTCCTGAGAGGCGCCGGAAGATCTCTCCCACGCGCGCCAGGTTCTCGGCGTAGTCGCCCTTGCCGGGCCTGAACTGGGCGATCGCTAGGCGGGCCATCGCCGGTTGAAGATAGCATGACCGGACCCGCCGCGCGTGATGGCCCTCACGGAAAACCCATCGAACCGCGCTAGCTTGGGTGCGTTCACGCCGTCACTACTCCTTCGTGCGGGAGACAAGATGGCGCCGACCGGCACTCTGGACCGGAAGCTCGAGGCCGCGGTAACGCTGCGGGCCCTGGTCCGGCTGCAGCTCAGCGATGGTGAGATCGAAGTCGAACCTCGGACCTGGTATCGGGAGGCGGGCACCCGCTACCTCGAGGCGCGCAAGCGCGACAGCGGCGAGCGGCTTCGCGTGCGCGTGGACGAGATCCAGGACGTGCGGGCGTTCTAGGGATTCAGCGCAGGTAAACCACCAGGCCGGTAACGGTTCCGGCCAGGGCCATGGCGCCCAGTCCCAGAGCCAGATACAGCCGGAATCTCCCGGCTCCCCGCACCAGCCCGAATGACAGTTTCACTAGCGTGTTCATCACCGCGGCGACGCTGATCGCCGCCGCGACCAGTCGCCACTCGTCCGTTCCCGGACCCAGGCGCGTGTACGCGATCGTCACCGCGTCCACGTCTGCAACCGACGAAACCACGGCCGCCGCCACCAGGCCTCCCGAGCCTAGGTAGTCACCCGCGGCGCGCGCCAGCACCAACACCCCGGCATAGAGCGCCGCGAACAGCAGCGCACTGGTCAGCTTGAATGGGTTGCGTATGTGCCCGCTGGCAACCGCCGGGATCTGGCCCGGCTGCCTCACGATGAGGCGGGCGGCAGCCAGCCCCACGAGGAACATCGCCGCCAGCACGGGAACCAGACGCGCCAGCACTCCGCGATCGATGGCTCCGGCAAGCAGAGCCATGCGCGCGGCCATCACCGAAGATGCAAGAACCGCGGCGGCCGCCGCCGGGTTGGGCTCACTTCCTTCCACCCTCGAGCGCTCCGCCATGGCCAGTGTCACCGCGGTGCTCGACACCAGTCCGCCCACGGCCCCCGTTACCGCCAGACCACGGCGCTCGCCGAGCAGTCTGACCGCTACGAAACCGGCGAACGACAACCCCGCCACCAGCACCACCACCCACCAGATCTCGCGCGGATTCCACAGGCCCCACGGGCCGTAGCCCCGGCTGGGAAGCAGCGGCAACACTATCACAGAGATCACGGCCAGTTCGAGCACCGCGGCCAGCTCGGCCTCGGTGAGCGCTCGGCTCACGGCCTCCAGCCTCGGCTTGGCAACCAGCAGTAGCGCCACCGCGACCCCGGCCGCGCCCGCCACGACTAGTTCCCCGGCGCCGGCCATCGCGCCTAACAGGAACGTGGCGATGGCCGCGACCTCGGTCGTGGCCCCCACGTAGCCTCCGGCAGACAGCCGGAAGTAGGCGATGGAGGTGATCGCCGCTACCGCCGCGAAACTGAGCCCCAGCAGCAGCGGGCCGGTGACGTCCCAGATCAGCACCGGGACGCAGCCGGCCACCGCGATAAGCGGGAACGTCCGCACCCCGGCGTACTCCTCCCGGGCCTTCCGGAGTTCAGCCCGCTCCCGATCCAGCCCTATCAGCAAGCCGATCAGCAGTGCCACCAGCAGCCGCGCGAGCGCCGCGCCGGTTTCAACGCTCACGGGGCCTCCCGGCCCGATTCGCGCGCGATCGCGGAGTCGAAGCTGCTGCCGGCCAGGTAGGCCCTTCCCCTGAACCCGCTGGCCGTGGCACCGAGGGCGCGAATCGCCGGGGGCGCAGCGGCCGCGCCGGCCCAGGTGGAGTAGACCGGGAGCAGGCGCCGCTTCTCGACGAACGTGACTCCGCGTTCTTCCACCGGCGGCGTCTCGACGATCCCGCCGCCTATCGGAGCGCGAGGCCAGGTCCTGCGCACCGCCACCCAGCTCACGAGCCAGTACTCCTCGGCGCCCACCACCGTATCCCCAACCGCGGCATATGAGGTGATCACGCGTCCCCGGGTCCCGCCGGGCCGCGAGCTGTCGTCGAACTCCAGCGTGTCAGCCCAGGTGCCGCGCGGTGGCACGGGCCAGACGGTGAGCCGCGGTATGATTCGCCGCAGCTCCAGCCGCACGCTGGATGGCAGCGCGGCGGAACAGGCTGGATCGGCCGGATCGCAGCCGAACAGAACTCCCCGAATCTCGCCGCGAGGCCCGATCCTGACGTATGCCGCCAGCGTATCCTCGACCGAGTACGGCGCCAACACCGGCGCCGCGCCCGGCTCCTGGTTGGTCTTGAGCACACTGTCAGGCAGCAATAGGTACTCGTCGCCATCCCGAAGAGCGAGTCGCAGCGTCTTTCGTTCGGAATAGCGCAGCAGCGACACGCGGTTGCGCTGCGCCTCAGAGACGTAGTCCACCTTCCAAGCGAACTGCTGCGGCCAGCGGTAGCGGGGTGGAGTCGGTTCCCGGGCCAGCCGGTCAGAACACGCGGCCAGCGCCAGGCTTGCGGCGAGCAGGCGAAGCCGGCTCATGGCGAGGCCTCCGCATGCGCCGCATAGCGCCGATACAGCAGGTAACCAGCCAGGCCGAACAGCCCTAGGCCGCCCCACAGCTTCAGCTCGAAAAGCCAGGGTTTGCCAGCATCCGGGGCCGGTATTGACGCCGTCAGGAGCGTCGCCAGCGTGGTGGCGAGCCCCAGCAGCGCGACCAGCCACACGCCCGGCTTGCCCCCGGGAATCCGCACCACGCCTTCCTCGTCACTGTCGCGGCGCAGCCTGGGCAGCGACAGAAACAAGTACAGAAACGGCACGAAGTTCAGGATGATCGTCATGTCCAGCAGCACCAGATATGCCTCGTGCACCGACGAGCCGGTCTGCGAGGCCACGATGAACACCGTAGTCAGCGCGCTCTGCACCAGAATCGCGACATGCGGCGTATGATGACGCTCATGCAACCGGGCCATCGCCGGGGGCAGGAACCGGTCCAGTCCCGCCGCGAACGGCAGTCGCGCCATTCCGCCCAGCCACCCCGACATTCCCGCGACCGCGGCAAGGCTGACCAGCACGGCGCCGGTCACGGGAAGGAACGGCCATCCAGCACGGTCAGCCACGGCCTGCAACGCGTCCATCGCCCCAGATATGGGGCTCACACCCGAAGGAGGCACCGCCACCAGCATTGCCAGTGTGCCGATCGCGTAGGTCAGGGCAATCACCGTCCCCGATATTACGATCGCCCGGGGGAGAGTGCGGCGCGGGTCCTTGATCTCGCCAGCCATCAATGCCACCAGCTCGAGACCCACCAGAGCGAACGACAGGGTGCCGAAGTAGCCAAAGGTCCGGAAGTCGGCCAACTCAGCGGCCGCCGATCTGATTGACAGTTCCGTGGCTGAACCATATCGGGCGAAGGCCGCGATTCCAGCCGCGATCACGAGCGCGGCCGACAGCCAACCCGCCACCCCACCGGCGTTCGTGACCCACCGACCCAGCTCGAGCCCCCGGATATTGAGCCAAGTTGCCAGCCACAGCAGAGCCAGTGCACAGCTGGTGATGAACCATGGGTCCTCGCCGAGCGCGGGACGGCCGATAACGTACACCGAGTTTGCCGCAATGAAGATCAGCAGTGTGGGCAGATAGGTCAGGTTGGAAACCCAGTAGAACCAGCCGGCCAGAAAGCCGTGAGCGCTGCCGAACGCCGAGCGGGTCCAGCGATAGAAGCCACCTTCTCCCGGGTCGCGGGTACCGAGCTCGGAAACAGCCAGGCCCAGGGGAACGAAGAACGCCACGACCGCCACAACCCACAGCAGCAGCGAGGCTGGCCCCATTTTCGCGGCCGTGGCCAGGCCGCGCACGCTGAACACCACGACGATTGTGAACAGCGCCACGTCGCGCAGGTTGAGGGCACGTCGCAGCTGTGGCGTGCTCATCGGGCTGCCAAGCTAAGAAACAACGGGGTCCGGCGCCTGGGTGGCGCCGAACCCCGCCCTGCAATTGTGCACCTCGTTCACTACCGAGGTTGTCCGGCCGGCCCGCCAGGCGGCGGGCATAACGTCATGAGGAACGTCCTACGGCTACGGAACAGGGACGGTGCTTGGTCGTCCCAAACCCGTATACGTGCGAACGGTCCGGAATGTTCCAGGGCTAGGGAACCGGCTTGTCGGTGTCCCCGAGCGGCGCCGGCGGGGGCTCCCTGAGCATCGAGTCAATCTGCCGCTCCGCGGGCGAGGGCTGTCTTGGTCGTACCGGAGCAGCCGGCGGAATCTCCCGCGTGCTCGAGCCGGAGCTTCCAAGCGCCTTGCCCACCAGTACCGCAATGACCAGCAAGGCGGCCGTCGCCCCGAGACGAATGAGCCGCCTGCGCGTGGTCGGCACCAGCTCCCGGAGCCGGCGGTTCTCGCGTTTGAGGTCGGCCTTCTCGATCGCCCGTTCGACAACGGCCACCAGGTGCGGCAGATCAACCGGCTTGGTCAGGAAGTTCTCGGCGCCGAGCTGCATGGCGCGCACCGCAGTGGGGATGTCCCCATAACCCGTGAGCAGAACCACCATGGCGCCTGCGGGCCGGATGGCCTCCAGGACCTGCAGCCCGTCGACGTCAGGCAGCTTGAGGTCGAGAACTACGACGTCGGGCTTCTGCTGCTGGAAGCCGGTGATTCCCTGACGCCCGGTAGGGGCCCGAACCACCTCGTAGCCGAGTCGCTCGAAGTACTCCGAGAGCGAGCCCAGCACCGCTTCGTCGTCATCGACTATCAGCAGGCGGCGGCCGGCGCCGCTCGCTGGTTTGAATGGCTCAGTCATTATGAGAACCTAGAAAAGCTCCCCCTGGTCCGCCAGTTGATCCGGCTCCACCACAGCCTGGCCCAGCAGTTTTTGGAGCCGGCGCGCCGTGGAGGGCGAGTGGCCTTCGAAGTGGTTGTTCACGTACACGTACACCGTTTCGAGCCGGTCCGCGAGCGCGCGCAGCGCCGGCACCCAGGCCTCTAGTTCGGCAGTGCGGTCCACCTGGACCCTCGAGTAATCCACGATCGAGCGGTCCGGGCCCATCAGTCGCACATACGCGAAATCCGCCGTGGGCTCGGCGGCCAGCCGCAGCATCGCCTCGCGCGGAAGCCACCTGCCCTCCACCATCGCCACGGCCACACCGTGCTCAGCCAGGCGGCGCAGGATGGGCGGTCGCAGCCAACCCCTCCTGCGGAACTCGACCGCGAACCGCAGGTCCGGTGGAAGCAGAGGCAAGAACCGTTCCAGCGCCGGCGCATACTCCGGCCCGAACTCGGGACCGAGCTGTATCAGTATCGGCCCCAGCCGGTTGCCTAGCGTTCGCATCCTGGTGGTGAACTCGTCCAGAACTTCGTGTGCGTCGACCAGCTTGCGTTCGTGAGTGGCTTCCTGCGGCAGCTTGCAGGCAAACCGGAACTGCTCGGGCACCTTTGCCGCCCACCCCTTCACAGTGTCTTCAGGCGGGACCGCATAGAATGTCGAGTCGACCTCAACCGTTCCGAAGGCCCGCGCGTAGCTGCGCAGGTAGTCTTCCGGACGGATGTAGTGGGGATAGAACGGACCGACCCAGTGGCGGTAGTTCCATCCCTGCGTGCCGACCAGTAGCGCACCCACGGCGCTTAAGTGGCACGCTGTTGCGCTTCATTTCAACTTCACGTGGCGTGATCCCCGGCCACGGAGGCACCGCAACCATGAGAACCCGGACCCTGTTGTTGTGCGTAGCTGCTGTCCTGTACGCCGGTCAGGCGCGGGCCATTCCGGCCTTTGCCCGTCGCTACAACCTGCCATGCTCGCAATGCCATGACCCGATTCCACGCCTGACCGCCTTCGGTGAGATGTTCGCCTCGCGCGGTTTCCAGCTTGCCGAGGGCGACACCACCGGGGCAGCCAGCCTGGGCGACCCGCTGCTGCTGATCCAGCAGAACCTGCCGCTGGCCCTGCGGTTCGACGCCTACGTGCGGGCCCAGGGCGGCGCCTCGGTGCGCTCGGACTTTCAGACGCCGGTGGCGATGAAGCTGCTATCGGGCGGGCCGGTAACGCCTAACGTCACATACTACGTCTACCTGCTGCTCGCCGAGGACGGCCACACCGGCCCCATCGAGGACGCATGGGTCCTGTTCCGGCGTCCGATGGGGGTCCCCGCGGACTTCGCGATCGGCCAGTTCCAGGTTGCCGATCCCCTGTGGAAGCGCGAGCTACGCATCACGCTGGAGAACTATGCGATGTTGTCGCAGCGCCTAGGTTCCGGCGCAGCCAGCCTCTCGTACGACCGGGGAGTGCTCGCCTCGGTGGAACCCGTGCCCGGCGGCTCCGCCGCGCTGATGGTAGTCAACGGCAACGGCATCGGACCGGCCGAAGCGGGCGACTTCGACGGCGACTCGCCCAAGGCTGCTGCCTTCACCTACACGCAGACCATCGGCCCGCTACGCGCCGGGCTGATCGCCTATCGCGGCACCCAGCGCCTGGTGCCCACCGGAACCACGGCCACGGTCCGCAACCGCACCACGATGATCGGCCCGGCCCTGACCTTGTCGGCCGGTGCGGTCGAGTTCAACGCGCAGTGGCTGTGGCGGCGCGACACCAATCCAACGTTTCTCAGCTTCGGCGCCCGAACCATCGAGACCAGCGGAGGGTTCGTCGAAGCTCTGTGGTGGCCCGGCGGGCGCGGGGGCCGCACTCTGGTCACGGCGCTTTACAACGGGATTGCGTCGGACCTGGCCGGAGCCGACTACGAAACCGCCACCCTCAACCTGTCCTGGTTGTATGCCCGCAACCTCAGGCTGGCGGGCGAGTTCACGTGGGACATGGTTGCCGAGGAACCGCGGCTCGCGTTAGGTGTCGTAACCGCGTTCTGAGCCATGGCGCCAGCCACCGTCATACTGGACACCGATCCCGGGATTGACGACGCGCTGGCCCTGCTGCTCGCGGCGCGATGGCGCGAGCGTTGCCTGCTGGACTCGGTCACCGTGGTATACGGCAACACCACCATCGAGTTCGCCGCGCGCAACGCCCGACACGTGCTCGAACGCGCCCACTGTGCCGCGCGCGTGCTGCCGGGTGCGGACCGGCCGCTGGTCAGGGAGCTGTACACCGCGCGCGACACCCACGGGCCGGAGGGCCTTGGCGACCACCGGCTGCCCCCGCCCGAGCCGGTCTCGCCGTCGCACGGAGCGCTGCGCGACGCCATCCGGGCCGCCCCCGGACCGGTGACGCTGGTAACGCTGGGACCGCTCACCAACCTCGCGCACGCCCTGGCCATTGACGCGCCGCTCGTCAGGCGGAAAGTCGCCGCCCACTTCATGATGGGCGGCACCTTCGAGGCGCGCGGCACGATGGGGCCCCGGGCCGAGTTCAACGTGTGGTGCGATCCGGAGGCGGCCGACCGCGTGCTGCGCGCCGGTCTGCCCACCAGGATCGTGGGCATGGACGTGACGCGGCAGCTGGCAATCCCGGCCCGCTCGGTGGCCCTGCTGGCGCATCACCCGGATGAGGAGGCCCGGTGGCTGGGCAGCTTGCTCGGTTTCTACGTCCGGTTCCACGAGCAGGAGGAAGGCATGGCGGCCGCGGTGATCAACGACCCGCTCGCCGTAGCGCTCGCGCTCGAGCCGGACTGGGGCGCCGCTGAGCCTGTTCCCGTGGCCGTCGATCTCACCGATGGCCCCGATCGCGGGCGCACCTCGATCGGTGACGCCGACGCCGGCGACCCGACGGTGCTCGCCTATCGGAGCTTCGATGCCGAGCGGGTGCACGAGCTGTTGCTCGACCACGTTTTCGGCCGCTGGCTTACGCGCAACGACTTCGTCCTATAGTTTCGCCGACGCCCAACTCGCGGAAGTGTCATGAGCGCACCAGCACTGCCACAGGTCCTGAAGCTCTCCGTCCTCGGCGCCGGCGTGATTGGCCGCGGCTGGGCGGCGCTTGCCGCGGCCAACGGCTGGCCCGTCACGCTGTACGACACCGATCCCCGGGCCAGCGATCTGGCGCTCGAGGAGATCGGACGCAGGGTCAACGCGCTCGTCGCCCTTGGCCGCGCCGACCGGGCCCGCGCCGAGAGCGGCCTGGCCGCCTTGTCGGTGGGCCGCTCGCTGCTTCAGGCCTGCGGGCAGGCGGACTGGATCGTTGAAGCGGTGCCCGAGGATCTGGCCCTGAAGCAGCGGGTGTTCGAGAACATCGAGCAGGTGGCTCGCCCCGATGCCGTCATCTCGTCGAGTTCCAGCGGACTGCCCATAACGGAAATCGGCGCGCGCTGCCGCAACCAAGCGCGGTGCGTGGTCACCCACCCGTTGAACCCTCCGGAGCTCATCCCACTGGTGGAGCTGGTCCCGGGCAAGTTCACATCGCCGGCCACAGTCGAACGCACCCGCGGCTGGCTGCGCTCGCTGGGCCGGATCCCGATTGCCCTGAAGCGTGAGGTGCCCGGTAACGTCGTGGGACGCATCGCCGCCGCCGTGTGGCGCGAGTGCATAGACCTGGTGCTCACCGGCGTGGTGGACGTGGACGACATAGATCGCGCCGTGTCGCTCGGCCCAGGTCTGGGATGGGCCGCCGCGGGACCGCATCTCACCTATCACCTCGGTGCTGGCGAAGGCGGCGTGACGCTGTTCCTTCAGCAGCTGCTGCAGTCTTTCGAGTCGTGGTGGGGCAGCCTGGCGTCCTGGTCGAAGCTCGAGCCTGACCAGGTGCGGGCGCTAATTTCGCAGATCGAGAAGGCCTACGGCGGCAAGGTGGATGCACTGCGCGAAGCCCGCGACCGCCGTATTGCGGGCCTGCTCCAGGGCCTGGAGTCCGCCCGCAGGCACGGTTGATTCGATCCCGGTAGCCCATTTCCTGATCGTTCCGTCGGCCGGCCTACTGCGTGATGAGCGCAAGCCAGCGCTCGACTTGATTGAGCCAGGAGGCATCGGTCGAGGTGAAGTGCAAGTGGAAGCGGGGATGGGCGGGCGCGCCAAGCCCACGTGTTCCGGGTTTGTGGGTGCCGTCTTCGCGTCTTAGCGCCTTAGCGTCTTCGCGTCTTCAGAAGTACGTCGCCACCGAGAACTGTAAGCCGGCATGATCGCTCGGGTTGTTGAACCGGTCGCGGCTCACACCCCGCACGTAGTTCAGCCTCAGGATCGTGTCGCGAGTGGGCCGGAAGCTCAGCACCGCGCTCACTTGGCGGATGTTGTCGCCGGGGATGTCGGCGTCGAAGTCCACGATGTCGAGCCGCGCGCCCAGGGCGAAGTGCGACTCGGGCATGGTGTAAACCAGGCCGCGAGCGAACGGCCGCACCGCTTGGATGTACAGCCCCCGCTGCCGTGAGGCGTAGATGCCGCTCAGCGAGGAGGGCATCTCGATTCGCGCCACCGCCGCCTCGCCCATCAGCTGGAAGCCAGCCACCGGAACCTCCACGTCCACCACCCCGATCGAGAGGTCGCGGCGCTCGTCCACCTGCAAACCCTCCGCGTTGTACACGTTCCACGCCCCGTGGTGCGCCGATAGGCCCAGCTCGATCCCCACCCGCGGACTCCAGGTGACACGACCGACGAACGCGGGCGAGGAGTTCTGGTCCTCGACGTTGTTGCGCCCCAGCGGGATCCGGGTGCCGTCGGGGGAGGAGTTAATCAGACCGTCGTGGAAACCGTTCACGGCGTACAGCTCGTAGGTCACCCGTCCGGATCCGCCTAACGGCACCAGGCCGAACAGACCGAAGCCGGGCTCGGAAAGCGCCACTCCCAGCAGGTCGGTGGCGACCAGCGGTCGGTCGGTGAACTCGTTGCGCGGGCTGTCGTGCGACAGGTTGAACCGGCCGAGCGGCGAGAGAATCATGCCCGCGCGCATCGTGACCGACGGGTGGATGGCCACATCAATGGCCGCGTACTCCAACATGATCTCCTCGGTGCCGTTCTCGAACTCCAGTTCGGCGCCGATCCGCACGAAGTCGCTCACCTGGGTGGCGGTGAACAGGTTCCAGCGGCGCACCGCGAACCCGGCTTCCTCCGTGGCGCCGTCCACGCGCAACCAGCGCGCATGGGCCTCGGAGTAACCGCCCACCGCAGTGCGGCCGAGCAGCCGGGTGAGGTACGGCCGATCGTACACGCCCCCCTCGACGAAAGGCCGCTGCGCCCGGGTGGTGTCCTGGGCCGCCAACTGACTTCCGGCCAGCGCCACCGCCAGCGCGCACCCCAACGCAGCTCGCCTCACGCGGCACCTCGATACTCGATCACCAGTTCTCCTTCCGGCGTTAGGCGGGCGGGAAACCGCGCCAGCGGGCGCTCGGCTGGCCCCCGCAGCACCCGGCCGGCGCGGTCGAAAGTGGAGCCATGGCATGGGCACACCAGCCGCTCACCCTCGATGTTCACCGTGCACTGCAGGTGAGTGCAGATCGGCGAGACCACGACGTACTCATCGCCTCCCAGCGCCAGCACGTACAGCAGCGCCCCGTCGGTAGCTGCCCGCAGCTTCAGGTACCCGCCTGCCTGCTCCAGCCTGGGATAGTTCCGCACCACCAGCCGAATCCGCCCGTCCACCGGGACCACCGCTGTGGCCACCAGTGAAGCGCAGCCCGGCAGCGCGGCCGCCGCCACCGTACTGGCCGCAAGCTCCACGAACTCGCGCCGCTTCATCATCGCGACCCCACGAAGTCCAGGAGCGCCGCACGGTCCGCGGCCGGAAGCGAGGCGAACCGGTCGCGCGCAGCCTGGGCTTCGCCGCCGTGCAGCAGGATCGCCTCCTCGAGCGTGCGCGCCCGCCCGTCGTGCAGGTAGAACGCATCCCCGTTCAGGAACTGCCTTACGAGCCGCAGTCCCCACAGCGGCGCCGTGCGCCACTCGCGGCCATTGGCCCCGCGGTCGGGGCGATTGTCCGCCAGGCCGTCGCCCATGTCGTGAAGCAGCAGATCGGAGTAGAGCGGAACCGGCTGGTTCGACAGGGCAGCCACTGGGCTCGGACCCGTGTACAGGACCGGGATGTGGCAGCGCGCGCAGCCTATCGAGTCGAACACCGCCTGCCCGCGCTGGCGCTGCGCCGTCATCGGACCCGGGGCCGGCGGCGCCAGCATTCGGACATAGGCCACCACCGCGCGCACGGTCGCGGCCGTCACCTCGGGATCCGGAACCCGGTCGGGCTCCGTTCCTGAACCAGCCACCTGGGGATTCCGGTTCTCCACTGGCAGGAAATCGGAGGTGATTCCCATGTCCTGCAGGTAGGCGGTGACCACCTGCTCGAAGATCGTGCCCACCTGGGCCTTGCGGCTGAACCGGCCCACCCTCGGGCCGGGTCCGGCGTTAGGCTCGGTATCCGGCACCCACGGCGGCGCCACGACCCAGTTGGCACGACCCGAGATCCCGTCCGCATCGCTGTCCGCCGAGTCGGCGTTGACCAGAATCGCCGCCTCCGGAATCGCCTCGATCAGGCCCACCCCGAACACCGGAGGCGGCAACCTGATCGACACGTTCACCCCACCTGGCAGCACCTCGGGTATCGCGCCTGGGATGGCCCGGTCCTGCAACTGCGGCCCGCCTAGGGCCAGCGCGGGATCAGAGCCGAGGCTGAACCGCACCAGCGCGTTCTCCAGCCGTCCGCGGCCATCGCCGCTATGGCACGAGGCGCATGAGGTGTTGTTGAAGATCGGCCCCAGCCCATCGGCGGGACTGAACCGGCGGCCGAACTCCTGGTCGCCTCTGACGAACGTGGCCAGCTCCTCGGCGCTCAGGCCGCCCACCGG
>DATMBH010000091.1:0-5828 GCA_035559335.1 Gemmatimonadales bacterium
CCGCCGCTGGAAGTCATAACGGAAGATGTTGGACACGCCGGAGTAGTACGAGGAGCCGAACAGGTACCGCCCGTCGGGAGAGAACACGAAGTTCGAGGGCGACCACTCGCCGAACTCGTACAGCACTTGGTGCGTCGTGTCGCCAGCCAGAAGCGCCGCGATGTCCATCCGCACCAGCCGCTGGCGCCCGCTGATCTCCGCCCGCGATGCGATGAGGGTCGTTCCGTCAGGCGAGACATCGAGGTTGAACAGGTCGGTGCCGTAAGGCAGGGTCTGGATCTGGTTCCACTCGCTGTACGGGTGAGGGATCCGCACCAGGGTCGAGAACCCGTTGTCGTGCCTCACGCCCCACAGGGAGCGGTCCGCTGGATTGAAGGCAAGGTCGCCGATCCGCCCGTTGCGCATCAACACCCGGGACCGGCCGGTCGTGAGGTCGAGCGCGAGCAGGTGACGCCAGTCGGCGTTGTTGGTCGTGTAGAACAGCGTGCGCGACGACGCGTCGAACGCCAGCGCAGTGACGTAGAACCCCGATGCACCCGGCACCTCGCCGAGGTTCTCGAGCGCTCCGGACATCAGGTCTATTGCGGCAAGGTGGCCAACCTGTCCCGGATAGCGGACGGCAACGAGAATGCGCCCCGTGGCCGTGTCGTGGTAGGCCCGGGAGACCGAGCCCAGCGCGCGGTCGGTTAGCGCGCGCGCCGTTGTCGTCGGATGGCGGCGGATCGCCTCGAGGTTGGCGCGCTGCCAGGCGCGTTCCCAGTCTATCCAGCGCGACCACTCCTCCTCCAGCGAGCGGCCGTAGACGCGCCGGAACTGGGTGGCGAAGTAGCGCCGGCTGCCGGGCGCGCGGTTGAACCACGCCAGCAGGCTGTCGTTGCCGTACTGCAAGGCCAGGTAGCTGACGAAGCGCGTTCCGTAGAGGTAGGAGTTGACACCGGTCTGGAAATCGATCGTGGTCCCTTCCGATTCCAGTCCGACGACGTCGTAGATGGTGGCGCTGTCCCGCACCAGCGTGCGGAACACCATCTCGTCGTAGGGACCGATCACGCGGCCCAGGCCCCCGTTCATCCAGGTCTCGAGATAAACCGCGATCCCCTCGAGGTACCACCGCGGCGAGTACCAGCGCGGCGTGGTCAGATAGCTGTAGAGCATCGACAGCGGAGCTTCCGCGTTAGGCATGACCTTGCCCATGAACACGGAACGGAACAAACGGTCGGACCGGGTGGCGTTGTCCACCGTCACGATGTGGGCCATCTCGTGGTTCAGCGATGAGGCCATCCGCTCCGGGGCAGGCGCCGACTCGTAGTCGTGCGCGTACGGCGCGATCCCGACGGTTATGTGGTTCTCCGGAACCGGCCGAGCCCCCGCGTTGCCGTAGTGCCACAGGTCGTGCATCAGCACGTTGATCCTGCCCCTCGGCGTGTAGTCGAAGAGCCGGCGATGGAACTGCAGCGAGTTCCGGAAGCTCCGCGTCACCTGAGGCACCAAGTACGACTGCAGCGGCGAGGTGTACACCAGCCGCAGCTCGTCGGTCTCGAGCGTCTGGAACTGCGCCTCCAGACGGGCCGGTGACGCCGCCCCCACGCATGCGAGGAGGACCAGAGCCGGCGGGAATCGGGTTTGGTGCATTGCAGGTGTGCCGGAATGTACGCGGCGGTCCCGACTCCCGTTAGAGCGAGCCGGGACCGCCGCCGCTAAACCACCTCACCCGGATGACCGGGTGAAGTCAGGCAAGAGAGATCACTGCTGCACGCGCGAGGCCTGGGTCAGGAACGCCTCGGACAGTTCCACGCTGCGGGAAATGGCGCGGAACGCTTCGGCCGCCTGGAGCTGCCGGTAGGCCTCATTGGCCATGATCTCCCGGAAGGCCTCGTTGGCCATGAGGTTGCGGTACGCCTCGTTAGCCATGAGCTCGCGATACGCCTCGTTGGCCATGAGCTGGTGGAACGCTTCGTTGGCCTGGAGCTCCCGGAACGCCTCGTTCGCCTGCAGCTGGCGGAACGCCGCGCTCGCCATCAGCTCGCGGTACGCCTCGTTCGCCTGCAGCTCCCGCATGGCTTGGCTGGTCTGTAGCTCCCGGAACGCCTCCTCGGCCATCAGCTCGCGGAACGCCTCGTTGGCCGCAAGTTCGCGGTAGGCTTCGCTAGCCATCAGCTCACGGTAAGCTTCACTGGCCATGATCACTCGGTAGGCCTCGCTGGCCATCACCTGGCGGAAGGCCTCGCTGGCCTGCAGCGCCCGGAACGCCTCATCGCGCATCAACTCACGGAACAGCTCGCTCTGCACCAGGCGCAGGATCCGGTCATTCTGGAACAGCACCTGGATGTCCGGGTTTTCCAGCGTCACGTCGGCCTGGGTCATGGTCCGGCCCCGGTACCGTGCAGCCTGCTGGACTCCGGGAATCGAGTCGCCGCCGCCGATCGTACCGGCTTCGCCGCCCCCCGGTGGATAGCCGACCACGATGGCGCCGATGATGGCTACTACCGCTACCGCAGTGGTCCCGATGATGATCGCCTTCTTCGTCATGATCGCCTCCTCCATTCGCTCGCTGACAAGCCGCAGCTGGGACACAGCCCATCGAACCATCGCGGTCCCCGGTGACGCCCGCGCCGGCTGTGACAGCGCGTCGAGGATCTGCTGCTTCAGATACGGCGGCGGTGCGCGCTCTTCCACTCGACCCATGAGCACCGCGATGCGGCGCAGATCGGCGTCGAACGCCCTTGCCTCCGGATCCTTTTGAATCAGCTGCCGGTACGCGGCACTGGCGTCCGGCGAGTTCTCTCCATCCAGCTCACGATTGATGAGCTCGATCTGGTCCCGCTTTAGCATGGCTACGATCCTTGTGCGCGAAGCGTATGCCGCAGCCGTTCACGTGCCTCGAACAGGCGGGACTTCACGGTTCGGACCGGGATCTCCAGCACGTCCGCGATCTCCTGGTACGAGAAGGAAACGAAGTGCCGCAACACCAGCACTGCCCGGTCGTCAGGTTTGAGGCTCATCAGCGCCCTGCCAACCTGATCCTCCGCCTCGGCCGCGCCGTCCGCCGTTGCACCCGGCGCCGGAATCGCGAGCTGATCTTCCAGCGTGACCGTCCGCTTCCGGCGCTTGAGCGCGTTCATCGACTCGTTGACGGTCATGCGATAGATCCAGCTGAAGAACCGGTACTTCGGGTCGTAGGTCCCCAGCTTGCGAAACACCTTGCCGAACACCGTCTGCGTCACGTCCTCGGCGTCCTGCATGTTTCCGAGCATCCGCAGCGCGAGATTGAACAGCCGTTGCTGGTAGAGATCTACCAGCGCGGCGGCCGCTTCGCGTTCGCCCCCCAGGAACCGCCGGACGAGCGAGCGGTCCAGTTCGTCGGTCGCAACAGGTGTCTCTTCCAAATACAACTCAGACCGCCCAAGGTTGGAGTTGGGGGGAGGACCGGCGGCGCCGGCCCCTGGTGCCCGGGCAAACGTGCATCCTCAGTGGCCCCCCGGCAAATGGGCCGGCGCCTGGGCCGCCTGGCTGCGCCCCCCGGACCGAGGGGCGGACTCGGAGGGGCCAGCCCATATTAGGTAAGCTGGGTAGGAGGGCGGAGGGCGGAGGGCAGATGCGGCCATGCCTGCAGCTTACGATAGGCGCCGATCCCGGTGGGGCCGCAAGGGCGAGTGCGGCCTTCGCCGAGTTCGCGGATGCGCACGGCCTGCCAGCCGCCGTCCGCCGCAGCATGAACGTGGTCCTGGACGAGCTGCTGACCAACGCGATCCGCTACGCTCTCGCCGAGCGCGAGGGCAGCGTCACCATGGATGTCGAACTGGGCCCGGACCGGCTGTCCATGACCATCAGCGACGACGGCAAGCCGTTCAATCCCCTGGCCGCCAGCGCTCCCGACACCACGCTCCCGGTGGACGAGCGGCCGATCGGCGGTCTCGGCATTCACCTGGTTCGCCAGCTGGTGGACGAGGTAAGCTATCAGCGCCGCGCCGATCGCAACGTGGTTGTGGTCTCGAAGTTCCTGGCAGGTGAGCCGACTGGGCGTCATCGCGGAGGGAGGTTGATGCACATCACGACGCGCACCGAGCGCGACATCACCATTGTCGCGATTGCGGGGAATCTCGACAGCAACACGTCGCCGCAGGCGCAGCAGGCGTTCGACACGGTTCTCGCGAGCGGCGGGCGGAAGGTCGCCGTCGACTTCACGGCGCTCGACTACATCAGCAGCGCCGGCCTTCGGGTCCTACTGGGCACGGCCAAGCGGCTGAGCGCGGCGGGGGGCGCGCTGCGGCTGTTCGGCCTCAACGAGACCGTCGGGGAGGTGTTCGAGATCTCCGGGTTCTCGACGATCCTCGCGGTGTTCCCCACTGAAGCCGGCGCGCTCCAGGGGTTCTGAGCTCGGTCAGGTAGCGGAGCGATCGTGGAAATCCGGGATCGTCGCCGTACTGGTGATCGGGCTCGCGCTAGCGAGGAGCTACTCGAGCTGCAGGCCTCAGGTTACCGCTAGGCGCCGCTGAACGAAGGCAGCGCCAGGCTGCGCATCGTGTGCAGGCCGGGCGAGGCCGCCAGCACCTTCGGCACGGTGTTCACAGCGATCGAGGCGGTGGCGACGTCGCCGTGGAAGCCGCCGGTTGCCTTCACGCGCAGCTCGGGCGAGCCCTTCACGTGCACGGCGTCGTAGGTCTCGGGTGCGCCGAGGTAGGCTTCCATGTGCAGCTCCACCACCACTTCCCCGCCCCGCCAGCCCCGGCCGTCCTGGATTATGCCGCACACCCGCCCGGGCTCGACGTCCAGGAACTCGCTCGAGACGGCCGCCTCGGCGATCTTCGGGGCAATCTCGTCAGTTATGCGGTCCAGCTTCCAGCCCATCGCATCGCCGATCATCGCGATGGACTCCGTGAGTCCCACGTGCCTGACGGTGCCGCTCGCCACGTGGCGCTCGAACTCCTGCAGCGTCATGCCGGCGCCGATCTTCTTCTGGAACGGCAGCCGCCGGATACGCGCGTCCTGAATCCGATCCACCCGGATCGAGTCCACCCGCTCGCAGATGCCGGTGAGCGCTATGGGCAGCGCGTCCATCGCGAAGCCTGGGTTCACGCCGGTGCCGACGATGGCGACCTTGGCCTTCCGCGCCACCGCATCGAGCCGCTTCGCCAGGGCGCGATTGGTCCGCCACGGGTAGGCCAGCTCCTCGGTGGTCGAAACCACCGGCACGCGCAGCTTCAACACCGACTCGAACTGCGGGGCGGCCGCTTTCAGCGACGAAGTGGTGCACAGCACCGCGACGTGCGGCTTCGACTTCTTCACGGCCGCAGCTACGTCGCTCACCACCTTGACGCCGAGGCTGCGACCGAGCCCGAGCAGCTCGCCGACGTCCTTTCCGACTTTGGCCGGATCTATATCCACGGCCGCGACCAGCCTGAATCCGCGGCGGCTCGCCAGCTGGCGGCCTACCGCGGCGCCGATAGGACCCAGACCCATCAAAAGAACGCGAGTGGACATTGAATCTCCGAAGACAGTGGGACAGTGGGACGGTGGGACAGTGGGACGGATTAGAAACCAGGACGGAGCTGGAGCGCAATGGGGTCCTCTGCATCCAGGCCGCGGGCGCGGCGGGACAGGGCGCGGAACAGTCTAGAAAGGCCGCGATAGGTCTCGGCGTACTCCGGCCTGGGCCGGACGCGTCTGCCCTCGTCCAGCTCCACCAGCGGCTCGGCGACCTCAGCGAGGGATCGGGCCTCACCATTCTCCTTGTACCACACCCAGGCGGCATGGATCGCGGCGCCCAGGGCAGCTCCCTCCCCCTTCACCGGAACCGCCTCGACCCCGAAAATGTCCGCCACGGCCTGGCA
>DATMBH010000092.1:0-6024 GCA_035559335.1 Gemmatimonadales bacterium
GGCGCTGGTACCGCCGAAACCAGCCGACTGGCCGGCGGACCGTCCGTGGCCGTTCGCCGAGGACGGCGGGCAGCTGTGGATCGGTGACGACGGCAGGCTGGTGGCCGGAGTGTACGGCGAGAACCCGCGGCTGCTGAACGCGGAGCGGATGAGGCAGGTCACCGAACGGCCGCTGGAGCAGCGCTATCCGCGCACCCGCGGGGTGTACCATGAATGGATCGGCGCCATCACTTCCGGCACCCGCGCGGGCTCCGACTTCACCGGCCACGCCACGGGTCTGACCGAAATGGTGCTGCTGGGCTGCATCGCCCAGCGCATGGGCACAACGCTGGAGCTGAATCCGGAGACCGGCCAGTTCACTTCGAGCGTGCCAGCGGAGTTCATCGATCCGCCGTACCGGCAGGGGTGGAGGCTATAGAGGATGGGGCGACGTGCCCTTGACGCCGCGCTGTCGCCACTAGCAGACTCAATCATGGTGACTGCCAGCCGCACCTATTGCTACTGGTATCCGACCCACACCACGGGCCGACGCCAGAGGCGTATGCGCGGCTGAACGCGCGCCACAAGTGCTCTCGGCGGCCCGTGGGAAACCACGGGCCGCTTTGTTTTCACCATCACGCGGAGGTCCAGGTGCAGAGCGCGACGTCGTTTTTCATTCAGCAGCACTGGAGCGAGTACACCGAAGAGCACCACGGGGTGTGGGCCACGCTTTACGAGCGGAGAATGAACGCGCTCCGGACCACTGGAAGCCGCATCTTCCTGGAGGGAGCCGACGCCATCGGCCTCGAACCCGACCGCGTGCCGAATCTGGCCGACGTCAATCGCAGGCTCGCTAAGCTCACCGGGTGGAAAGCAGTCCCGGTCTCGGGATTCCTCCCTGCCCTCGATTTCTTCGCTTGCCTCGCAGAACGGAGATTCCCCACGGTTGTCACCATTCGTCCCCGCACCCAGCTCGACTACATCGAAGCGCCGGACATCTTCCACGACGTCTTCGGTCACGTCCCGCTGCACGCGCATCCGGTGTTCGCCGAGTTCCTCCAGCGCTTCGGTCGCATTGCCCGTACCGTGACCGGTGAGGCCGAGACCGAACGACTCGCACGGCTGTTCTGGTTCACGGTCGAGTTCGGTCTGGTGCGCGAGGAAGGTGAGATCAGGGTGTTTGGATCAGGCCTGATTTCCTCGCACGCCGACGCTAACAACGCGCTCGGGCCGACCTGCGAGCGCCGTCCGTTCGACGTCGCTGCCGTGCTGGAGCAGCCGTTCGTCATAGATCGGCTGCAGAACGTGTTGTTCGTGATTGACGACTTCGGCCAGCTGGAGGACGCGGTGCGACAGCTCGGGCGTCACGGCATTCCGGTCAGATCCCGCACCCACACGTTACGAAACCGCACGCGGTCACCGTGATCCTGAAGCAAGATGGGCAGGCGGTCCGGGTGCGCTTCGTAGCTGGCGCGGCGCTGGTGGGCGGTGCGCCCTTGGAACGCCACGGCGTGGTGCACCAGGACGCCGTTGTGCACGACCGTCACGCGCGCTGAGTCCAGCAGGGTGCCGTCAGGCGCGAACCGCGGGCGGGTGAAGTAGATGTCGTAGGTCTGCCATTCACCGGGCCGACGGCTGGCGTTCACCAGCGGTGGTTGCTGGCCGTACAGCGCGGCCGCCTGTCCGTCGGCGTAGGTATCGTTCCCGTACGAGTCCAGGATCTGGACCTCGTAGTAGCCCATCAGGAACACGCCGCTGTTGCCGCGCCCCTGGCCAGTGCCGCGCGGCGGGACCGGAGCGGCCCACTCGATGTGCAGCTGAACATCCCCGAACGCGCGCCGGGTCCGGATGCTGCCAGTTCCCGGGACGACCTCGAATGCTTCCCCGCGCACCGCCCACCGCGCCGGCGTGCCTCCCTCGTGCTCCCACTCCAGCAGGTTGCGCCCGTCGAACAGTATCACCGCATCGCTCGGCGGCCGCGCCGGGACCAGACTGGCCGGCCCCGGCTCCACGACCCTAGGTCGAGGGCGATCGAGGGAGTGGACCGGCCAGTTCTGTGCGGACAGCAGGGACGGCCGGAGCAGTGGTTGTAGAACGGCCACCATCAGCACCACCCGCCTCATGCGCCCGCACTCCGTCCCACTGTCCCACCGTCCCACCGTCCCACTGTCCTCACGGCCTCCACGCTCCTCGCGCCACCGCGGGCACGAACTCAGCCAGCCCGCGCGGAGGGAACGTAAGCGTCCGCCCCTGCTCGGCGCTCATGTAGGCCGTCATCAGCATTCGCACCACCTCGACGCCGTCGTCGAAGGTGAGCCGCGGCTTCTCCTTGCCGAGGAACACGCGCACGAAGTGACGGTCCTCGCTGGTGTAGCCATAGGCCGCCCACTCCTCGGCGACCACCGGCATCTGCCCCGTCTCGGCGTTCTGCTTTTCCACCAGGTCTTCGCCCGCCCTGCCCTTCACCTCACGGCTGAAGAACAGCTTGAGCCCCGAGTCGAGCGTGTTCCACGACAGCGAGTACTCAGGGCCCAGCAGCTCCGCCGACAGGCGCAGGCCGGCGCCCACGAAGCTCCACGAGGTCGTGGCCTCGCCCAGCACGGTGTAGCCGTCGGCCGTCTGGAACTCGATCTGGACGCTGGCGAAGTCCTCGGCGGGAGCGCGGCGGTAGTTCACGCCCGGCATCAGCTTCGCCAGGCGGGACGCGTAGCCGTCGCGGGTCCACTTCAGCGAGGCGATATGTCCCGTTATGCGCCTCGGCTTCACCGTCGCAAGCCGTTGGCCCGGCTCCGTGAGCAGGTGCCTGACGACCAGCGCCGAATGACACATCATGTCGTTCAACACCCCGCCGCCCTGAAGCTTGCCCTGCCAGAACCATGGCTTGTGCGGCCCGCTGTGTTCCTCTGCGGCTCGCGCCAGGTAGGGGCGCCCGGAGATTTTCGCCCCGCGCGCCCACAGCAGCGCACGGCCGTACTCCACCTGGGGGGCGAACACTTGGTTCTCGAGGTAGCCGTGGCGCAGCCCGACGGACTTCACCAGCTCGGCAACCCGGCGCGCCTCGGCTACGTTGCGGGCCAACGGCTTCTCGCACGCGATGCCGCGCAGCTCGCCCTTGCCGCGGGAGATCGTGTCCACGATCTCCTCGACGTTCTCGATGCGGGCGTGGTTGGGCCCGCACAGCCAGATGGCGTCGATCTCGGGGTCGGCCACCATGTCCGCGATCGAGCGATAGGCCCTGGCCGGACCCACGTCCAGCTCGTGCGCCAGCCGCGCGGTCGCACTAGCGTTGGCGCGCGTGGGGCTCCAGATGCCGCGCACATCCGCATCGCGCACCCCCTGCCAGGCCCGCAGATGGAACTGCGTGTTGAACCCGCTGCCTATGAACCCCACCCCCAACCGTCTCGGCGCCATGTGCCCTCTGTGTCCTCAGTATCTCCGCTCCCAATCCTCGTAACTCACTCCCAGCTCGCGCAGCGCCTCCGGCGGCGCACCCTCCCACCTGGGATTGAACACTCCGCCGATGTAGCGGATGTCCTCGACGCCCATCTGGCTCGAGAAGAACCCGCCGCCGACCAGGTCGCGTACCCGGTTGAACCAGTTTACCGCCTCGCGGAACTCCGGCCGCGCGCGGCGTGGCCAGGCGATGTCATCCAGCACCTGGGTGCGCTGCTCCGGCGTACAGGACACGAAGCGGCGGGCGCCAAACCGCTGCCAGCACTCGGCGTCCAGCCAGGCGAAGCCGTCGCGCCAGAGCTGTTTCGTGCGATCGTTGGACTCCGAGAGCACGAAGTCCGCGTACTCCACCACGCCGGCCTCGGTGGCGCTCCCCGAGCGATCATCCCGTGGGATGATCAAGTCCGCCAGCACGCGGAATGTCTCCAGCTCCGGGGCGCTGAAGAACCGCGGCGCCCACTGCCCCTGCGCGATCTCGCGCCGGACCTTCGCCCACGCCGGCGTGGCGAGCCCGTATCCAGCCGCGAGACCGGCACCGATGAACTCACGCCGGCCCGGCCCCGACCCCCGACCCCCAGCTCCGGGACCCTGCCTCATAGCGCCCTCGCCCTTCTCTGCCTGGCGATGTAGTCGCATGCCCTCCAGGCCAGCGCCATGATGGTCCAGGTCGGGTTCTTGTCCGCCTGGGAAACGAACGGGGCGCCATCCACCACGAACAGGTTAGGCACATCGTGTGCCTGGCACCACTGGTTGAGCACGCCGTCGCGCGGGTTGGTGCTCATGCGCGCGCCGCCCAGCTCGTGGATGATCGTTCCGCCGGCGGCGATGCCGTAGCCCTGCTCCCGGGTAGGCATTGGAGAGAACACTTCGCCGCCCATCGCCTCGACCAAAGCCCGGAAGGTCTGCTGCATGTGGCGCACCTGGTTGTACTCGTAGTCGGTCCAGCGCCAGTGGAACCGCAGCACCGGGATGCCCCAGCGGTCGCGGACCTCGGGGTCCAACTCGCAGTAGCTATGCTCGTTAGGGATCATCTCGCCGCGCCCGGAGAAGCCGATGGTGCTGCCGAAGTAGCGGCGGTAATCCTCCTTGAGGGCGGCACCGTAACCGCCGCCGTTCGGATAGCGGTGGATCCCTCCCATGAAGCCAGCCCCCGGTTGGTGGTAGCCGCCCCACACCTCGATGTGGTAGCCGCGGGGAAAGTCGAGCCGGCGATTGTCGAGCCACCACGGCATGTACACGTGGCCGCCGCCCACACCGTCCTCGTTGTAGCGCATCCGTCCCACCAGGCGTGGGATGAACCCCGCGACGTCGGTGCCGGTGGTGTCGGTCAACCATTTGCCCAGCTGGCCGCTGGAGTTCGCCAAGCCCTGTGGGAAGCGCGAAGAGCGGGAGTTTAGCAGGATCCGCACGCTCTCGTACGCGCTCGCGGCCAGCACCACGACGGCCGCGCGTACGTGCCGATCCTGGCCGGTCGCCTTGTCGATGTAGTTGACGCCGGTGCAGCGACCCCGCTCGTCGGTAGTTACTTCCCGCGCCATGGCGCCCGTCACCATAGTGAGCCGGCCGGTTTGGCGCGCGGGGGGGAACAGCACGTTGGTGCTGGAGAAGTTGGCGTGCACCGAGCAGCCGCGGTTGCACTGGCCGCAGTAGTGACACGCCTGGCGGCCGCCCACCGGCCGCGTCAGGATCGAGAGCCGCGCCGGCACGCAGGTGATGTTGAGCCGGCGGCTCGCTTCCATAACCAGCAACTCGTAGGCCCGCGGCCGCGGCGGCGGAAGGAAGATGCCGTCCGGCTGGTTAGGCAGGTTCTCCACGCTGCCGAACAGGCCGATCAATCGGTCGAGCCGGTCATAGTAGGGCCGGATGTCCTCGTAGGTCAGCGGCCAGTTGGGAGAGAGGCCATCCAGGTCGCCACGGCGGAAATCGTCGGGACCGAAGCGCAGCGAGATGCGGCCCCAGTGGTTGGTGCGGCCGCCCACCATGCGGGCGCGCCACCACGAGAAGTTCGTCCCGGGAGCGCGGGTGTACGGCTCGCCCTCCAGGTCCCAGCCGCCGATGCACGCGTCGAACTCGCCGAAGTGCCGGGTCGGGATCCAGCCGCCGCGGCGCTGGGTCTGGTAGGGCCACGTCATCATCGCGCTGTCGGTGGCGTTGTCCCACGGGCCACCGGCCTCCAACACGCACACCCGCGCGCCCGAGCGCGTGAGGGCGTAGGCGGCCATGCCGCCACCGGCGCCCGAGCCCACTATCACGACGTCGTACTGATCCTGATGCGATGCAGATGACATGCGGTCCTCTCTTACAGCACGATGTCCCCGCCGGGGTCACGGGACCGCAGCCGGTCCAGGCGCTCGCGGGACTCAGCCAGGCGGCGTTTCCGTTCCGCCTCGTCCAGGCGCGCGTGACTCCAGTCCACCGAGCCATCCGCCAGCAGTGGAGCGCGCAGCACCGAGCCCTCCCGCGTCCCCTGGGGCAGCTCGGAGCGCGCCACATCATGAGCCTTCCCGTCGTCTCCCACCACTACGGCGATCTGGCCCTCGATGCGATCCACCGCGAATAGCGCCCCGCGCCCTTCGCCCCGCGCGCCCGTTC
>DATMBH010000093.1:0-17175 GCA_035559335.1 Gemmatimonadales bacterium
GGCGCGGAACGCGTTAGGCTGGAGCGGGCATACGACCCGCGCGATCCGGTGATCATGGCCGACGCCGGCCGTCTCGAGCAGGCGGTGCTCAACCTCCTGACCAACGCGGTAGAGGCGATGCCGGGAGGCGGCACGCTGCGCGTAGCAACCGAAGCACGGGACGGCGAAGTCGCTCTCAGCGTACAAGACACCGGCGTTGGGATCAGCGCCGAGAACCTGAACCGCATTCTGAAACCCTTTTTCTCGACCAAGCCGGGCGGAACCGGACTCGGGCTGCCACTGGTGGCGAGGGTGGTCGCTGCCCACGGCGGGCAGTTGGACGTGGAGAGCGAGCCGGGTCGCGGCACCGTGTTCCACGTGCGGCTTCCGTCCAGGCCGCCCGGAACGGAGCAGCTGCCGTGAAGGCCGACAGAATCCTGATCGTCGAGGACGATGCACTGCTTCGCAGCGTGCTCGCCGAGCGGCTCTCGCGGGAGGGCTACGACGTGGCCACCGCTGGGACACTGGCCGAAGCGCGGGCCTCGCTCGATGCGGCGCCGCCGGACCTGGTGTTCCTAGATCTGCGACTACCTGACGGTGAGGGCCTGGCGCTGCTCCGTGAGGAGGCGACGCACCGCGACGCGGTGTGGGTTGTGATGACGGCGCACGGCACAGTGAGCGCTGCCGTCGAGGCGCTGAAGCTCGGCGCGCGGGACTTTCTGGAGAAGCCGTTCACGCTCGAGCGTGCCCTGGCCACCGCGGCGCACGCCTTGGAGATGACCGTGCTGCGTCGCGAGGTGGCCGCGCTGCGCGAGCGCTCCAGCATCGGCGGGTCCACGATCGTCGGAGAAGGGCCGGCGATGCAGCGAGTGTTCTCGCTGCTGCGCCGGCTGGCACCCACCGACACAACCGTCCTGATCGAGGGCGAGAGCGGCACCGGGAAGGGCGCGACGGCGCAGGCGCTACACCGGTTAAGCAGTCGCACGCGCGGGCCGTTCCTCAACGTCACCTGCTCGGCGCTCCCGGAGACCCTGATGGAGTCGGAGCTGTTCGGGCACGAGAAGGGCGCCTTCACCGATGCCCGAACGGCGAAGCGGGGCCTGGTCGAGATGGCCGATGGGGGCACGCTGTTCCTGGACGAGATCGCAGAGCTGACGCCTGGGGTTCAGGCGAAGCTGCTGCGGTTCATCGAGGAGAAGACGTTCCGCAGGTTGGGAGGCACGCGCGATCTGAGAGTTGACGTCAGGATTGTGGCGGCCACCAATCGCGACCTGGGCAGGGAAGTCTCGGCTGGGAGGTTTCGCGCCGACCTGTTCTACCGGCTCAGGGTGGTCCCCATAGTGCTGCCGCCACTGCGGGAACGGCCCGAAGACATCGTGCCGCTGGTCAAGCACTTCCTCGACCATTTCAACGGCGAGTTCGGTCGCAAGGTGCGCGAGGTGTCTCCTGAGGCGCTGGCCAGGATGCAGCGCTATTCGTGGCCCGGCAACGTGCGGGAGCTGCGCAACGTGATGGAGCGCGCGGTGCTGCTGGCCGAGGGCGAGACCATCGGCCTCGCCGAGCTGCCGCGCGAGCTGATGGTCGAATCACTCCCGGCGCCGTCCGGTCAGCTTGGCGCACTGGAGGAAGCCGAGCGCAGGCTGCTCGTCGAGGCTCTGGAGCGCGCCGGTGGCAACCAGTCGCGCGCCGCAATTGCGTTAGGTATCAGCCGGCACCAGATCAGGACTCGCATGAAGCGTTGGGGGCTGCTGGTTGCGGCCCTGCTTGCCGCGGCCGGTGTCGGTCCGATCCGCGCCCAGGCCTCCGCCGAGCTGCGCCAGAGCGCGCAGTGCGAGCGCTGCCACGGCGAGCGCGAGGTGCTCGCGCAGCGGGTGCCTGTGGGCTGGTCAGTGGACTCGCTGCTGGTCTCGCGCGAAGCGTTGCGCGGCACGGCGCACGAGGCCGTTCCGTGCATCCGGTGTCACCCGATTCCGGGGTTGCTGCCGCACCCGCAGGACCCGCGGGCCACGGTTCCCTGCGCAACCTGCCACCAGGAGGCTGACTCCCTGTGGCGCGCCGGCCCGCACTACCAGCGCACGCCCGCTGCGGCGGGCGGCTCGCCAGCGCGCGATGGTGCGAGCTGCGTGAGCTGCCATGGTACCCACGGGGCGCTGCGCGCCCTGGAGCTGGAGTCTGGTTCAGGGCTGCGCCAGCTCACGGCACGGTGCGTCAGTTGCCATGGCGACCGGGTGCTGCCGCCGGGCGACGTGCACCGCGACCGCGTGAACTGCGCCTCGTGCCATGGCGCCCATATGATCCAGCCGGTGCGCGACCCGGCGACCAACGGCATTCCGTTAGGTGTTGCGGAGCGTTGCGCAGCGTGCCACGACTCGGTGGCAACCATGGCCCGGGTGGACGTGCACGGCCTGGCCGCCGCGGCCCAGGCGCGCGGCGAGCGCGCGATCCACGGTGACACCGCCGCTACCTGCGTCGCCTGCCACGGCGGGCACGGCATGCAGCCGGCCCGGAAGCTGGAGCGCGAGGTGGGCCTGGTGGAGCTATGTGGGTCGTGTCACCGCGCGGAGCGCGAGTCCTACGGCGACACGTACCACGGTCGGGCAACGCGTCTCGGTTACTTCCGCGCGGCGCGCTGCGACGACTGCCACACGGGACACCGGATCTTCCACTCGACCGACCCGCGGGCATCCACGCACGCCGAGGCGCTGAGCCGCACCTGTGGTCGCTGCCATCGCGCCGCGAGCCGGCCCAGCTTCGTGCAGTACCGCTCGCACGTGCGGCCTCAAAGCCCCGACGAGGGCCTCGCGATCTTCGGCACCTGGCTGTTCATGGACGTGCTGCTGTTCTCGGTGTTCACCGTGTTCGGCCTGCACACTGTGTTCTGGCTCAAGCGCCTGCTCGAGCTGCGCTGGCAGGAGCGCAGGCGACGCCTCGCCCTCGGCCTGCCGCCCCGAGAACAGCAGCGCGTGGCGCTCGACAGCGCCGACCGCGGAGAGGGACCGTACGTGTGGCGGTTCACACTCGCTCATCGCCTGGTCCACGGGATTTCGGTGGTGAGCTTCTTCGCGCTGGTCATCACCGGCCTTCCCCTGAGGTTCTCCTGCGCAGTGTGGGCGCCGGGGCTGATGGCGCTGTTGGGCGGCACCAGGGTGGCGGGCATCATTCATCGCGTCGCGGGCGCCATAACGGTGGGCTACTTCCTGTGGCACCTCGGCCAGCTGGCAGTGAGCTTCGCGCGCAGCAAAGACCGGAAGTCCATGCTGTGGGGCCCGGACTCCATGGTGCCACAGCCGCGCGACTTCCGGGACTTCCTCCAGATGTGGAAGTGGTTCTTCGGAAAGGCGCCATTTCCTAGGTTCGGCCGCTACGGATACAACGAGAAGTTCCACTACTTCGGCGCATTCTGGGGGATCGTGCTGCTCGGCGGCTCCGGGCTGGTGCGCTGGTTCCCAGGCGTGGCCACCGCGGTACTGCCGGGCTGGGCCTTCAACGTGGCGGCTATCCTCCACTCCGAGGAAGCCCTGCTCGCCGCCGGCTTCATGTTCCTGATTCACTTCTTCAACGTTCACATCCGGCCCGACAAGTTCCCGATGGACGGGGTCATGTTCACGGGCCGGGTGCGGGCCGGGGAGTTGCTGAGGGAGCGCGCCGGCATGGCCGAAGTGCTCGCCGATGTTTCTTCCCTGCCGGTCAGCAGGGCCGCGGTTCCGGATCTGCCAGCGCCGCCTCCGCCGCGCTGGATGACATACGTTGCCGCGGTGGGCGGCCTGGGAGCGCTAGCGGCGGGCCTGGTGATCGTAGGGATGGTCATGTGGGTGCAGCTATGCTAATGCGCCCAACGCTCCCGGCGCTGATCTTCCTGGCGCTTTCGGGCGCACCGCTGCGCGCGCAGGCGCCGCAGCAGTGTGGCCGCTGTCACAGCAGCCGCGAGTTCCTGCTCCAGGTGGCGCACGAGGGAAGGGTAGGCGATGACCTCGTCGTTACCCGCGCGAACCTGACTGGCGGACCGCACGCGAATGTGGCGTGTGCGTCTTGTCACCTCGGGGTGCAATCCTACCCGCACGAACCACTGTCGGCGCGGACCGTCGAGTGCAGCCGCTGCCACGCCGCGGTCGATTCGGCGTGGCGCCGCGGGGTGCACCGCCCGGCTACCCCCGATTCGGCAGCCGCCTCGTGCGTTGACTGCCACGGCGGGCACGAGGTGGCGCGTTCCGGCTTTCTACCCACGGCCGAGGGGCGCGCGCTGATGCGGGCGGCGTGCCTGCGGTGCCACGAGCAGGCGGTGCGGACCGCGGGCCTGGACGTGCACGCCGATTCGATCGCGTGCACGCGGTGCCACGGCGATCACGATATGAGACCGGTGCCGGACCACGCGACGAGGTTCATTGACGTCGCGCTGGCCCGCGCCTGCTCCCAGTGCCACCGGGACGTCGCGGCGACGTATTGGAGAGACTCGCACGGCGCCGCGGCCTCCCGACAGGCTGCCGGCGAAGCGCCCATCGGTCCGGAGCCAGCGGCGACCTGCGTTTCCTGCCATGGCGAACACGGCATCCGCCGCGCTGCGGATCCCGCTTGGCGCTTCGCGGTGGCCGACGCCTGCATGCGCTGCCATGAGGATTACGGCAACACCTTCAGGGATAGCTACCACGGCCAGGCTTCGAGGGTGGGCTCGCTCGAAGCGGCCGAATGCGCGGACTGCCACACTGCCCACTCGGTGCTGCCTCGCACCGATTCGAGCTCGTCGGTGTCGCCGGCCAACCGCCTGGCTACCTGCCGCAACTGCCACACCGGGGCCAGCGCTAACTTCGCCGGCTATCAGCCACACGCGGATCCGACGGACCGGGCCGCCAACCCCTTGCTGTTCTACGTGTGGGCGTTCATGACGACGGTGCTGTTCGGGACGATGGTCGTGTGGGGCACGCACACGCTGCTGTGGTACCGGCGCTCGTGGCAGGACCGCAAGGCACGCCTTGCCGCTGCGCCGCGCCGCAGCACGCGGCCACGGGTCCCGATGGACGCGGCGCTGCGCGGCCACGGGCCGTTCGTGTGGCGGTTCGGTGCGGTGTTCCGGATCATACACGCGCTGATAGTCGCCACCTTCTTCGTGCTGGTGATAACCGGCTTGCCGCTGCGGTTCAGCTGCGCCGCGTGGGCGCCGGGACTGGCGAGGCTGCTGGGAGGCGTGGAGACCGCCGGCTTGATCCACCGCATCGCGGGCGGGTTCGTATTCGGCTACTTCGCGCTGTACGCCGCGCACGTAACCCTGAGGCTGGTTCGCGCCCGGGATTTGCGGGCCGCCCTCACCGGGCCGGATTCGATCCTGTTCTCCATGCGCGACGTGCGTGACATCGTGGCCATGGTGAAGTGGTTCCTGCGCAAGGGGCCGCGGCCGCGGTTCGGGCGCTACAGCTACATGGAGAAGTTCGACTACTTCGCCGAGCTGTGGGGCGTTGGGGTGATCGGTTTCACGGGACTGATGCTGTGGATGCCGAAGCTGTTCGCGAACATCTTCCCCGGAATCCTGTTCAACGTGGCGATCATCGTCCACTCATACGAGGCGATGATTGCCACGGCGTTCATCTTCATGATCCACTTCTTCAACGTGCACCTGCGACCGGACAAATGGCCGCTGGATGCAGTCATGTTCCACGGCCGCGCAACGATGCACTACATGGAAGAGGAACACCCCGAGCTGGCGGAGCGCCTGAAGCCACAGATCGAGGGCATGCCAACCAGTGCCCGCGCGGTCACCGACGCGCCCGCTCCGCCGCCATCCGGTGCCATGAGCGTGTTCGCCGCCGTTACCGGCCTGATGCTGCTCGGAGTGGGCCTCGGACTGATCGGGCTCATCTTGTGGGGGTCGCTCTGTTAGGCGCGCGCGGGTGGGCACTGCTTGCGCTGGCGTGCGCGCTGAGCGCTTGCGACGGGCGGTCCGGGCCCCACGACCGAATCGCCTGCGTGGGCTGCCACAGGGAGGGAGTAGCGCCCTCGCGTAGGTCCGGGGTTCCGGACGCCGCTTGCACCGCATCGGGATGTCACACAACGGGCGGACCTCAGCGCGTGCGCGCCGCGATGGTCGCCTTCCGCCATGTCAGCCACGGCGCCGACAGTGGCGACGCAGTGCCGTGCGCGTCGTGCCACACGCACGTGCCTGACTCGCTCATCCTGCGCGCGGGCACCGCCGCATGCGCGCTGTGCCACTCGAACCAGGTTTCCGGCCGCTCGGACCGCGGGTGTACGATGTGCCATATCAACCCGCAGCACACTCGGGCCACCAGCCAGGGCGTCCAGCTGCCCCACGCTGTCCTCCGCGACGCGAGGGTCTCGTGCACCCGCTGCCACTACCGGCTAAGCTCGGGCACCACGGCGGTATCCAGGGAGCGGTGCGCATCGTGCCACCACAGGCGCGAACTGGCCCGTGCCGACAGCGTGCTGCGGGCGGACACCACGCATGCCGCTCACCGCACCGTTGCCTGCACGGCGTGCCACGAGCCGATTGTGCACCGGGTCGTCGCGATGAGTTCGTCGGTGAAACTCGAGTGCCTGACGTGCCACTCGCTGCGCCACTCTCCGCCGGTCCCGGCCGCTGACAGCGTGCCCGACTCCAGCTGCGCCACCTGCCACGAGAGGGTCCACCAGGAAGAGCAGCGGCTGGTGCTGGGCCTGCTGCCGGGCGATTCGATGCGCCCCAGCTCGATGTTCATGGGCGGCGTCACCTGCCGCAGCTGTCACGTTGCGGAAGACCGGCCGCCGCCGGCCCCTGGCGCCTCGCTGCGCGGCACTCCCGCAGCCTGCACCGGTTGCCACGGTGGCGCCTGGAGCGGGATTCTGAGCCGCTGGCGCCGGGGCTACGTAAGGCGACGCGACGCGGTGAATAGCTGGCTCGCCACCGCGCAGCGCGAGCTGAGTGACGCCAGCCCCGCCAGCGCTGCTCGGAAACTGCAAGAGGCGCGCAGCCTGATGGACTTCGTGGACCGCGCCGGTCCGCTCCATAACCTCGCCATGAGCGACCGGCTGATGCGACGCGCGGTTACCCTGGGTGCCGAAGCCTATCGATCAGCGCAGCGGGCCGTTCCCCCGAGGCCGCAGCTCGGGCCGCCCGTCCTGGACGGCACCTGTATCTCGTGTCACTACGGAGTGGAGGAGGCGCCACTTGGCGTGGACACCACCACCGGCCGCACGCCTACCCACGCCGACCACCTGTTTCGCGGCGGACTGTCGTGCGAGTCCTGCCACGCGGTCGGCGCCGCGCCGCCTGGTTTCGCCGGCCGCGACTGGGAGCGGCTGAGAAGGGAGTAGGGCGCAGGGCAGAGGTTTCCTCGCTGCCCGCTCCCCGGTTCCTGCGTTTCTCCCTCTAGCCCGCACCCCGTAGCCCTCGTATATTTATCCGCCCTATTGAATAATCTCTCAGACAGGAGGACCGGCGGAGATGGGCTTATCGGTGGTGCTGGCGTATTCCGGAGGGCTCGACACCTCGGCGATCGTGCCGTGGCTGCGCGAGCACTACAACGCCACGGTCCACTGCATCGCGGTGGACGTTGGACAGGGCGAGGAGGAGCTGCGCGGTGTGGAGGAGAAGGCGATCCGTTCCGGCGCCGCGTCCTGCGTCGTCGAGGACGTGCGTGAGCGGTTCGTGCGCGAGTTCATCTGGCCCACCCTCAAGGCCAACGCCGTCTATGCCCGCACCTACCTGCTCGGCACCTCGATGGCCCGTCCGATCATCGCCGAGCGCCAGGTGGCGCTGGCCCGCCGCATCGGCGCCCAGGCGCTGGCGCACGGCTGCACCGGCAAGGGGAACGACCAGGTCCGCTTCGAGCTGACGTTTCAGGCCTTTGCACCCGATCTTCGCATCATCGCACCGTGGCGCGAGTGGGAGTTCAGGGGACGCGAGGACCTGATCAACTATCTCCGCTCCAGGGACATCCCGACCACAGCGACGGCCGAGAAGCCGTGGAGCCGCGATCGGAACCTGTGGCACATCTCGCACGAGGGCGGCATCCTGGAGGACCCATGGTGCGAGCCGCCGGCCGACCTGTTCGTGCTCACGCGCGACCCCGCCGACGCGCCCAGCCGACCCGCGATCGTCACGATCGGTTTCGAGTGCGGCGAACCGGTGTCGCTAGACGGCGAACGCAAGGGGCCAGTGGAGCTGATAAGCACCCTCAACGCAATCGCCGGCGAGCACGGCGTGGGCCGGGCGGACGTCGTCGAAGACCGCCTCGTGGGCATGAAGTCGCGCGGCGTGTACGAGACACCGGCCGGCACCGTGCTGTTCCAGGCGCACCGGGAGCTGGAGCAGCTGGTCCTCGACCGGCGCACGCTCGCCCTGGCCGACGACCTCGGCCGCCGTTATGCGGATCTCGTCTACGACGGCAGGTGGTGGACCTCGGAGCGCGAGGCTCTGGACGCGCTGGTAAGGGCGACCCAGGAACACGTGACCGGCGAGGTGCGCGTGAAGCTGTTCAAGGGCTCGGTCGCGGTGCAGGGCCGCCGCTCGCCGCACTCGCTGTTCGACGAGGGCCTCGCCACCTTCTCGGCCGACAACGTCTACCACCAGAAGGACGCCGAAGGCTTTATCCGGCTCTACGGCCTGGCCGTCCGCACGGCCGCCGAACGGGATCGCAGACTGAGCGCGCGACTGGTCGAGGCAGCGGACTAGGGCTCTGGGATCGGTGGTCAGGGCTCAGGGCTGTATCTTTCGACCCTGACAACTGACAACCGACAACTGACAACTGAATCTGACCCCCGACTCCCGAGCCCCGACACCCCTCTGGTCCGGCCGCTTCCAGCAGCCGATGGATGAGCGGCTAGACCGGCTGAACCGCAGTCTGCCAGTTGACCGGCGGCTGTGGCGCGAGGACCTGGACGTCAACCGCGCATGGGTCCTGGCGCTGGAAGGCTGCGGGGTACTGACTGCGGCCGAGCGCGAGCGGATGCTGGAGGGCCTGGACGCGGTAGCGGCGCGGCTGGCGGCGGGCGAGGCCGAATCCGCGGCGGACGAGGACGTTCACTCCCTCATCGAGCGCCTGTTAGGCGAGGCGATCGGTGCGATGGCCGGCAAACTGCACACCGGCCGCTCCCGCAACGACCAGATGGCTACGGATCTCAGGCTGTGGACCATGCGGGCGCTGGACCGGCTCGACGCGGGACTGCTCGGCTTGGGACGCGCCCTGGTGGCCCGGGCACGCGAGACCATTGATCTCATCATGCCGTCGTACACGCACACCCAGCGCGCGCAGCCGGTGCGTGCGGCGCACTGGCTGCTGTCCCACGCCTGGCCGCTGGTCCGGGATCGCGGGCGAATCGCCGACGCGCGGCGCCGCGCGTCGGTATTGCCGTTAGGTTCAGGCGCCATCGCCGGCTCCGGGTTCCCGGTCGATCGCGCCGCCCTGGCGCGGCGACTCGGATTCGACCAGGTCGCTCCCAACTCCATGGACGCGACCGGCGATCGTGACTTCGCAGTGGAGTCCACCTTCGCCGCAACTCTGGCATCGCTGCACGGCTCTCGTCTGGCGGAAGACCTGGTGCTGTTCTCGACTGCCGAGTTCGGCTTCGTCTCGCTGCCCGAACCATTCACCACCGGCAGCAGCCTCATGCCG
The DNA here is from genome assembly GCA_035559335.1 of Gemmatimonadales bacterium. Lineage (GTDB taxonomy): Bacteria > Gemmatimonadota > Gemmatimonadetes > Gemmatimonadales > JACORV01 > DASXPG01. Next base: position 9,576 of record DATMBH010000093.1, read on the forward strand.
CAAAAGCGCAACCCGGATTCGCTCGAGCTGGCGCGCGGCGTTTCGGGCCAGCAGATCGGGCGGTTGACCGGCCTGCTTGCTACGCTCAAGGCGCTGCCGTCCGGATACCAGAAGGACCTGCAGGAGAACAACGCCACGCTCATCGCCGCGCTGGATTCCGCCGCGGCGGCCGCAGCGATGCTGGCGGGCGTGATCGAGGGCCTGGTGTTCCATCCCGAGCGCATGAAGCAGGCGGTGGACGCTGCCACGCTCGCAACCGACCTCGCCGACCTGCTGGTGCTCGAAGGTTGCCCGTTCCGGGAGGCGCACGCGCTGGTCGGCGCACTGGTGAAGGTCGCCGAAGCGCGCGGAATTCCCCTAAACCAGGTTCCCAATGACGTTTCATCCGGAATAGACGCCCGCCTTCCTGCACTGCTGGCCCGCCTGGGGGATGCGGAGAGCTCGGTGGAACGGCGTGTGCTCCCCGGTGGCACCGCGCGCGCGGCGGTGGAGGCGCAACTCTCGGAAGCGGAGCAGGCACTGGCATAGCGGCTTAGGGTTAGGGGCTCAGGCTAGGGCGCCCCCCAACCCCCAGCCCCAAGCCCCTAGCCCCTGTCTTGCCCCGCGCGCACTCTCACGCTACGTTCGCAAACTGGAGGGCCGAATGGCCCGCACGCCCGTCCCGTTAGCCACGGCGTGACGGGCTTTTTGTCACAGGCTGCTCTCCAGGAGGGGTTGAGCAGGTGGTGCGCTGTCTGGCGTTGAATGCTTCCTATGAGCCGATCACGATGGTGCCCGTGCGTCGGGCGCTGCGGCTGATCATCGACGGCAAGGCCGAAATGGTTGAGGCGGAGGACGGGCGCGTCGTCAGGTCCGCACGGCTGGAACTGCCACGTCCGCACGTGATCCGTCTGGTGAAGTTCGTGCACGTGCCGCGCCGGTTCCGTCGCCAGGTCACCAACACGTTCCTGTTCGCGCGCGACCACTATCGCTGCGTGTTCTGCGACCGCCCGCAGTCGGCGCTGCGGGAGCGCGAGTGCCTGACGCGCGACCACCTGGTGCCGCTCTCACGTGGCGGTACCAACGCGTGGACCAACGTCGTGACCGCGTGCTCGACTTGCAACGCGAAGAAGGGAAACCACCTGCCGGAAGAAGTGGGGATGCACCCACTCCACCCGGCAGTGGAGCCGCACTTCGTGCACCTGGCCTGGGCCGTGCGGCGGCTCACGCCGATCCAGTCGAAGTACATCAAGCTGTTCTACGGTTCCGATACGCTCGCCGCGCTGTCCCGGGTCTGATTCGACGGCGCGGCGACGCGCAGCGCCCGGTCTGTCACCAGCAATACCGGACACCTAGCGCCGTCCAGCAGTTCCGCCGCAGGGGTCCCCGCGGAAACCGGGCCCGATATCACCGCTCCGGTGCCTTCGGGAAGAGCGTGGTGAGCGTCGGCAGCGACTATAACCACCGGCTCCCTGATGACACGGCGTGCGACAGCGAGAACCACCTCCTCGCGATAGCCCGCCACCAGTGCCGGTCGGGCCAGCCCCCGCGCCGGCTCGGGCGGCCGCGCGTCCGGCAGCGCGATGACCGGTACCCGCGACCACTCCGCCAGCACATCCAGCAGCGCGCCCGCGCCGCGGCGTCGAAGCACGATCACGTCGGTAGGTCTCAGCTCCGCCATCGCAAGCAGCCAAGCTGATGCTTCGCCGCGCTTGAGTGTGAGGTCGGTCTCCACGCCCAGCGAGGATGTCGTCAGGTTGAGCCGGTCTAGGGCCGGTCGCAGTTGGTCCAGCTCGCCGGAACCGTTCTGCGCCAGGGAGTGGAACACGGTGACGCGCCGGAACCCAGCCGCAACGAGGTCCGGCAGCCACCTGGCAAGGACATCGGCGCAGCTGCTGTCTCGGATCGCGGCTATCAGCGACGAACTCATCGCCCCGTGGCCAGTGGGAAATGCGTACCACCACCATGGCTCTGGATTCCGATTCCGGAGCCGATGGCCTAGCGCATTGCGCTGGAATAGCTTACGGCGAGGGTTGGGGCTCCCTGATCCCCGATCCCCGTATCCCGAGCCGGACATCCTGTCCCGCAGCCGCGCTCCGGGGCCTGCTAGTGCGTCTCAACTCCCGGAGCCAGGTCCAGCGCTGCGTTGATCGCATCCCTGCGGTACTGCCTGAGTTTCCGATACAGGGTGCGCCGGTCGATGCCGAGGATGGAGGCAGCACGACCCTGGTGGCCACCCACCTCCTGCAGTACGGCCAGGATGTACTCCCGCTCCAGCCGCTCGAGATCCCATCGAGCCTCAAGCGCCGCCTTCACCATCTCGTGCTCGTGGCGGCGGCGCAGGCCCTCGCTGGGATCGAAGGGAATGGTCTTCGCCCCCGCGTGCATGATCACGGCGCGCTCGATGAAATTCTCCAGCTCGCGCACGTTGCCCGGCCAGTCGTAGTCCGTCATCCGGCGCATCGTGCTCGGCAGGATGCCCGGGGGCTCGATGCCGTGCTCCTGCGCGAACCGGCGCAGGAAGTGCGCGGCGAGCACTGGGATGTCATCGCGGCGCTCGCGCAGGGCGGGAACCCGGATCGGGAACACGCTCAAGCGGTAGAACAGGTCTTCGCGGAACCGCCCGGCGGCCACCTCCTCTGCGAGGTCGAGGTTGGTGGCCGCGACCAGCCTGATGTCCACCGGCACCGGCTCGCGGCCACCGATTCTTACCACCTGGCGTTCCTGTATCACGCGCAGCAGCTTGACCTGCGTGGCAGGCGCTACGGCGCCGATCTCGTCGAGGAACAGCGTGCCGCCGGATGACTCCTCGACGAGCCCTCGCTTGCTGGCCGTGGCGCCGGTGAAGGCCCCCTTGAGGTGTCCGAACAGCTCGGCCTCGAGCAGGGTCTCAGGGATCGCGGCGCAGCTCACTGCGACGAAGGCTCGCCCAGCACGGGGCGACAGCTCGTGGATGAGCCGCGCCACCAGTTCCTTGCCGGTGCCAGTTTCGCCGGTGATCAGTACGGTGGCCCGGCTCGGAGCCACGCGCGCGATTAGGTCGCGCACCCGCTCGATCCCGGAACTGCGACCGACCATCTGCACCTTGAGGTCGGTACCCCGCACCCGCCGCCTCAGCTCCGCCACCTCGCGCCTGAGCAGCGTCTCCTCTCGGGCGCGGCGCAGGGTGAGCATCAGCTCGTCGGTACGGAACGGCTTGGCGATGTAGTCGAAGGCGCCCTTCTTCATCGCCTCGACCGCAGTGTCCACCGAGCCGAACGCGGTCATTACGATGAACGGGGTGTCGGCCTGGAGACTGGGCCCGATCGCCAGCACGTCCATCCCGTTCATTCCCGGCAGGTTGAGGTCCAGCAGCACCGCGTCAAACAGCTGCGCCTCGAGTTCGGACAGCGCCGCCTCGCCGCTTGCAACCGCCACCACCGCGATCCCCTCCTCGTGCAGCGTCCTGGCCAGCAGGTCGCGGACCACGGCGTCGTCCTCGACGACCAGGACCCGGAGTTGCTGTGTCATTGCCGGCGTGGGAGGGTAATCGTGAACCGGGACCCGGCGCCGGGCTCCGATTCGGCGCGCAATGTGCCGCCGTGTGCCTGGACTATCTGGGCCGACAGCGCGAGCCCGAGGCCGCTGCCGCCGGTCGTGGAGAAGAACGGCGTGAAGATGTGCGGCAGGAGGTCGGCGGCGATGCCGGGACCGTTGTCCACCACTACGACGCTCAGTTCCGCCTCGCCCCAGGTCGTGACAACCCGCACCTCGCCGCCGTGCTCGCACATCGCGTTGCATGCGTTGAGTAGCAGGTTCAGAATCACCTGCTGGAGCTGCGGTCCGTCGGCGTGGATTAGCGGCGGATCTGGGGCAAGGTCGAGCACGATCCGGACGTCACGCCTGGTCAGCGTGGCCCGCACCAGGCTCGCGGCCGCGGTGATGGTGTCGTTGATGCAGGTCGGCGCACGCTGTGGTGAAGGCGGACGCGCCAAATTCACCAACTGACGGGCCAGGCGGGCTATGCGCTCGGTCTGCTCCTGCGCCAATCGCATCTCGCCCGCGCCCTCGCACTCACCGCAGCGCCTGCGCATGGCGCGGTCGAGGGTCATGGAGATCGCCATGAGCGGCGCTCCGATCTCGTGCGCTACGCCGGCTGCCACCGTTCCCGCGGTTTTCAGGCGCTCGGCGGCTAGCAGCTCGCGTTCTAAGCGCTTGCGCCAGGTGATGTCGCGGAGGATCGCGGTGAAGCCGATCAAGGTGCCGGACTCGTCGCGGACCGCAGTGCGGGTCAGGCTCACGTCCACCACGCTGCCGTCCTTGCGGCGGCGGCGGGTCTCGTGGTCGCGGATCGAGCCCTCGCGCAGCGTGGTGGAGTGGATCCACTCCAGCTCGCCGCGTTCACGTTCTTCATCGGGAAGCAGAATCTGGAAACTGCGGCCAATCACCTCCTCCGCGGTGTAACCGAACATTGCCTCCGCGCCGTGGTTCCATGACGTGATCCGCTCATCGGGAGATACCGTGAGGATAGCGTCGGCCGACAGCTCGAGCAGCGCCGCAACGTGGGCCGGCTCGAGCGCGAGCGACGCGTTGGTATCGGACTCGCTGGCTAAGGCGGGAACGCGCTCCTCGCCCATCGCTACCGCCGTGGTGGCCCGCCGACGTGGCAGGTGCGGCACATGGCGCCATTGCGGCGTCCCAGGTCAGGATCCGGCTCGCGGCCGTGGGGATTGACCCTCCAACCGCGACTCGCCGAGTGGCACTGCAGGCAGTCCTCTTGCTGGTGACACGCGGCGCAGGTCTCGATCGAGCGGCGTGCCGCGCCGCCGTGACCGAACAGCCAGCCCGGCCGGCCGTCATGGTAGCGTCCCAGTCCCGGTCCGTTGGTGCCGCTGCCAGTACGGGCGTGGCAGTCGCGGCAGAACAGCTGGGTCTGGTGACAGCTCGCGCACTCGCCGTCCGCGGTGAAGGCCGCCTCGCGATGCCGGACCGCGAAGTTGGCCGGGTGGAACCCGGGTCGTGAGGCCGCTTCGTGGCAGCTGGCACACCTGGAGCTGGTGTGGCAGCGACTACAGGCTGCGTCCCCGCCGGCCGCAGCCACGGCGTGCCTGACGCTGAAGCCGGGGACGTGGTCGGGTGGCTGACGTCCCGAGAGGTCAACTCCGGGGGCGTCTCCCCTCCGTCGTGCCGGCAGCTGGGCCACGACCCGAACCCTGTCTTCCTCGCGGTGGCAGTTGAGGCAGGACTGCCGCGCGTGGCAGTTCGCGCAGGAGGCGGCACTGGTGGTGGCCACCAGTCCGTGGCGCCGGATGAAGTCGCCGCCGCGGTGCGATGCGGGTTCGGGATAGCGTACTCGCCGTTCGCGCATCAAGGCCGCGACCCGCGGGTCGGCCGCCAGTCGCATGATCGGCTCGAGGCTTCTTGCGTTCACGTGACAGCTGGAACACGACTCGCGCGCGTGACACACGGCGCAACTCTGGCTCCCGGCCTCGGCGCCGTGGCGGAACACGTAGCCGGAGTCATGGGAGCCCGGCCGCGGGAACCGTGAGATGTCGAACTGCGTCAGCCAGAAGGCATCGCGCAGCGAACGGTGGCAGCTCGCGCAATCGGCGCTGGCCAGGTGGGTCTCGGCGCGGTGCGCATGGCACGTTATGCAGCGCTCCGCCGAGGCCCTGCCCACTTGCATCAGCGGTAGGCCATCGTTGACAGCGTGGCAGCGGTTGCAGCCCAGTGCCGAATCACCTCGCGCCTGCACTCGCGCCGCATGGCGCCGGTGGTCCAGGCGGAGGTTGCTGAGCCGTGCCGGCGCCGGCTGCCAGTTCACCCGGCGCGACAGCTGGCCGTCGTGGCACTCGGCGCACAACGAAGGCGCGGGGCGCGAGGTGGCGGTATCGCCGGTGAGGATGCCCTCGTGACAGGAGACGCAGTTCGTGAACAGGCGCCGGTGCGCTAGGTGCGGGAAGCTGTCTTGGGCGAGGACGCCCTGCGGCGCCGCCAGTGCCAGAAGCAGGGCCGCGATCATTGGCGCACTTCGCCGCGCCGGTCGGCGCTGGCGCCGAAGCTATGCTCGATGACGATCGCGCCGCGGGTCTGGGACCAGTCCGCCCCCGCAGTTCCCTGCTGGCGACGGTGCCAGTAGCGGGTGAAGTCGAGGCGCAGCGCCGTCTCGGGCCCGAGGGGGCCGCGCGCTTCGATACCGGCGCCGTACACGGTGCCGTCGGCCACTCGGAAGGCCGCTTCCTCCTGAAAGACGGTGCCCCTCATGCCGAAGCTCCAGCGGTCATCGCGCGCGAAGGTCAGACCCGCCTCGCCGGCACTCTGCGCACCCCCGTAGCCGGTTGTGAGGCGCCACGTGCCGTCCAGCGACAGCTCGCCCCTTCTCAAGGTCGCGCCAGCCAGCAGCTGCGTGCTGCGATCCTCGAGCACCAGGAACGGTGAGGTGGTGCCCTCGGGTTCGTCCCAGCGCAGCACGGCGCCCGCCCGGAGCGTGAGGTTAGGCCTGGGCAGCCAATGCACCGTGCCTGCGGCACCCCAGTGCGACTCGGGCGAGAACACGCCCCAGATGGTGGTCAGGTCCAGGACGGGGCGGTACCTGAACGCTTCGATTTCCAGCCAACCACGCCGCGGCAGCCTGACGAGCGCCGCTAGGCGAGCCTTGCCCCACGCCTCCATTGCCAGATCGGCGTCGGCCGATGTCGAGACCAGTAGGTGGGGCCCCAGCGCGATCTGCGCATCGAACGCGGCCCGCTCGCTCACCAGGCCGCTGCGGTCGCGCAGTATTTCGCGTTGCCAGGTGGCGGACACGCTGCTGGCCGCGCGCGGTGCTACCCACACCGACGCGCCGAACAGCAGGGTGCCGGTCCCGGGGCGAAGCGGATCGAGGTCACGGATGGCTGCGCTGCCATATGGCTCGACGACTCCTCGCGCCAGGCCGCGACCACCCCATACCTCGAATCGCAGCGACTGAACCGGCCGCGCCGTGGCAGTCAACCCGTCGAAAGCGTACAGACCAAGCCCCGATGAGCGCTGCTGCCGGCCCAGCCGTCCGCGCCACCGGCTGCGCTCCAACTCCACGAACCCCTGGAGCATGTCGAAGTGATCGTCGGCGCGCGGCCAGAGCAGTTCCGAGCCGAGCGTTCCACGTCCCCGCAGTAGTGCATGGGCGCGCAGCCCCTGCACGCCCAGGCCCCAGGCGGACAGCTCTACGTCCTCCGTGATCGGCGCCGCGGTGCGGACCGAGTCTGCCAGGAAGGTGCCGCTGGTGTCCCTCGCAATGGGCCGCAATTCGATGAACCGCGCTGTCGTCGTGGTTCGGATGCGCACCTGTTGCGCCGTGAGCGGCGCGGCGTGCGCCAGCACAACCAGCATCAGCGCTTGGTATCGCATCAGGTTCCTCTGGCACCGGTGCGGTGGCAATTCTCGCACGGCCGGTTGGGCACGTGATTGATCTGCGCAGTGTGACAGACCAGGCACGACTGCCGCGAAACCGGAAGGTTCGCCGCCCGCGATCCGTGACAGCTGGCGCACGCGCCGTGGTCCGCGATCGTGTGGCTAGCAAGGGCGTTCGCTTCGGCATGGCATGACGTGCAGCTGGACGCCTGCGTGTGGTGCTGGGCATGGCAGGCATCGCACGAAGCGGCGG
>DATMBH010000094.1:0-12951 GCA_035559335.1 Gemmatimonadales bacterium
ACGCCTCCTCGGTGGCATCCCGCTCATTCTTCACACGGTGCAGGCGGCGCAGGACGCGTCTCGCATCGACGCCGTCGTCGTCAGCACCAACGACACCGCGGTGGCCAAGCTTGCGATGCAGGCCGGCGTCGAGGTCATCGAGCGACCGGACCGCCTCGCGACACCCGAGACACCCACAACGGCGGTCATCACGCACGCGGTCGAGCACCTCGAAGCTGCCGGGGTGCGACCAGATCCAGTGATCACCCTCCAGCCCACTTCGCCCCTCCGGACATCGGCCCACATCGATGCAACCGTCGCACTCCTCGACGATGCCGAGATCCGTTCGGCCACGACCGTCACCTCGCTGGACATCCCGATCACGACGGTCGGCTGGCTGAAGGAGGACCGACTGCGGCTCGCGGTCAGCAACGTGAGCGATCCACGTCGGCAGGTCGCGCCCCAGGCCTTGAGGATCACCGGTGGTGTCTACGCCACGCGACGCGCGCTGCTCGCCGAGGGCCGCCTCCTCGACGAACGGCCGGCGGTCGTGATGATCGATGCGGATAGCGCGATCGACATCGACACGCCCGCGGATCTGCGTCGCGCGCGCCTGGCATACCGCCGCCGCAGTAGCACCGCACGATGAGCGTCCCGGAGCCCCTCGTCATCGTTGGCGCCGGCGACCATGGCCGTGTCGTTCTTGACCTGTTACGTGCGCTGAACCGAAACGTGGTGGGCTTCGTCCAGCCGGCGGGCGCCAGCGTGTCTCCGGCTGGCGTAGCCGGCGTTCCCGTCCTTGGCAGCCTGGACGAACCATCCGAGTGGACGCAACGCGCGCGCGGCTTCTTGTGTGCGCTCGGTAACAACCGCGCACGAGCGGATGGCTTCATCCGTTGCGTGGAACTCGGGCTCGAGCCCGTGGCCGCCGTGCATCCATCGGCAATCCTCCTGGGCGGTGCCACGGTTGAGCCCGGCGCGATGGTATGTGCCGGTGCCGTAGTTGGGGTTGACGCTCACGTCGGTGAGAACGCCATCATCAACACCGGCGCCACGATCGATCACGACAATCAGATCGGGGCGCATGCCACGGTCGCCCCCGGTGCCCACCTCGCCGGTCGCGTCGAGCTCGGCGAAGGTGCGTTTGTCGGAATCGGGGCGGCGGTTCGGGAGGGCATCCGTATCGGTGCCTGGGCCACCGTGGGGGGCGGCGCGATGGTCATCCGGGATGTCGAGGCAGGAAGTCTCGTGATGGGTGTCCCTGCGATGCCGGCCGACGCCCAAGGGCGGGACGGGTGACGTTGCGCGTCCTCATCGTCACCGGGACCAGAGCCGACTTCGGTCTGTGGCAGCCGATCCTGCGCGAAGCGAGCCGGCGAGGCCCGGAGATCAGCGCCGCGCTGCTGGTGACGGCGATGCATCTCGATCCGCGCTTCGGCGGGACGATCAGCGAGGTTCGCAGCTCAGGATGGCCTATCGCGGCGGAGGTCCCATGCACGCCTGAGGGCGACGCCCTCTCCGATATGTCCATCGCCCTGGGTGTGGCCATCTCCCGCATGACGCCAGTCCTCGACGCACAACGGCCCGACTGGCTGGTTCTGCTGGGCGACCGCGGTGAGCAGGCGGCGGCTGCCCTCGTGGCGCTTCATCTCGAGATCCCGGTGGCTCACATCCACGGAGGCGAGGTCAGCCGGGGAGCGGTGGATGACACGCTTCGGGATGTCATCTCTCGCGTGGCGCACCTGCACCTCGCAGCTAACGAAGGCGCGGCGGCGCGGTTGCGTGCCATGGGTGAGGAGAGCTGGCGGATCCACGTGGTGGGCGCCCCAGGTCTCGATCTCCTTCGAGAAGAAGCGCAAACCGATATCGCAGAGCTTCGCCGGCGATACGGCCTCGGGGAAGGCGGGTACATCATCGTCCTGCACCATCCGGAGACGAGGGGAACGCCCGACCCCCTGTCGGACTTGACCGAAGTCCTCAGAGCCGTGGAGGACATCCACGTGCCTGTATTGGCGATCTTTCCCAACGCCGATGCCGGGGGGCGGGCCATGGCCGAGCTCCTCGCTCGCACGCCTGGGGTGCACGCAGTGCCATCACTCCCTCGAGGTGAGTTCGCACCGCTCCTTGCGAACGCCTCAGTCCTGGTGGGGAACTCGTCATCCGGCCTGATCGAAGCCCCGCTGCTCGGGGTCCCGGCAGTCAACGTGGGAGAGCGGCAGGCCGGGAGAATGCGCGGAGACAACGTTCTGGACGTTCCCGCAGACGCGTCCTCGATTGCGGATGCCATCCGGCGCGCGATGAACGATGCGTTCCGGAGGAACTTGAGCCGAGTGTCACCGTACGGGGATGGATACGCGGCGCCACGCATCGTCGATTTGTTGCTGTCCACGCGGCGCACCCCGGAGCTCCTCCTCAAGCACGTCGGTACCGACGTGTTGGCCAACTAGAATGTGCGCCGTGACGAATGTCCGTCAGGCGACGATTCCTCTGGCCCAGCCGAACATCGGTCCGCTCGAGCGAGAGCTGATCGAGCAGGTCCTTCGCAGCGACACATTGGCCATGGGGCCATTCACCGAGGAGTTCGAGACCGAACTTGCTGCGCTGGCAGACCGCCGCTACGCGGTCGCCGTCAGCAGCGGAACGGCAGGGCTGCACCTCGCGGTGAGGGCGTTGGGGTTGACGGCGGGAGACGAAGTCCTTACCACCCCATTCAGTTTCGTCGCAAGCGCCAATTGCCTCCTCTACGAGGGAGCCCATCCCGTCTTCGTCGATATCGAGGAGGAAACGCTGGGCCTGGATCCGGATCAGCTCACGGCGGCCATCACGAGCAGAACGCGCGCCGTGCTGCCCGTTCATGTGTTCGGGCATCCGTGTCGAATTGACGCCCTCTCGTCGATTGCGGAAGAGCGTGGTCTCGGGATGATCGAAGACTCGTGCGAGGCGCTCGGGTCCCGCCTTCACGGTCGTCCAATGGGCTCGTTCGGCAGCCTGTCGGTTTTCGCGTTCTACCCCAACAAGCAGATCACGACCGGCGAAGGCGGCATGGTCTTGACCGATGACCCTCAGATGGCCAGCGCGCTTCGGAGCATGCGCAACCAGGGGAGGGATGAGGACGGGACCTGGCTTCGGCACGTCCGGCTCGGCTACAACTATCGAATCGATGAGCTTAGCGCGGCTCTCGGCGTCGCACAGCTCCGTCGCCTGGTCGAGCTGCGCAGCGGCCGAGACCGCGTCGTCCAGGCCTATCGGCAGATGCTGGGCAGCAGTCCGTGGCTGCGACTGCCCGCTGTCGCCGAGGGTGCGGAAGTTGACTGGTTCGTGTTCGTCATCCGCGTCGACGAAGCGCTCGACCGCAATCGCCTGATCCAGCAGCTGTCGCAGCGTGGCGTACCCAGCCGGCCGTACTTCACTCCTCTGCACCTTCAGCCGATCTATCGGGAGCGCTTTGGTTACAAGGAGGGCGACTTTCCGATCACGGAGAAGGTGGCCGCCAGAACCCTCGCCCTTCCCTTTTCGTCCCGACTGACGGACCACCAAGTGGAGCACGTGTGCGGCGCGCTTCTCGAGAGCATCGAGGAGCAGCTCCGTTCATGACTGCGGATACCGGGTTCTTCCGGAACAAGCGCGTCCTTGTCACCGGCGGAACTGGATCCATCGGCAGCGCGATCGTCGAGGCTCTACTGGAACGGAAACCGAGGGTCGTGAGGCTCATCTCTCGGGACGATTCCAAGCAGTTCGAGCTGGCGCAGCGCCACCGGAACAAGCGAGAGCTCCGCATGCTCATCGGTGATGTCCGCAGCCGAGAGCGAATGACGCGTGCCCTGGCGGGCGTGGACCTCGTGTTTCACGCTGCGGCCCTGAAGCACGTGCCGGCCTGCGAGTTCAACCCGTTCGAGGCCACTGAGACGAACGTCCGCGGCACGCAGAACGTGGTGGAGGCAGCAATCGACGCTGGCGTGGATCGAGTCCTCGGGGTAAGCACGGACAAGGCGGTGGACCCGACGAATGTCATGGGTGCCACGAAGCTCCTGGCCGAGCGACTTCTCGCGGCGGCGGAGCTCTACAAGGGGCCAGCGCGGACGCGCTTCGCTTCGGTGCGATTCGGGAACGTCATCGGGACCCGTGGATCTCTAATACCACTCGTCCTTGGCCAGGTCGCGCGGGGTGGACCCGTGACGGTGACAGATCCCGAGATGAGCCGCTACATCATGCCGCTTTCCGACGCCGTCTCACTGTGCCTCGATGCGATGGAGCGCATGGAAGGTGGCGAGGTGTTCATCCTGAAGATGCCGCGCGTGGCGGTCGGAGACCTGGTCGAGGTCCTGGTTGAAGCCTACGCCCCGATCTTCGGCTACCGTCCGGCCGACATCCAGATTGAGTACATCGGACCTCGTGCCGGGGAGAAGAGGCATGAGGTGCTGCTGACGGAGGACGAGGCCCGCGTCGCGGCGGAAATGAACGGCATGTATGTCGTGCGCCAGGGACAGACGACCCGTCGGACGAAGCCGGCATCAGGCGGACGGGCGGATGAACCGGTGCTGGCCCGGCAAGAGTTGCGGGCATTGCTGGACGCAGCGGGGTGGCTGCGGCCGCAACAGCTCCCGACACTTTCCTAGAAGCATGGGTCCCGTTGTCCGGATCGCCGGGCGGGAGATCGGACCGGCTGCCCCTCCCTGGGTGATCGCCGAAGTCGGCGTGAATCACAACGGCGATCCTTCCCTCGCGCTGGAGCTGGTCGACGCCGCAGCGGAGGCGGGCGTCGACGCCGTCAAGTTCCAGACCTTTCGGGCCGACCAGCTGGCCCTCGTGGACGCGCCTGCCGCCGAGTACCAGAAGCAGCGTGCCCAGGCCGCCTCGCAGGTGGAGATGCTCCGTGCGCTCGAGCTGCCCGGGGAGGCGCTGGAGCGATGCCGGGTTCGGGCGAGTGAGCGCGGCATCGAGATGCTGTCCACGCCGTTCGACCCTGAATCCGCTCGCATCCTCGCGGACCTGGGGGTGCCCGCGTTCAAGATCGGCTCCGGCGACCTCACGAACTTGCTGCTCCTTCGGAGCGTCGCTCGATACGGCCTCCCCATCATCCTTTCAACCGGGATGGCGACCGAGGATGAAGTCGCCGCAGCGCTGGGCGATCTCAGCCGACATGGGCGTCCCGACGTAGTGCTCCTTCATTGCGTGAGCGCCTACCCCGCGCAACCTGCTGATGCAAACCTTCTGTGCATGGCATCGCTCCGGGAGCGGTTTGGCGTCCCCGTCGGCTTCAGTGACCACACGCTCGGCCTGAACGTGGCGGTCGCCGCAGTTGCATTGGGGGCAGACGTGATCGAGAAGCACCTGACGATGAGCCGACATCTTCCGGGGCCGGACCACGCAGCATCCCTGGAACCGCGAGAGATGGCCGATCTTGTCGTCGCTGTTCGAGAGGCGCATCAGGCTCGCGGTGATGGCCTGAAGCGTCCGCGGGAAGCCGAAGAGGAGCTCCGAACTGTGGCGCGCAGATCGCTGGTTGTGGCGCGCCCCATTCGACGCGGCGACACGATCGGCCCAGACGACTTGATCGCCCTGCGCCCAGGCACGGGGATCTCCCCGCTCGCAGTGGATGCGGTTATCGGCCGTCGCGCGGCTCGTTCGCTTGCGGCTGGGGGCCTGCTGCAGCCAGAGGACGTAGAGCCACCACTCGCCGGCACATGAGCCTGTCACTCAGAAGCGTTCCACGCTCGCTCGCCAGGGAGTTCGTCCTTCTCGCCGCATCCACAGGGCTCTACCAGGTCAGCCGCCTGTCGGTAGGCCTACTCGCAGCCGCCTCACTGGAACCGTCGGAGTATGGCGCGTGGGGGGTCGTCCTGGCGCTGCTCGCCTACGGCACGTACGCGAATTTCGGCATCCTCAGTGGAGCGAACCGCGAGATTCCCCGGTTGATCGGTGCGGGCCAGGAGGAGCACGCGTCGCGCATCGAGGAGGCCGCCTTCGCGGGCACCATCGGCCTTGCTCTCGCAATGGCTGTTGGTGGCACCGGCATCGCCCTCGTCACTGCTGATCCCTATCTCACGCTCCTGGTAGCGCTGGTCCTCGCCGGGCAGCAGCTCTACCTGTTCGGCCAAACCACGCTTCGCGCCCGCCTGCGATTCGATCGTGCCAGCGTTCAGCAGGCTTGCATCGCCCTGGCCTTTCCGGTGTTCAGCCTTCCCCTTCTCGGAATCCTCGGAGTGGCTGCGCTCGTCGTGGGGCAGCTGGTTGCATTCGTCGTCGGAGCTGTCCTGTCGCTGCTGCTGTGGCAGCGGCAGCTGCGTCCACGAATCGACGTCAACGTGACTGCGAGGCTGGTGCGCGACGGTGCACCGATCATGCTCGCGGGGGCGCTCTTCTCGGTGCTGACCACCCTGGATCGATGGCTGACGCTCGGCCTGGTCGGGGAAGAGGCCCTGGGCTTCTACACTGTGGCAGCGCTGGTCTCGAGTGCCATATTGCTGGCCGTCAACATCGGAGCGCAGCAGCTCTATCCCCGCATGCTGGTGCGCCACGGAGCCGGAACACCCCCGGGCGAGCTGCGATCGATGGCGCTCAGGCATGGAGGTTTCATGGCGGCGGCGGTGCTCCTCCCGGTGGCGGCCATCATCATCGTTGCGCCGCTCGTCATTGAACTGTGGCTGCCCGCCTACCGTGGCGCAATCCCCATCGTGATGGTCCTGCCTCTCGGATACCTCGCCCTGGCGGCCAGCAGCGGATTCACCAACCTCCTGGTGACCATTGGGCGTGCGCGCCTGTACGCCGCCTGCCTCGCGGTGGCGCTCGTTGCCGAACTGGTCGCCGCATGGGCGCTGCTATCCCTGGGGCTGGGCACCCTGGCAGTCGCGCTGGGGTCGGTGATCGGTCTCGTGGCCCTGGCGACCTCGGCAGCAACGGTGGCATACGCGGTGAGCCGAACCGGCTGATGCACGTCGTTTTCGTTTGCTCCAACGACACCCACGTCCGCATGTTTCTGCCGGTCGCCCAGGTTCTCGGTTCGCGCAGCGTTGCCGGCACCATGCTGTCCCTGGATGTCTTCTATGGGCAGGGCGCGACGGCAGCCGCACGAGATGCGGGCCTCGAGGTCCTCGAACCGCGCGCGCGGAACGCAGCCCGCGAAGGGCAGTTCTATCGTCGGTGGCCCGTGGTCGTATGGCGGGACGTGCTACGGGCGCGTGCACCGATGGAACAGCTGCTGAAGGATGCCGCGCCGGACGTGCTGGTCCTCGGGAACGACACAGGGCTCATCGAAAAGCTCGCCTTGCATCTGGGCCGAGGGATGGGGGTGCGCGGTGCGGTGTTGGTTCAGGACGGCCGAATCGTCGCCTCGCGTCCGAGGGCGCGGGGTCCGCGCCAGCGAGTCCTGCACCTCATGAAGCGAGCTGTTTCTCCAGTCCTGACCTTGGCGGGCCTGCCGTACCTCGCGTCTTCCGAATACGGCCAGGCGGGCGTCGACGTGATCTGCGCAACGGGTCCGCGCAGCGCGAAGCTGCTGTCACAGCAGTCGAGGGGCGCCGCGCGCGTCATCGTCACGGGTCAGCCGCGCTACGACGGGCTGGCAAGCCTGCGAGCGAATCGGCCCTCCGGTCCCGGGTTGCGCGTCGTCGTGTTCACCACGCCCTTCGAGGCGGCCGGCCTCGGGGTGGAACGCCAGAGAAGGCAGATGGAGATGGTCCGCGACCTGGCTGACTCGTTCACCCGGCATGGCATCGGTGTCTATGTCAAGCCGCATCCGCGGGAGGACGCTGTGGACTACGAGGCTCCCCTCGGCCGCGACGCCGTGCTCAGCGGCAGCCCTTCTCAGGCGTTGTCCGCTGGGGATGTGGCGATCGTCGGGATCTCGACCGTACTCGAAGAGGCAGCCATCCTGGGATGTCCTGTCGTCGTGCCCGGAAGGATCCTCCACGACCGTGGCGTAGCCGCGGCCCTTCCCCCACGCGACACGTACCCACGGTTCGCATCGATCGAAGAAGCCATGGAGTTGATCCTTGGGCTCCGGGATGTAAACGCCAGGCAGGAGCTTGCCGCCCGGCAGCTGGCCCGGACCCGGGAGGACCTTGAGATCGGTTCCACGCCGGCAAGCGCGCGCGTGGCGGAGGCCATCCTGGGTTTGGACGCATGACACGCGGACCGCTCTCGGGATGCGGCGGTGGTAACCTGTCGCCGAGGAGGGATGACGGGCTCTGCCGCGAATCCCATGAACAACTGCGCCTCGCGCAAACTTCACCCTCCATCCCAGGCCATCGTCAGATCAGCGGTTTCGATGTTGCCCCGAGCGAGTACGATTTCCACCAACTTCGCGTTGTGACCCGCGCGAGAGAAAGACTACCCCTGCTTTGCGCCCGGCAGGGCAACGGACGCTAGAGAGGTTCTGATGATGGACCTGGCTCCGCGCGTTGCTCTTGTTGGGTCGAGCGGCGGACACCTCGCGCAGCTGATGGCCCTCAAGCCGTGGTGGGAGCATCACCGGCGCTTCTGGGTGACATTCAACAAGCCCGATGCCCATGCTGCCCTCGCCGGAGAGCGCGCGTACTGGTGTCACTCGCCGACGAACCGCAACCTCTTCAACCTCGTGCGCAACGCCTGGCTGGCCTTCCGGGTTCTGCGCAGGGAGCGCCCGCACCTGATCGTCTCCACAGGCGCGGGTCCGGCAGTCCCCTTCTTCTACGTGGGAAAGCTCTTCTTTGGTGCCCGAACGATCTTCATCGAGGTCGTCGATCGGGTGAACCGGCCGACGCTCACGGGGCGCATCGTGCGTCCGGTCACCGACCAATACGTCGTCCAGTGGCCGGAACAGCAACAGCTCTACCCGAACGCGGCCGTGATCGGACGGCTCATATGATCCTCGTGACGCTCGGCACTCACGAGCAACCCATGAGGCGCCTGGTGCCGATCCTAACGTCGCTTTCGACCCTCCGTCCCGAGATGGGCCCGTTCCATATCCAGCACGGTACGACGGCGCTGCCGGCCGGGTGGCAGGGTGAGGCCCTGGTCGGGCCGCGTGAGCTCTCGGAGCTGATGAGGAGCGCCGACATCATCATCACCCACGGCGGGCCCGCGACGATCGGCGAGGCGCGAGCCACCGGGAAGGTGCCCATCGTGGTGCCACGCCAACGGCGCTTTGGCGAGCACGTGGACGATCACCAGCTGTGGTACGCGCGCCGGTTGGACGCGGCCCGCGAGATCATCCTCGTAGAGGAGGCTTTGCAGCTGATCGGTGCAATTGAGCGGTACTCGGAACTCGCGCGTGCCATTCCCGCGCCGCGGGCGCACAACTCGCGCAGGGCCGTCCTTCGTTTCCGGCAGATCGCGGACGCGATGGTCGCCGATCAGCTGAGCGCGGGTGTCGCGCGCGGATACGCGAGGGGTCGAGCCAAGCCCGGCCAGTCCGTGACCGGATACCCGAAGCCACCGATCCGCTAGCGAGACCGAGCTAGCCAGCTTCTGCGTCGGCGGCAGCGCGGCGCAGGCTGGATGTCGCTGTGGTGCCCGCGGCGACGGGCCCGGTGACGCTTCCCACCAGGGCCCAGAGCGGGACCTGGACGTCGTAGAAGTACATCGGGTTGTTCAGGGCGCCAAGGATGTTGGTGGCCACGAACAGGCTTCCCAGGCTCGCCACCAGCAGCTTCCGCTCGCCCGCCTCACGACGCCACGTGCCGTAGAGCGCCCACAGGACGGAGGCCTGCAGCGCCAGGAACACGGCCAGGCCGATGACCCCCATCTCACCGAGGACGGCCAGGTAGTCGTTGTGTGGGGCCGTGCGCGGCAACCCCGACACCTGCTCCACCGCCGCCGCCGTCATTCCCGGGCCAATGCCGATGAGCGGGCGTTCCGACCACTCGGTGACCAGCACCCCCCAAACGAAGAACCGGAAGCGCAGGCTGGCGTCCACCACGATGTCCTGGTCTTCCCCTTCCTCACCGGGTGCCGGCGATGCTTGAGGATCACTCGGCTGCGCGGAAGGGCTCGGCGCCGTGACGGTGGTGAAGTACCGGTTCAGCAGATCGGGGCGAGCGCCGAGGGCCACGACGAAAAGGACCGTCGCCACGGCCACCATCCGCCAGCGCCGGAACACGGCCGCGACGCCGGCGACGGCCAGCCAGGCGGTGACCGTCACGATCCTCGTGGCGGAGGCGATGACGGCCAGCGTTGCGGCGGCGGCGAGCGCCCACCACCACCCGCTGAACTGGCTCGCCATGCGCGCAAGCGCGAAGCCGAGCAGGAGCAGCATCTGACCGGCGAACGCAAGACCGATGGGGCCCCGTCCGCCCGGGGCTGTGGCGCGAACGGCTCCGTTCATGAAGCTTGCGTCGCCGACGACGAATTCGACGAGCCCGAGGACGGAAGGGACGAGGAAGCCAAGGGCGGTGGCCACGACCAGGCGCGACCGGTCCTCAGGGCTCGTCGCCGTGCGCCGCGCGAGCATGAAGACGCCGACATACGAGAACCACCGCGCCGCGGCCGGAGCAACGATGTAGACCGAATCCGAGCTCAGCAGCCCGGCCACCCCGATCCACGCCACGAAGGCGATGCCGAGCCATTCCAGCCGCGTTGGCCGCGGACGCTCCAGGACCAGGGCCAACGCGATCAGCGATGCGATGCCGAAGGTGAGGAGCAGCCGGATGTCGAGCGTCCGTCCAGCGATCTCGGTGATCGGGACGTCCCAGGCCAGCGTCGAAATCGGCAACGTGAGCAACGTCGCGAGGAGGAACATCCTCCGGGAGCCGGCCAGGAGAACCGCCAGCGATGCCAGCAGGATGACGGGCCCGGCGATGCTTCTGAGGAGAAGGGCGACGAGCGCGACCGCCACCAGCACCCAAGCAGCGACGTCACGGGGGCCCAGGGCCCTCATGTGCTCTCCTACGGACACCACGAGCGTCCTCGCTTCGGCCGAAGGCGCGTGGTCGGCTGCATCCGCGCCTAGGCTACCTTCGCCGCTGGTGTGTCGCGAAACGGCTGGGCCAGCAGCGTGGGCATCAGCAGGTCTGCACCGGTGCGAAGACCATCAGAGCTGGGAAGGTCCTCGCGCCGTACCCACGAGAAACCAGGGTGTCGTGGATTTGCTTCAGGCCTTCGCGACCGCCGACCCAGTAATGATTTGTGCGGACTGCCACCCAGTCCGTTTCACCCAGGTCCAGTGTCTGGACACTCCCCGGCGTGCCTCGAAATTCGTGGGCGGAGGTGACCAGACCGGGCTCGTAATACCCGAAGCCGAATGCATAAGACCTGGACATGTTGACGAAAACGCGGCCGCCATCACACAGACCTTCGGCCACGTAGTGCGCAACCCCGCGCCAGTCCTCGTTGTTCCGCCACGTAGCCGCTTTGACGGTCGCGACGGACGGTATCTGCAGAGCCCCCCACAGCAGCAGGCCGGACACGGCAAGGAGAGGGGACACGCGAACGCGACGACGACCGCGCAGCGAGCGACCTCCGACAATGAAGTGGATCCCCCCGGCCGCAAGCACAAACAGGAACGGCAGCAGCAAGATGAGTTGGCGAGCTGCGAGGAAGTAGTTGGCACGGCTCACAAGCAACCACATTGCCGGCAACAGGCCAACCGACGTCAGCCCCACCGACAGGATGTCCGGACGAACGCGAGGCGAACCTGCTGCCAACCCGATCCCCGCCATGACGATTAGTGCCAGCGCTAGCACACCGGGCTGACCGGTCACGAAGTTGGCCGCGGCCGGTGGCGATATGACGTCGACGAGTAGATCAGCGACATTTTCGAGCGTTGGGACGGGTGGGCCGGATCCGGGGAATGAGTTCGTCGCCTGGCGCGAAGCCGCGAACACGAACCAGGGCAGGAACATCACCCCTGCCGCGCCCACGCCGATCAGGTATCGGGCGCCTGCCCTTAGGACACTTGGGCGCTCCTCTCTAAGGCCGACCACCCATACGATGGCGATTGCCAACCCCGCAAACAGCAACGTGATGGCGAGGAAGTAGTGGGTGTGAAGAGCTAAGGCTGAGACGAACGAGAAGGCGAGGACATTGGCTAGGCCGCCGCGGGTGACAAGTCGCGAGAAGGTGCCAATCAACAGGATGCCGACCAGCACCGATAGGGCATAGAAGCGGCCTTCCTGTGAGTAGGAGATGTGGAATGGAGAGATCGCGAGCAGGAAGGCCGCTACCAGGCTCGCCGTCCTGCTCTTGAACAGCTCGTGTGCAGCCCAGGCGATAGCAGGGATGGCGGCGATCCCGCAAAGAACTGCCCAGGCGCGGGCTTGGGCAGTACCGGGGCCGAGCATCGAGAGGGCAATACGCTCCCCCAAGTAGTCCAAGGGAGCGGCAGCTGCGTGCGACCGAATGCCATTCCAGAAATCGGGCCAGGAGGCTTGCGCGACGACGGCCTGGCCAATCTCATCAAGCCACAGGCTCCTATCAGCCAGGCCGTGAATGCGAAGAGTCGCGGCAAGCAGCACTGCAAAGCCCAAGGCCGCAAGCCAGGCGAGGGGCACCCCATTCACCCTTGTCAGAGCGAGCCTGCTGGCGGCCACACTGTACTGCCCGCTTACCGTCCCTCCCTGTGCTGAGCTTCGCACGAGCCTGATCTTACGGCTGCTCTCACGCGCGTTTGCTGGTCGTCCGGCAACTCAATCCATCGGGATCGTCGGGCGGGATGGGCTGTAGACTGCTCCTCCCTCAGGAATTCACGTAGATCCCATGACGATACTTCCGCAGCTGGTTGGCTATCCCCGGATCGGGCCGAGCCGTGAGCTGAAGTGGGCGCTGGAGCGCCGCTGGTCCGGCCGCATGGACCGGCTCGCCTTCGAGGACCGCATCGCCGCGCTCCACGCCTCCCACCTGGCCGAGCAGCGTGACCTGGTCGGCTCGGCGGTCGACGACTACTTCCTGTACGACGCCGTGCTGGAGACGGCCCTGATGTTCGGCATCGCCCCGGACTGGGCGGCCGCCGATCTCGCCGGCGACCCCTTCGCCGCCCTCACCGCCCTCGCCCGCGGC
>DATMBH010000095.1:0-2914 GCA_035559335.1 Gemmatimonadales bacterium
TTATGCAACGGGTCCATGTGGCGAACGATGGCGGCGCGATCCGCCAGCGGCGCGCCGGCGGCCGCGTAGCCTCTCACGTCCTCAATCAGCCGGTCATAGAGCGCCACCAGTCCTGGCAGCCGCGACGGAAGCAGGGTCTTCAGGGTGCCCGAATTGCGCACATAGAGCGCCTGCGACGTGACGCGGCTGTACTCCACGCGGTCGGCCGCCGACGGCGCCCGGAAGAGGTGCGCCAGGCGGGGATGGGCCGCCCCGTTGCGCGTCGCCGCCAGCACCACCTCGACGCGCCCGCCCTCCAGCGCGAACAGTTCCGGCGGGGCATCGGCTTCCTCCGCGGCGGCGGGCGCGACATCGCTGAGGGCGCGGACCACCATCTCCTTGTGGTGCAGGGGCACCTGCTCCGCCGTCAGGACGCCCGACTCGCCGGCCCGGTATCCGGCGGCGCTGCGGAACAGCCGGTCGTAGAGCGCCCCGGCGGCTTCGAGCGTTGCGGCACTGAACCGCAGCGCCTCGGGCTCGTTGGCATCGATCTCCACGGTGCTGCGCAGGTCGCGCTCGTAGGCGCGCCAGTCCTCGAGCGCTGGCGGCCGCAGCCGGTGCGTCAGCTCATAGCGCCCGCTCGCGCCGCGCACCCGCAGGCAAACAACGATCTCCTCCGGCGCCAGCTCAAACAGTTGCTCCGATGGTTGCGTGGTGGGTTCGAGCATCGTGGGTTCCGTTACGTCGTCAGATAGCTCGGCGTGGTGTTGGTCACGGTGATCTGGAAGATCTCGCTGCCGGCGCGCAGGAACACGCCGTCCGGCCCGACGCTCATGCGCAGCGCCACCTTGCCGTCCGCCACGGTGTCCTCCACGGCGGTGAAGTGGATCTCTGGCCACAGCAGGTTCATGCGGTAGGTCTCCGGCTGGCCCGGCGTGATCACCGCGCCGCCGATGTTGATGCGCAGCTCCTGCGCCGCGTCATTGCGGAACAGGTCGAGCAGGTCGGCATCCGACTGGTTGACCAGCAGGGTCAGCTCCGGCACGGCGGTGCGTTTGGCGCCGTACCACCAGCGTCCCACGTACAGCCCCGAGGAGGGGAACCGCCCGCCGGCCTCGTCGGGGTTGGCCTCCACCGCCGCGCTCCACTCCACGACGCGGCTGGAGACATCCACCGGCGCGCCGGGCGGCCCCAGCAGGATGACCGTCCCGCCGTTGTCGAGGTACGCCGCCGGCGGGATCGCCGGGGCGCTCATCGGCGCGTCGGCGGCGCGGCCCGAGCCCATCATCCGGACGGAAAGCTGCACCGCCTCCTGCCCGCGGCCGGCCAGCGTGAAGCCGGCCACCACCATGTCGGGCAGCTTGCGCGCCAGGCCTGCCCAGGGCTTTTCGTGAATGGTCGTGAAGGGCATCGCCTTGGACGCCGCCAGATCCGACCATTTCATGACGTGGTCGTAGACCGTGGGATTGCCGCCGGGATTCGGCTGGCTGCTGGCGACGCTGCCCAGGCAAAAGGCCGCCACCCACCCGGCCAGCGTATCGGTCAGCTCCACGGTGCGTTGCAGCGAGGTCCTCTGCGCCACCTTGCGATGCGCCGTCGTGTAGGGATGGCCCTTGCCGAAGCGGTCGGCGTTGGGGATCAGGCGGTGCGCCAACTGGCCGGCCTCAAAGCCCGAGACCAGCGCCGAGAGCGACAGCTCGCCGTCGCCCAGCGCCGTCCCCATCGCCGTCTGCCGCTTGGTCGAGAATCGCCACAGCATCTCGTAGGCGTGGCTCGGTTCTGTAAATGCCATTGCTCACTCTCCTCATGGTTTCTGCGGTCCTCCGGCGCGCAGCGGGGCCCGCGGGTCGCAGCTCCGCGCTAGGCCGGCTTGTCCTCCACCGCCAGCACGATCTCGGCGTGGTGGCACAGCACTCCGTTCAGCACGCGGTAGTCCACCGCGCGCACCTGCGGCGGCCCGCAGTGCCGCGCCGTTTGCGCCAGCTTGCGGTCGGCGTTGAGCGCCCCGGCGACGCGCTCGATCAGTTCCTGAAAGCTCTGCTCGCTGGAGGCGGCGTCATTGACCCCCGCGTAGCCGTGCAGCGCGATGGTGTGCCGCCGCGCCGTCAGGCGCGGCCCCAGGTCCTCGGCGGCGGTCGCCTCGCGCGTCAGGAACCAGAACTGCACCCCGCCCGAGGCCGTGCGCGCGCCGTCGCGGAACTGTTTTTCGGTCTGCCAGTTCCGCACCGTGCCGTAGACGTTCTCCACGCCCGCAACGCCGCTCAGGATCGCCTGGATCGCAGCCATGTTTTCTGCCAACGCCATAAGCCACCTGTTCTCCAGTGAGCGATGAATGGTGCGCAGGGAGCAACGGGGATGTCCTCATGTCTTTCCGGCGCGATTCCCTGCTCACCCTTCACAATTCCCCCGGCACTGCCTTCGCGATCTCCTCTTCCATCACCGCCGCCACGCGGGCCTCGTTTTCGCGCAGCGCGCGCTCAAAGAAGAAATGCCCCTGGGTTCCCTGCCGCGCGATTTTGCGCCCGATCCGGAAGGCGACCTCCCGTGCTTCGCTCTCGCCCGTGATGCCCAGCCGCCTGCGGACCCAGCCCTCCAGCGCCCCCGGCGGCGGAAAGTGGGGCCGCGTGCCGGCCTCCACGAACAGGCCGTAACGGTCCGCCGGCGGCGCCAGGAAGACGCGCCCGACCGGCTGCCCGCGTTCGTCCACGACCTCGCTCCTCAGGCTCGCGGCATACTCGCCAAAGGCTCCGGGCGCGGCCATTCCCAGCGGCGAGGCCGCCCGCGCCGCCACCGCCGCGCGCAGCAGCTCCGTGGCGCGATGCAGTCCGCGCTCGATCCCTTGCCGCAGCCTCCGCGGGAAGCGTTCCAGCGTCTGGCTCAGCTGCGGATCCTCGAATTCCATCGCGTTGATCATGGTCAGAACACGGGAAGGGCG
>DATMBH010000096.1:0-13596 GCA_035559335.1 Gemmatimonadales bacterium
CTTCCTCGGCGTGGAATACCACGTGACCGGCGGCGGCGCCCGGGGAGGCCGGAAGACCGTGCGCCAGAACCGTGCAGCTGGCCTGCGGGTCCACCATCGGGTGCATCAGCTGCTCGATCATCTCGGGCGCGACGCGCTGGAGCGCTTCGGCCTCGGAGATCGTACCCTCATCCACCATGTCCACCGCGATCCGCACCGCCGCCGCGCCGGTGCGTTTGGCCGTCCGGGTCTGCAGCAGGTACAGCTTGCCGCGCTCCACGGTGAACTCGATGTCCTGCATGTCCCGGTAGTGGTGCTCCAGACGCGCCTTCGTCTCCAGCAGCTCGCGGTACGCACCTGGCATCCGCTCCGCCATTCTTTCTATCGGCTCGGGAGTCCTGATGCCGGCAACGACGTCCTCGCCCTGGGCGTTGGCCAGGAACTCCCCGAAGAAGGTCTTTTCGCCCGTAGAAGGGTTGCGTGTGAAGGCGACGCCGGTGCCCGAGTCCTCGCCGATGTTTCCGAACACCATGGCGACCACGCTCACGGCGGTGCCGAGGTTTTCCGGTATGTGGTGCAGCAGCCGATAGGCAACCGCGCGTTCGCCGAGCCACGAACGCCACACCGCCTCGATCGCGCCCCACAGCTGATCGGTGGGATCTTCGGGGAAGTGCTTCCCCGTGTGCTCGGTGATCGCGGCCTTGAACTCGGCAACTAGATCCCGCAGGTCTTCCGGAGGCAGCTCGATGTCACGCTCTACCCCGCGGTGCCTGCGCCGCTTCTCGAGCAATGCCTCGAAGGGGCTGCGCGATCCCTTCAGGCCTAGTACGACGTCGCCGTACATCTGGACCAGGCGGCGGTACGCGTCGTAGGCGAAGCGCGGGTTGCCGGTCTCAGCTGCCAGAGCGGCGGAGACCGCGTCGTTCATGCCGAGGTTCAGGATCGTATCCATCATTCCGGGCATGGAGACGGCGGCACCCGAACGCACCGACACCAGTAGTGGTCGGTGCGTGCCTCCGAAGGTACGGCCGGTGAGTTCCTCCACCCGCGCCAGCGCCTCCGCGACCTCGTCGCGGAGCTGCGGAGGGTAGCGGCGGGTCTTGATGTACTCGATGCAGAGCTGGGCTGAGATGGTGAAGCCGGGCGGGACGCTCACGCCGAGGTTGGTCATCTCGGCAAGCCCGGCGCCCTTGCCTCCGAGAATGTCCCGCATGGCGGCGGTACCATCCGCATGGCCGCCGCCGAAGAAGAATACGCGCTGCAACGGACTACCTCGTGGTAGCTAGTTCGGATTCGAACCGGTGCTTCGCCGCGTCGCCCGGAACCGCGGTTGGGTAGCGGTTCGAGAAGCAGGCGTGGCAAAAGCGTTCGGGTGAGATGGCGCTGGCGTGTAGCATTCCCTCGAGTGACAGGTAGCCAAGCGAGTCAACGCCCAGGTACTGGCGGATTTCCTCTACCGAGTGGTTGGCCGCGATCAGCTCTTCACGGGTCGGCGTATCGATTCCGTAGTAGCACGGACCGATGGTCGGGGGCGAGGCGACCCGGAAGTGCACCTCGCGGGCGCCTGCCTGACGAATCATGGCCACCAGGCCGCGGCTGGTGGTCCCTCGCACGATCGAGTCGTCCACGACCACGACCCGCCGTCCTGAGATGATCTCGCGCACGGCGTTGTACTTGATTCGCACCTTGGCGTCGCGGCCCGACTGCAGCGGGTGGATGAAGGTGCGCCCCACATAGTGGTTGCGGATCAGCGCGTGCTCGAGCCGGATGCCGGACTCCTCCGAGTAGCCGAGGGCCGCAGCGTTCGATGAGTCGGGCACCGAGAACACGCAGTCGGCTCCCGGCGCCGGGTGTTCGCGCGCCAGCTGCCGGCCGAGGCTGCGGCGAAACTGGTCAACGCTCTCTCCGAACACGAAGGAATCGGGCCGCGAGAAGTAGACCAGCTCGAACACGCAGCGGCTGACGGGTTTGGCGGGCAGCGGTTCCAGGTAGTCCACCCGCCCGCCGTCGATGCGGACGAAGCTCCCGGGCTCGAGTTCGCATACCTGGCGCGCGCCGACGATGTCGAGCGCACAGCTCTCGGAAGCGACGACGGGTGAGTCTCCGACCCGGCCCAGCAGCAGAGGGCGGAAACCGCGGGGATCAACGACGGCGTACATGACGCGGCCCACGGTAATGAGCAGAGAGAAGGCGCCTTCCAGCCGGAGCAGCGCCTCACGGATCTGCTCGTCAGGGTCGGCTCGCGTGGACCTCGCGATCAGGTGCACGATGGCCTCGGTGTCCATCGTGGTCTGGAACAGCGCGCCCTGCGCAACCAGCTCGCGACGCAGCTCCTCGTGGTTTACGAGGTTGCCGTTGTGCGCGAGTGCCAGGGCGCCGCTCCGGCAGCGCACCAGGATGGGCTGGCTGTTGGCAAGGATACTGGCTCCGGCGGTGCTGTAGCGGGTATGGCCGATGGCGGTGGTACCCTCGAGCGAGCGGACCGTCTCCTCGCTGAAGACGTCCGAAACCAGCCCCATGCCGCGATGGATCCGGGCGACCCCAGCCTCGTCGGCCGCGACTATCCCCGCCGCCTCCTGGCCCCGATGCTGCAGCGCATAGAGGCCGAGGTAGGTGAGATGTGCCGCCTCGGGGTGGTTCGAGATACCGAAGATGCCGCACATGAGCCTACCGGTGCCCTCCGGGCCCTCTGTGCCCTCTGTGCCCTCTGTTCACGCTGCCTCCGCGCTCTCGAGCCGGCGCGGAATCGACCCTTCGTAGATCCGCGCCAGGGCCGCCACCGGCCGCTCCAGGCGGTGGCCTCCGGCCAGCTTCACCCGCAGCAGCCCGTCGCCAGTCACCGTACCGATCGCGGAGCAGGGAACAGCGTGCCTCTCAGCCAGCGCGGCGAGCGCGGCGAGGTTGGCCGGAGCGCAGGATACGATCACGCGGCCCTGGTCCTCACCGAACAGCAGCGGCACGGGCGCAACGTCCGGGCAGTACGAGCTGAGGTCGAGGTCGGCGCCGAGCCCGGGGGGTGCGAGCATTGCGCACTCCGCGAGCGCGACGGCGAGGCCTCCTTCCGAGCAATCGTGCGCCGAGGCCAGGAGCCGCGCCTCGGCGGCCTGCACCAGAAGCTCGACCAGTGCGCGCTCGGCGGCCAGGTCCACCGCGGGCGGCGCACCGTAGATCTCGCCCGTCACCTCTGAAAGGTACTGCGATCCGCCGAGTTCGCCGCGCGTGGCGCCAAGTACCACCACGGCGTCGCCAGCACGCTGGAACGCCGACCTGACCCGCAGCGACGCGTCCCTCACCACGCCGACCATGCCGATCATGGGGGTCGGTAGAACGGCGCCGGCCGGGCTCTCGTTGTAGAAGGAGACGTTCCCGCCGGTGACCGGTGTGTCCAGGGCGCGGCAGGCATCGGCCATCCCGCGCACCGCTTCGACGAACTGGTGAAAGACCTCCGGCTTTTCGGGGTTCCCGAAGTTGAGGCAGTTGGTGATGGCAAGGGGCCGCGCGCCGCTGCACGCGATGTTGCGCGCGCACTCGGCCACCGCAGCCTTGCCGCCTTCGTAAGGGTCGAGCCACACATAACGGGCGTTGCATCCCGCGCTCACCGCGACGCCGAGCTTCGTCCCCGCGATTCTGACGATCGCGGCGTCGCCGCCAGGTCCGAGCACCGTGTTGGCCTGCACCGAGGTGTCATACTGCTCGAATACCCACCGCTTCGAGGCCACGGTGGGGCGGTCGAGGAGCTGCTCCAGGCTGCGTCCCAAATCGCTCGCCGGCTGCGGAGGCACGGGGCGCCTGCGGCGTTCGCGCGCTGCCTCCGACTCGCGCGCCTGGGGGTGACGAATGGGAACGCCCTCGACCAGTTCGCGGCCCGGGATCTCGGCGACCGTCTCCTCGCCCCACTTCACCCGATACATTCCGTCGGCTGTGACTGCGCCGATGACAGCGGCCTCCAGCTCCCAGCGCCGCGCAATCTCGATCACCTGCTCCTCGTGGCCGCGCCGGGCGACCACCAACATCCGCTCCTGCGACTCCGACAGCAGCACTTCGTAGGGCGTCATGCCCTCCTCGCGCATGGGCACCTTGCGCGCGTCAATCTCGACGCCTACGCCGCCCCGGCCCGCCATCTCGGCGGAACTCGAGGTGAGCCCGGCGGCGCCCATGTCCTGGATGGCGACGATGTGCCCGGAGCTGATCAGCTCGAGGGAGGCCTCGATGAGCAGCTTCTCGGTGAATGGGTCGCCCACCTGCACCTGGGGGCGATGCGCCTCGGATTTCTCAGACAGCTCCTCCGACGCGAAGGCAGCGCCGTGAATGCCGTCCCTCCCGGTGCGGGAGCCGATGTAAACCAACGGGTTGCCGACGCCCTCGGCCCTGGCGCGGATGAGTTCGTCCTCGCGCAGCAGCCCGACGCACATCGCGTTGACTAGCGGATTGCCCTCGTAGGCTGCGTCAAAGTTGACGTCGCCTGCAACAGTCGGGACGCCGACGCAGTTGCCGTAGTCGCCGATCCCCTTCACGACGCCACCGAACAGCCACCGCTGCCGGGGCGTATCGAGGGAGCCGAATCGCAGGCAGTCAACCAGCGCTATGGGGCGCGCGCCCATGGTGAAGATGTCGCGCAGGATCCCGCCAACCCCGGTAGCCGCGCCTTGGTACGGTTCCACGGCGGAGGGGTGGTTGTGCGACTCCATCTTGAAGGCGATCGCCCAGCCCTCGCCGATGCGGACCACTCCGGCGTTCTCGCCTGGGCCCTGGAGCACCTGCGGGCCGGTCGTCGGCAGGGTACGCAGGACCGGCTTGCTGTGCTTGTAGGAGCAGTGCTCCGACCACAACGCCGAGAAGATGCCCAGCTCGCAGATGGTCGGCTCCCTTCCCAGGATCCTGAGGATCGCCTGGTACTCTTGGTCGTCGAGTCCGTGGCTGCGCACCAGCTCGGGGGTGATGTTCACTTGCGCTTGCCGCCGAAACCCTTGAACAGGTCGCTGAAGAAGCCCTGGAGGGCGCCGCCGCCGGTTTCGACCAGCGACTCCACTTCGCCGGCGTCGAACCACACGCCCCGGCACTCGGTGCAGCGGTCCACCTGGATGCTCTTGTAGTTCTCGGTGACCAGGTCGGCGCCGCACTTGGGGCACTTCATGTAATGCAGCGCCCGGCGTTCGTCTTTCTCCCGGGCCGCCTGTTGCGCGGCCGCCTCGGCGCGGCGGCGGGCCAGGCGCTCCTGTTCCAGCCGGTGGAAGTACTCCTCTTCGCTCTGCGTCGGCTTCAGGTCCGCCATGCTCATCGCTCCGGTGACTGTGGTGTCACGCGCACGCCGGTGACCGTGCCTGCGCCCGCCTCGGGCTGCTCACGCCGCGGCGGCGTGAATGCCGGCATTCTGCCCGGCGGCGAGCTGCTCTGGCCGAGGTACATGCGCGAAGGTTCCCTAACGATGGCGTCCACCACCTGGTTGTTATGGAGGAACACCACGTCGTGGTAGTGGGGGGCGAGGTTCTCGTAGAACATGTAGGTCCAGCTTCCAACCTGGCGGATGGCGAGCGGCTCGCCCCACCGCGACTGGACCTCCGCCAGGGTCATCCCCGGCCGGATCGCAAAAGTGGTGTCCTGGGCCACGGCGCTCGACGCTGCGAGCAGGGAGCATAACGAGACAAGAACCGCCTTCTGGGTGTTCATGAGGCGCCTCCTCTCACACGACCGCCGAAACGGCGGCCAGCTGGAACATCGGGATCCCGTCCGCCGAGCCGACCAGGGGGTCCACCGCGGTCTCGGGGTGGGGCATTAGGCCCACCACATTGCGCCCTTCGTTGCAGATGCCCGCGATGTCTCGAGCCGATCCGTTCGGCGAGCCTCCGACATAACGGAACACGACGCGCTGTTCACGCTCAAGGCGGTCGAGGGTGGACTCGTCTGCCACATAGCGGCCGTCGCCGTGCGCTACCGGCAGCAGCAACTCGCGTCCCACCCGGTAGCCGGCGGTGAACGGGGTGGAGTCGGTCTCGACGCGGACGGTGACCCAGCGCGACACGAACTTCAGGCTGGCGTTGCGCACCAGGGCCCCGGGCAGTAGGTGCGCCTCGCACAGGATCTGGAAGCCGTTGCAGATGCCGAGTACCGGTCGGCCGGCAGCCGCGTGCGCCGCCACGGCGTCCATTACCGGTGAGAACCGGGCGATGGCGCCGGCCCTGAGGTAGTCGCCGTAAGAAAAGCCTCCGGGCAGGATCACCACGTCGGCGCCGGCCAGATCGGTGGACCGATGCCACACCAGGACTGCCTCGTGGCCCTGGGCCGCCACGGCGCGGCACGCTTCGATGTCGCGGTTGGAGCCGGGGAACCTGACGACGGCTACCTTCACTTGCCCGCCTCCACGGCGTCGATAACGTAGTCCTCGGTGACGGGATTGGCGATCAGGCGCTCGCACATCTCCGTGAGGCGCTCGCGCACCTGCGCCTCGCTGTCGGCCTCCAGCACCAGTTCGAGGGTGCGGCCCACGCGGACCTCACGCACCGAGTCGAAGCCCAGCGCGCTGAGGGCGTGCTCCACCGCGCTGCCCTGCGGATCGAGCAGGCCCTTGCGCGGCATCACCCTGACGCGGCCCCGCCACCTCATCACAGGTCGCCCCCGGAGCGCCGGCGCTCCTTCTGGTCGAACGATATCAGCCTGGCCGTCACGTGGTCCTCGGTTGGTCGCTCCGCATCGGCTTCCTCGTCGCGAAGCGGGTCCTTTTCAGGCAGTCGCTCCAAGAACCCGACCACCACCGCACGCACCAGCCCATAGCCGATGTATGCCAGGCCCAGCGGAAACAGGAAGTAGGCCGGAAAATAGAGGGAGCTCGCGAGCACTCCGAGCGAGAAGGCCGTGCCGAACAGGCCGCTGGCGGTGCGCAGGCCCATCCGGGGCCAGACCGGATAGGGCACGTGACTGACCATCAGCAGCGATGCCAGCACCATCAGCACCGCGAGGGCCGTGGGCCACGAGGTCGCTCCCGCGAGCTGCTCCTGGAAGAACTGGGTCTGGGAGAACGGCCAGAATGTCGCCAGCGTCATGCCTGCGGCAGGGGAAGGCAGGCCGAAGAAGGTCGCCTTGGCGTGCCCAGCCTGCTCGATGTTGAATCGCGCCAGCCGGACGACAACGGCGAGCACGTACATGAACGACAGCAGCCAGGCCCAGTCGCCGCCGCGATAGGTGTGGAAGAACACCAGCAGCCCGGGCGCCACGCCGAAGCTGATGGCGTCCACGAGCGAGTCCATCTCGGCGCCAAAGCGGGTGCCGGTGCGGCTCATCCGGGCCACGCGGCCGTCGAGCACGTCCATCACGCCGGCCAGGACGATGAAATACGCCGCGTGCGTGAAGTTGCCGCGGGCGGCGCTGACGATGGCCCACAGGCCGAAGAACAGGTTGCCGGACGTGAAGGCGCCGGGCAGGATAACGATCGCGCGCCTCATGCCGATGCGCTGGTCGGGTTCGGTCATCTCACCACCTCGGCCAGCACCGTGACTCCGGCCGCGACACGGTCGCCCACGGCAACCCGGACCTGGGCACGGGGATCCACGAACACGTCAACCCGGGAGCCGAAGCGTATCATGCCCATGCGCTCCCCCTGGACGGCGGTATCGCCCGGCTGGCCGTCGGTGACGATGCGGCGGGCGATCAACCCGGCTATCTGGCGCACCAGAACCGGACCAATCGGGCTCCGGATTCCCACCGAAGCTTGCTCATTGGCGAGCGAAGCCTTGTCGTCGGCGGCGTGAAAAAACTCGCCCGGATTGTAGTGCACCACCTCGATTTCGCCGGACACCGGATAGCGGTTCACGTGCACGTTGAGCACGTTCATGAAAACCGAGATCCGTCGGGCCCTGGTGTGAAGATACATCGGCTCGTCCACCTCAGCGACGGACACGATGCGGCCGTCGGCGGGACTGATGACGAGGTTGTCGCCACGTGGCCCGCTGCGGTTCGGGTCACGGAAGAACACGAATAGCCACACCAGGAGCAGCGCGCACAGCGTCAGCGCCAGTGTCGTGACCCATCCGGGCCACGCCCAGCGCAGCACGGCGACGATCGCGACGAGCGCGGCCCCGATCCCAATGAACGGCCAGCCTTCGGGCGCAATGCGCATCAGCCGCTCCCCAGGTCGAGCCCGGTGAGCCTGCGGAAGATCTCGCGGTAGCGTGCTGTGGTTGCGGTGACCACGTCCGCAGGCAGTGGGGGCGGCGGGCTGTGTCCGTCCCACGCTCCCCGTTGCCGCAGGCCTTCCAGATAGTCGCGCACCGGCTGCTTGTCGAAGCTTGGCTGCGAGCTGCCCGGGCGGTAGCTGTCGGCAGGCCAGAACCGGGAGCTGTCGGGTGTCAGCACCTCGTCTATCAGCAGCAGGCGCCCCGAGGCGTCGGTGCCGAACTCGAACTTGGTATCGGCGATGATGATCCCGCGCTGAGCGGCGAACCGTTGGGCTTCCTCGTAGAGGGCCAGCGACCGGCGGCGCAGTTCGCCGGCCAGGTCCGGACCGAGGTCCCGCACCATGCGCTCGAACGTGACGTTCTCGTCGTGGCCAACGTCGGCCTTGGTTGCGGGAGAGAACACCGGCGGCTCGAACCGGTCCGATTCGCGCAGTCCGGGCCGCAGCGGTTCACCGGCCAGAGTCCCGGTGCTGCGGTACTCCTTCCATGCCGATCCAGACAGGTATCCACGGACCACGCACTCGAACAGGACCGGTGTGGTCTCGACGCACAGCATCGCGCGCCCCGCGATCGCATCGCGGTGGGCCTCCAGGGACGGAACCAGGCGGACGATCTCGTCGGCGTCGGCGCTGATGCAGTGGTGCGGCGCGGCAGCCTCGAGCGTCCGGAACCAGAACGCCGAGATCTGTGTCAGGACGGCTCCCTTGTCGGGCACCGGTTCCGCCATGACGATGTCGAAAGCACTGATCCGGTCGCTGGCGACGAGCAGCAGCCGGCCGGAATCCACGCGATATACCTCGCGAACCTTTCCGCGCCGGACCAGCGGCAGCGGCAACGACGTCTGGTGAACTGCGGTCAAACCCTCACCTCTGCGTTGGGCGCCTGCGGGAGGCGCGCGATCAGTGGATCCGCCACGTCCCGCAGAAACTCCTCCACCTGCTGCGGGCTGCGGCCGACGAACTCCATGGCGTCCAGGTTTCTGCCCACTGCTTCGAGGCCGGCGCCCGTGAAGGCGGGATCGCGGGCAAGCCGCTCGAGCAGGTCGTTCTCGCCGCCCTCTTCGGCAAGCCGGCGGGCCACGTCGAGTGAGTGGCGCCGGATGACCTCGTGGAGGGTCTGGCGGTCGCCGCCGGCCGCGACGCCAAGCATCAGGCAGCGCTCGGTGGCCATGAACGGAAGTTCGCGACGCACGTTACGCCTGATCACCGCCTCGCGAACCTCGAGTCCGCGCGCCACGTCGGCGGCAAGCACCAGGATCCCGTCGAGGGCCAGGAACGCCTCGGGTATGACGAGCCGGCGGTTGGCCGAGTCGTCCAGCGTGCGCTCGAACCACTGCTGCGCAGCCGTCTCGACCGCATTGGCCGGAATGTGCATGACGAAGCGAGCAAGGCTGGCGATCCGTTCGGCCCGCATCGGATTGCGCTTGTAGGCCATTGCCGAGGAGCCGATCTGCTCGGAGCCGAACGGCTCCAGGATCTCACCCAAGTGCTGGAGGATGCGCAGGTCGGCGGCCATCTTGGACGCCGACTGCGCCACCGAAGCTAGGGCCTGAAGGACGAGCAGGTCCGTCTTGCGAGCGTAGGTCTGTCCGCTTACCGGCTGAACGGTGGTGAACCCGAGCTTCTCGGCCACTCCGGAGTCGAGCCGGCGCACCTTGTCGTGGTCGCGGTTGAACAGGTCGAGGAACGAGGCCTGGGTGCCGGTGGTGCCCTTGCAACCCAGAAACGCTAGGCTCGCGATGCGGTGCTCGATCTCGACGGCGTCAGTGGCGAAGTCGAGCATCCACAGCGTGGCGCGCTTGCCGACGGTGGTGAGCTGCGCGGGCTGGAGATGTGTGTAGGCCAGCGTAGGTACGGAGCGGTAGCGATAGGCGAAGTCCCGCAGCTCGCGCAGCACGGCGCCGATCCGCGCCAGCACCAGGTTCAGCGCCTGACGAATCAGTACCAAGTCGGCGTTGTCGGTGACGTAGGCCGATGTGGCTCCAAGATGAATGAAGGCCCGGGCCTTGGGCGCCGCGTCGCCCCAGGCGTGGACGTGGGCCATCACGTCATGACGGAACCGGGACTCGTACTCGGCGGCGCGCTCGAAATCCACCGCTTCGGCCGTCGCGCGCAGCTCGGCGATGGCAGCTTCCGGGATGTCCAGGCCGAGTTCCCGCTGGGTCTCGGCCAGAGCGATCCACAGCCTACGCCACAGCGCGATGCGCGAGCGCTCCCCGAACAGCTCCTGCATCTCGCGCGAGGCGTAGCGCGTTCCGAGCGCGGACGCATAGCGCTCGCCGCTCACCGGGCTCCCGGCCACACGTCGCTCACCACGATCTGGCCGTCGCGCTCCACGTAGAGCCTGGCCATGCCGCGACCGCGCAGGTACTCCAGCACCTGGGTGACCTGAGCCGCGTCCGAGATCGGGTAGTTGTTGATCTGGAGGATGACATCGCCCTCCTGGACCCCAAGCGCGCGCTGCGACTCCGGCCCGGCCCTGGTGACGAGCGCGCCACGGGGGTACTGGAGCCGCCGCTCGGCCTGGATCTGCGAGGTGACGGTGATGAGCTGAAGGTCCGCGAAACTGACTCGGACCGCGCGCTCGCTAGGAAGCTCGGTGGCGACCAGGAGTACCTCCTGAATGCGGCCGCCGCGGTGGACCCCGATGCGAAGCGTGTCGCCTGGGGTGACGTCGATCAGAGCCTTCTCCCAGTTCAGGAAGTTCCGGATCGGGCGGCCGTTAACCTGCTCGATGGTCTCGCCGACCTTGATCCGCGCCTGCTCGCCCGGGCCGCCCAGGGCCACTCGCCGCACCTGGACTCCGGCTTGCCTGCGCCACGAGCCGCTGCGCGACTGGGGCTCGGCGATCTCCACGCCGATCCAGCCGCGCCGGACGCGGCCGCGGAGCCTCAGGTCGGTCGCGATGCGCATCGCCCGCTCGATGGGGATGGCGAACCCCAGGCCAATGCTGCCTCCGGACTGGCTCAAGATGAACGCGTTCACGCCCACCACCTCGCCGTCCGCGTTCACCAGCGGCCCGCCCGAGTTGCCCGGATTGATAGCCGCGTCGGTCTGGATCATGTCCACGTACAGACCGCCGCGGTCGCCCTGCGTGGTCTGCGTTAGGATATCGCGCGACAGTCCGCTGACCACGCCCGCTGATATCGAGGGTTCGCTATTTCCCAGCAAGTAGCCGTAGGGGTTGCCGATGGCCACAACCCAGTCGCCCAGCTGGAGCTGCGAGGCCCTGCCTATCGGTGCCACGGGAAGGCCCGTGGTGTCGATCCTCAGCAGCGC
This sequence comes from Gemmatimonadales bacterium, assembly GCA_035559335.1. Classification (GTDB taxonomy): domain Bacteria; phylum Gemmatimonadota; class Gemmatimonadetes; order Gemmatimonadales; family JACORV01; genus DASXPG01. Next base: position 11,426 of record DATMBH010000096.1, read on the forward strand.
CACGTCGGTCCGCGCATCCTCGCCCACCAGGTGCGCCTGGAAGTCGCGACCGTCGCGCAGGGTCACCACGATCTGCTCGGCGCCGGTGACCACGTGCTGGTTGGTGACGATGAACCCGTCTGTGGTGATCAGGAACCCGGTGCCGAGGCCTTCGACCAGCTGCTCGTAGCCGCGCGGGACCATGAAGGCGTCGAACATGGTGCGGGGCAGGGTGCGCTCGCGGCGCAGCACGTTGACGCTCACCACAGCAGGAGCCACGCGGGAAGCCGCCCTGCCGATGACGGAGCGCCGCTCGCCGCCTATCGGATCGGGGTTGCGGACCTGGGCGGAAAGGAGGGGGACACAGAGGGTGCACAGAGCACAGAGGGCACTGAGGGCACGGGGGGCTCGGGGCCGCAAGCCACGCAGTCCCCTCTGCTGCCCGCTGTGCCCTTGGTGCCCTCGGTGCTCTCTGATCACAAGTACCACTCCCTGGGATACCTCACGTTGACGAGAAACAGGCCGTGCGCCGGGGCCGGCGGCGAGGCGTCCTGGTTGTCGGTCCCGTCGAGCAGCGCCGCGAATTCCTCCAGGCGACGGCGCCCGCGCGCAACCGCGAGCATGGTGCCCACCAGGAACCTCACCATCCGATGCAGAAACCGGTCGGCGGTGATCCAGAACTCCAGCCCGGCCCCATCGGCCCGTAGCTGCCAGCAGGCCTCGATCACGGTGCAGCGATAGTGCCGCTTCTCCTGCCCGCGAGCTGAGAGCGCCCGAAACCCGTGTTCGCCCGGAAGCAGCGCCGCCGTCCTAACCAGGAGACCCGCGTCGAGCGGCGGGCGCACCGCCCACTCGTAGCGCCTCCGAAACGGAGACAGCGACGCCTGGTCCAGTCCGATGCGGTAGCAGTAGGTGCGTTCGGTTGCGTGGCGTCGTGGGTTGAAGCCCGGCCGCATCCGTTGGGCTGCGGCCACCCACACATCAGCCGGGAGCAGCGCGTTTAGCGCCTTGACGAGTGTTTCCGGCTGCCACCGCTCGGGCACGGCCGCCGCGGCCGCCTGGCCCAGCGCGTGGACTCCGGAATCGGTCCTCCCGGCTCCGATCACGGGGATCCGCTTCCCCGTCAGGCGCTGCAGGGCGCCCTCGATCTCGGCCTGGACCGTGCGATCCGCCTTCTGACGCTGCCAACCCGCGAACGCTCCGCCGTCGTACTGGAGCAGGAGCAGCATCGGCGGTCCCGCCATGACGGCTAAAAACTAGCTGTGAAAAGCGGCTTTCTCAAGCGGTAAGTCGTTGTGAAGCTTGAGCAAAGGTGCGAGGTGAGGGGTCATGAGTGGCGGGCCATGAGTGCCTGGATGATGACCATGATGCAGGGCGGATATTGGGTGAGGGTGAACGACCGCGGCGCGGTCGTGGTGTCACCATCACTTCGCGCCTATCACGCTTGTTACCCCGCACTTATGACGCATCACCCATCACACCTTTACATTACGAGTTCCATGAAGTCCGATCCCGTGGCAAAAGCCATCGCTTGGCTCAGCGAGCGGCGCGACCTGGGCGCCGAGCTCGCGGAAGCCGCATTCAATCAGGTGATGCGCGGCGAGGCGACTCCGGTGCAGATGGCGGCGCTCCTGGTCGGCCTGCGCACCAAGGGAGAGACCGCGCCGGAGCTGGTAGGTGCGGTGCGGGCTCTCCGCGCTGCAATGGTGCGACTCGAGCCAGCGCCCGGTGCGGCTGTGGTGGACACCTGCGGCACGGGCGGCGGCCAGGTGACGACCTTCAACATCTCGACGGCCGCGGCGGTGGTGGCCGCCGGCGCGGGAGTGCGGGTGGCCAAGCATGGAAACCGCTCGTTCACCTCACGATGCGGGAGCGCTGACGTACTTGAGGCCCTCGGTGTGAAACTGCCGACTAACGCCGAGGAAGCCGGCGCGATGCTGGATCGCTCGGGGATGACCTTCCTGTTTGCGCCGCTGTTTCACCCGGCGATGAAGCACATCGGACCGGTGCGCCGCGAACTAGCCATCACCACGATGATGAACCTGCTCGGCCCGCTGGCAAACCCCGCGGGGGTGAGCCGGCAGCTAGTGGGCGTTGCGGACCGCGCGCGCGGTCCGCTGCTGGCCGACGCGCTCTCGGCGTTAGGTGCCGAGCACGCCGTGGTGGTGCACGCGGAAGTGGGCATGGACGAG
>DATMBH010000097.1:0-19075 GCA_035559335.1 Gemmatimonadales bacterium
CCGTTGCGGGAACCAGGGCGACCACCGCCGTTCCCGCGAGGATTTCCCCGATACTCGCGTCGAGGTCGGCGGCGCTCAGCTGGACGTGGGTCACGGGCCGGTGCGAGGACGCTCCGTTAGGAAATAGGGGCGGCCCAGCGCGCGTCCCGCCGAATCCGCCGCCTCGCGGGAGCGGAACGGTCCGGCCACGACGCGCCACGGCTCGCCTTCGTCACGCGGCTCGACGACCTGGGCCTGCAGCTCGCGCGCCAGGACGCGAATCGCCTGCTCGTTGCGAGAGGAGGCGAGCTGGATCCAGAACCCGCCTCCCTCGCCTGCGGCCGGAGGCCTCGGGGCCGCGTCGGCGCTGCGTGCCGGGGCTTTTGAACTCGAGGTGGCGGGGCTGCGCTCAGTCTGCGAGGCGCGCGCCGCGGCGGTGGCCGAGGCCGGCACCCAGCGACCGCTGAACCACAGGTCGCCGGCACCCTGGGCCACCGCGCCCAGCGAGTCGAGCGTGCGCGCATCGCGCGCGACGACCGCGGTGCCCTCCCGCAGCAGCAGGACGCCGCTCTCAGTGACGGCGGGCAGGTCGCTGGCCCAGGTGGTCTCCAACCTCCGCAGTAGCGAGCTGGTGCCGAGGCCGATCACCCAGAGCTCTGAGCCGCCTTGCGGACCGTCGCCGCGGGCCAGAAGCACACGGCCCCACGGATCGGGCCGCAGCGAGCTCGCGGGGGCCGGCAGTGAGATCGTACCGCGGCGTTCGCGTGCGAACCGGTCTATGACCGCCAGCTCGCGCCGCTCGCGCAGCGCGGCGTAGATGCGGTGGCCCGAGGGCGAGAACGCCACCGCGCTCACGGCGCCGAGCTGCACCGACCAGCCGACGGTGTCGCGCAGCGTCTCCAGCACGCTGACGCCTTCGCTGGTAGCGAACGCGACCGCGTCGCCGGCCGGCGTCACGGCCCGGTCGGCTGCCTCGGGAGCGATCGCGGCGAAGAGCCGCGTTCCCTCACGGGAGACGATCTCGAGCGAGTCCCGGCCCGAGCGCCGCAACGCGATCAGCCGCGCGCCGGGCGCGGCGAAGGCCGCAAGGATGCCCCGGCCCATGCGCTCGGGCCAGGTGCGGGTGCCCCATGGCTGCGACTCGACCACCTCACCGGTGCTGTCCACGGCCAACAGCGTGCCGTCGACTGCCAGGGCGGGGACGAACCGCGGCGCAGCAATAGTGCGCTCCCGCATCGCCACCAGGTCGAAGGAAGTGAGCGAGCCGTCGCCACTGCGGTACAGCAGCCGCCGGCCTTGCAGGTCGGTGCCGACCGCGGAAGTGAGGGCTGAGACCCGGCCGCCCGATCCCCACGGTGTCTCCCGCAGCGACGGCAGTTCGTAGACGGTGATCGGACCGCCGCCCGAGGGCAGCCGGTAAACCACCGCCGGTGTGCGGGTGGCGCGAGGCAGGGTGTCCTGTCCGGCCTGGGTACCGCCCGGCGCGCCACCGCGGCACGCCGCGAGGGCCACAGCGGCCAGGAGATGAACGGGACGAAGGAACACGACGGGTAGGAAAGTTAGAAGGTTGGAGGTACTGAAGACAGAGGGAAATGGCAGGGCGGAGGGCGGAGGGTGGAGGCCGGAGGGCAGAGTGGTGACGACAAAGCCGCCGCCCTGTGCCCTCCGCCCTCTACCCTGCCTTAGAACGGCGGCCCCAAACTCACAATCCAATACCCTCCTTGCTGCGGGCGCTGGCGGGGCACCGCGTAGTCAACCCGCAGGATCAGGAAGCCCAGGATATTGGCGCGCAGCCCGACGCCATAGGAGCTGACAGGGGCGCGCACTGACTGGTCCTCCTCGGGGCTGCGCGACCAGCGCACGTTGGATCCTGCGGTCCAGGCCACTCCTGCGTCGAACCACAGCGCGCCCTCGATGGGCGGGAAGCCGATCGGCAGCACGCCGAGCGTGAGGTTGCGGATCAGCGGCACCCGCAGCTCGATGTTGGCCACCGCGATGCGGGAGCCTATCAACTGGTCCACGGCGCCGCAGCCGGACAGGCTCTGTACAGCGGTGGTGCCGCACTCGCTGCGCCGGAACGAAGCGTAGGTGTAACCCCGCACCAGCTCACTCGAGCCCAGGAACACCGGGAACTCGTTTTCGTTCCTGCCAAACCGTCCCAGGAACAGCAGTCGCGAGGCCAGGTTGAAGAACGGCAGCCCGAGGTAGTCGTAGCGCCGGTAGTCGCCCAGCAGCTGGGTGTAGCTCCAATCCCCGATGGTCCGGGACAGCTCGAAGCGCGAGCGCCTGCCGTAGAACGGGCTGGTGAAACCGAATAGCGAGTTGTCGAACACCAGCGCGATGCTGGGCTGCACGAAGTACCGGTTGGTGCCGTCGGTGACGTACTCCTCCTGCCCGATGAAAGCCCCGGTCCCTACCTGGTAGTAGGAGGCGATGTTTAGGCTGGCGTCGGAGACGTTGACCAGCCTGGTGCCCAGCTCCACTCGGCGGAACCGGTTGAACGGGTAGTTGGCCTGACCGAAGACCTCGCGCATGACGATGCGGCGCAGCCGATAGATCAGGACGTCGGCCTCCGGCAGCGCCTGGTATTCCGTGGTGCCGTAGTAGTAGTATGGCTGCTGGGCCACGCCCACGGCCCAGTTGAGCCGCCGGCTGAGGTTGGCGTAAGCCGTGAACACCTGGGCCTCGCTGATTCGCCCGTTCACCTGAGCGGCGATGCTGAGCTGGTGGTTGCCCAGGATGTCCGACAGCTGGATCGCGGCGCCACCGAAGAAGCCGCGGCCGAAGTTGTCGCGCGTGTACCCGATCGTGGGCCGGCTCACGTAGTCGGGGCTGAACCGGATGCGATAGCGCCGCGAGGTGAACTCCGCGGTGTCAGGCAGGGCGAGCCGCACGCTGTCGAGCAGCTGCGCCACCGACAGCGGTGCGGCCTGGCTGCTGTCGCGCAGCGCGCCGCCGGGCCCGGTGTCGGAGCGGCGCAGCGCGCCGCTGGAGCCGCGATAGATGGATACGCCGCCCGGCTCTGTGGCTGTGGCCGGAGGCGGTGCCTGGCCGCCAGCCAGCTGCGCCCCACTCGGCTGCTGCGGGGCCGGCGCCGGGATCAACCGCGGGTCGGCGTCGGAGGCTGCCTGCGGGCGCCCCAGGATATCGGCACGCAGCGGTTGGGCGCTGGCGTTGGCCAGCGCGATCATTGGAGTCGTGGGCTGGCGGTAGGGTTCACGCCGCAGCGCGCGCGGGTTGTCGATCGAGTACACGTTGTACTCGCCGCGCTCATAGTAGGTGAACACCAGCCGGTCAGCCTCGCGGGCCCACGACAGCACCGGCGAGAGATCCGTCAGGCCCGACAGGCCGGTGTAGGCCCGCGTCAGCTGGTACGTCTCGACCGAGTCGCGATCGAACAGGAACAGGTTGTAGATCCCGGTGCGGTCGGAGATGAACGCCAGCGAGCGCGAATCGGGCGCCCACTGCGGGTTGAGGTTGTTGCCCTCCATGCCCTGCAGCAGCTCGATGCTGTCGCCCTCGAGGTGATACAACGCCAGCCGGAAGCTGCCGAACCTCAGGATGCCGAAGTCGGTCTCCGGGCCGCGATCGGTCACGAACGCCAGGGCGCGGCCGTCCGGCGACCAGACCGGCTGGAGGTCCGCATAACGGTCTTCCGTAAGGCGCCGCTCGTTGGAGCCGTCGCGGTCGATGATGTACAGGTCGGACCAGCCGCCGTTGAGTCCCGAAAACACGATGCGCCGGCCGTCGGGCGAGAACGACGGGTTGGTTACGGCCTGCACTCCGGGCCGGATTCGCTGCACCACGCGCCCGCTGCGCACGTCGACGATGTTGATCACATCGCTGGGTCCGCTCTTCGAGGCGAACACGTACTCGGTGCCGTCTGGCGACCACGACCCGGCCGAGTTCACGAACCGCAGCGACTCGAAGTTCGGATCGAAGTTGGAGCGCACCAGACGCCGCAGGTGCCGGCCCGACTCGGCATCGGCCAGGTGCAGGTCCACGAAGAAGAAGTTGCGCTCCGACAGGTAGGCGATGCGCCTGCCGTCCGGCGAGATCTGCGGCGATACGTGCAGCGTGCCGCCGGTGCGGCGCCGGTCGATCACCATTCGGCCGAAGCGGCGGGCCCGCTCGTGGTCGGCCACCTGGGGCAGGTAGGTGTTCTGCACTGCCTCGCGCCACTCGTCGCTCAGCTGCTCCAGCGACAGGCCCAGCACCCGCTGGAAGCTGCGCTCGATGCCGCCCACCACCGCGCCCTGGAGGATCGCGCCGATAGTCTCGTCGCCCCATTTCTGGCCGATGTACGCCCACAGCCCGTGCCCGAACCGGTAGGGGAAGTACTGGTAGGGGTCTAAGGTCATCTGCTCGATGGTGGGCATCCGCCCCTCGATGGCAGCATCGCGCATCCACATGGCGGTGCGCGCGTCCACCGGACCGATCGAGAGGTACTCGGCCATGCCCTCCATGAACCACAGCGGCGGCTGCGCCGCGGCCAAGGCCTGGAACCCGCCGCCGATGCGCCCGCGCGAGAACACGTCGTACTGGAAGGCGTGCACCAGCTCGTGCTGCAGCACGTGCTCGAAATCGGCGTAGCTGCCGGTGAGCGGCAGCACGATGCGGTGCTTGAACAGCTCGGTGAAGCCGCCAGTGGCTTCGCCGATGTCGCCGTAGGTCGTGTTGGTCTGCGAGAAATCGGTGCCGCTGGCGTAGAGGATCAGCGGCTTCCGCTCGCGCCACTGGTGGTTCAGGATCCGCGACAGCCGGGCGTAGCCGCGCTCAGCCATCCGCGCCGCGTCCAGAGCCGCCTCGCGGAAGTTGCCGTAGTAGTAGACGTCGAAGTGCTCGGTCTGGATGATCTGGAAATCGAAATATGTGTACTGGACCTTGTTCTGGCCGAAGTACTGCGCCTCGGCCACCGCGGGCACCGCGAGGGCGGCAACTGCTAGAGTCCTGATTAGCTTGCGCATTCCTCTCACCCCTCTCCTGCCGGCGGCAGCCTGCGCTGCGGCGCATCGGCCCACAGTCCCTCGAGCTGGTAGAACGACCGTAGCGATGGGTGGAACACGTGGACCACCACGTCCACGAAGTCCAGCAACGCCCACCGCCCTGCGCTCAGGCCCTCGACGTGGTGAGCGCGGACCTGATTGGCGGCCATCCGCTCGACCACGTGCTCTGCGATCGCCCGCACATGCGTGTCGGAAGTTCCCGAAACCACCAGGAAGAAATCCGCCGCATCCGACAGGGTCCTCAAGTCCAGGACGACCCCGTCTACGGCCTTCCGGTCACCCACGGCCCCGATCGCGATCTCGAGGGCCACTTCCGCCTGACTCGGTCGCCGCGACCGGCTTCTGGAACCGGCGCGCCGACCCGACGGCCTTACACTCATCAGACGCTCATCGGCCCGTATTGTTCCCCGGACGTTCGGGTACGCCGTCCTCCAGCTGCCAGCACACCGCCCATGCTCCCGGGCCCGCGTGCGCACCGAGCACCGGCGTAACCGGCTGGACGATCACGTCCAGAGGGTGGTAACGATCACGAACCGCTTCGCGCACCCGCGCCGCGACGTCCGGAACATCGGCGTGCACCACCGCCATGCGCAGCCGCTCGTAGCGCGGCGGCAGGCTCTGGTCCAGCAGCTCCAGCACGCGCGGCAGCAGCCGCTCGCGGCCGCGCACCCGGTCCACCGGCACCACGCGCCCCTCGCTATCGATGGTGAGGATCGGCTTGAGACCCAGCAGCCCGCCCAGCCAGCCCCGGGCGCGCGAGACCCGGCCCGAGCGGATCAGGTTCTCCAGCGTATCGACCGTGAAGAACATTCCGGACTGCTCGCGGATCCGCGCCAGCTCGGAGACTATCTCCGCGGCGCTCCAGCCGGCCTCCGCCAGCTCCGAGGCGCGGATGGCCAGCATGCCCTGCGAAAGCGTAACGGTGCGCGAATCGAACAGGTGCAGTCGGCTGTGGCCCAGCGCGCGGCGCGCCGACTCGGCGTTGGCGAACGTGCCCGAGAGCGCCCCGGACAGTATCACCGCCACCACGCTCTCGGCCCCGGCGCAGGCGTGCTGAAACGCCTCGCTGAACTGGGCCACCGTCGGCTGGCTGGTGGTGGGAACCGCGCCCGCGCGCAGCCTGCGGTAGAAATCGGAAGGCGCGATGTCGAGCCGATCGCGGTACACGCGGTCGTCGAGGATCACCTGCAGCGGCACCAGGCCGATGCCGTGGCGGTCCACCAACTCGTCAGGCAGGTCGCAGCCGGTGTCGGCCACCACCGCCACCGGGCGCAGCTCGCCGGCCAGCATCCGGTGCTGCTCGCGCATGTCCTCGGCCTTGTGCGCCAGCACCTGGCCCCACTCCCCGGCCAGCTGGAACAGCGGTTCAGGCTCGTTGAGGTGGATGTGCACCCGCAGCAAGTCGCCGGTCCGCAGCACCTGGAGCGAGCCGCCCAGTTCGTGCAACAGCCCGCGCACTTCGGCGCTCGAGGGCAGCCGATCGCCGCGCACCAGCACCTCGGTGCAGTAGCGGAAGTCCCGCTCCTCGGCCACCTCGAACGTGGCGGCGGGCGCCAGCGAGGCGAGCGCGGCCCGGTCCTCGGCCCGTTCCTGGGTCGCGCGCCCCTCGATCAGGCGCACGATGCCCTCGATCATCCTGACGAAGCCCTTGCCACCGGCGTCCACCACGCCGGCCTTTCTGAGGTCGGCCAGCAGTTCGGGTGTGCGCTCCAGGGCGTCCTCGGCGTGGCGCAGCGCGCCTCGCACCACCTCCAGCACGTCCCCGTCGGCGGCGGCCGCCGCCTCGGCGCCGGTCGCCGCCTCGCGGCACACGGTCAGGATCGTGCCCTCGACCGGGTTCTCCAGCGAGCTGTGCAGCCGGTCGAAGCCGCGGCGGATGGCCTGCGCCAACTCGCGCGCCCGAAGCCTGAACCTGGCGCCGATTCCCTCGTCGAACCCGACCAGGAAGTGTGACAGCATCATGCCCGAATTGCCGCGCGATCCCATAACGGCGGCCTGCGCCGCGGTGCGCGAGACCTCGGGAAGCGGCGCATCGCCCAGGCGCGACAGCGCCTCGGAGATCGAGCGCCAGGTAAGTGCGAAGTTGGTCCCGGTGTCACCGTCCGGCACCGGGAACACGTTGATACGGTTCAGCTCCTCACGGCCGGAGTGCACCCACTGCGCGGCTGCCAACAGCGAACGACGCAGCCGCGGGCCGTCCAGATAGGCGATCGCGGCGCCCAAGCGCTACTCCCGGACCACCCAGACCCGCACTTCGGGCTTCACCTCGTGGTGCAGGCGCACCGGAACTTTGTAGACGCCAAGTGCCTTGAGCGGCTCGTCCAGCTCCACCTGCTTCTTGTCCACGGCGAAGCCCTCGCCCGCCAGCTTCTCGGCGATGTCGGCGGCGGTTACCGAGCCGAACAGCCGGTCGCCATCGCCGGCCTTCATCGTGAAGGTGAGCGAGATGGCTTCGAGCCGCGCGGCTACCTCGCGGGCGGCGCCGACCTCCGAGGCCCGCTTCCGGTCGCGCTGCGCCTGCTCGGCCGCGAGCCGCTTCTTGTTCCCCTCCGTGGCCACGTAGGCCAGGTTGCGCGGCAGCAGGTAGTTGCGGGCGTAGCCGTCTTTGACCGTGACGATCTCGCCGGCCTTTCCAAGGTTAGGCACGTTGGCACGCAGTATCACATCCATCGCTTGTCTCCGTTCAGGTAACGACCGTGACTCAACGTTTCAGCGCCGCGAGTCGTTTGCGCCAGTCCATCCAGGTGTCCAGCACGCCCACCGCGAGGGCCGAGAAGGCCACCAGCGGCAGCAGGAACACCAGCATCAGGATCCCGAACAGCCACGCCACCGGACCGCCCACTCCGCCCGCGGCGGCCAGCGCCGCCACCACTCCCAGCCCGCGCGCTACGTACAGCCCGCCGAAGAAGGCCGTGAGATTCTCGCCCAGCGCCTGGAGCCGCCCCAGTCCGGGCACCACGATGGTGAGCACGGCCAGGATCAGGCCCCAAATCAGATGGTCGTTGAAGCGGAACTCGGAGAGCCGCGGCAGCCTGACGCCGACAGGTTCGCGCGCCGTCCAGCGGTACAGCACCCAAGCGAGGGCCAGCGCCGCGAGCGACTGGAGCAGCAACAGCGCAGGCAGCAGCGCTGCTGCCACGCTCACGGTCGCGTCGGCGGTAGCGACCATCGTGTCGAACCTGCCGGCGGCGCCGCTCTCAACCTCCATGCCCAGCATGACGACGCCTAACCGGTCGGTGACGAAGCGCAACTGGTCGCGGAAGTGATGCTCGGCGATCCAGCGCAGCTCCGGCCAACTGCTGCCGGTCAGGGTGAGCAACAGCACTCCCGCGACCGACGCCCAGGCCGCGGCGCTCAGGCCAGTGCCGATGAGGTCGCCCAGCTCGGGAGGCTTCAACGCCAGCGCCACCAGCAGGCCGCCGGCGAACAGGCACACCCACGCGGCCTCGAGACGGGTCCACGGGTCGGTGGCCGCCAGCACGCCGGCCAGGGCCCAGCCAAGCCACAGTGCCGCGAACAGCACGTCGCGGCGCGCGGGCGCACGGTGCAGCAACAGCACGCCTACGCCCGCCGCTACGAGCGCTACCGGGCTGACGACGGAGAAGCCAAGGTAGACAAGTACCCCGGCCAGCAGCCGCCCCAGCCGCGGTCTGGTGTTAGGAGCCGTAACCCTTGATGTAGGGCAGGAGCGCGAGTTGGCGCGCCCGCTTGATCGAGGTCGCCAGCTGCCGCTGATGGCGCGCGCACATCCCCGACAGCCGGCTGGGCAAAATCTTGCCCCGGTCGGTCAGGAACCGGTTGAGCGTGCGTTCGTCCTTGTAGTCCAGCACGCGGACCCCGGCCTCACACACCGGGCAGGTTCTGGCGCGTCCCCGGATCATTCCTCGTCCTCCTCAGCGCCGACGGCAGCCTCGATCGGCATGGGCCTCGGCATCTCGCCCTCGATCTGCACCACCAGGTGGCGGATCACCGACTCCTCGAGCTTGATCGCGCGCTCGAACTCGGGCAACACGGCCGGTGCGACCTCGAACTGCGACACCACGTAGTAGCCGGTCTCGCGCTTCTTGATGGGGTAGGCGAGCGAGCGCTTGCCCCAGTGGTTCACGGTGGGCTGAACGTCCGCTCCCAGCAGCGAATGGAACCGCGCCAGGCGCTCATTTACCGCGGCCTCGTCCAGCGAGCTATCGAAGATGTAGACGACTTCGTAACGGCGAGTCACGCCCTGCACCCTCCTTTGGGTTTGCCGCCTCCGGTGCGGGAGACAGCAGGATGTGAGATGTCGAACTGAAAACTAACAACAGATAGGAGATTAGGGCAGAGGGCGAAGGGTGCCTCGCCCCTCCGCCCTCCGCCCTGCCTCTCAGACGTTAAATCTGAACAGTATCACGTCCCCATCCTGCACCACGTAGTCGCGGCCTTCCGAGCGCATCAGTCCCTGCGCCCTCGCGTTCTTCTCGCCGCCCACCCGCACATAGTCCTCCCATCCGATCGTCTCGGCGCGGATGAAGCCACGCTCGAAGTCGGAGTGGATCAGGCCGGCGCAGGTCGGCGCCGTGTCGCCGCGATGGAAGGTCCAAGCCCGCGCCTCGTTCTCTCCAGCGGTGAAGAACGTGCCCAGGCCCAGCAGGTGATAAGCGGCGTGCACCAGCCGATCCAGGCCGCTCTCCTGCACGCCGGCGGCCGCGAGGAACTCGGCGCGCTCGTGCTCTGCCAGCTCTGCCAGCTCGGCCTCGAGCCGTGCTGAGAACAGCACCACTTCGGCTTCCTCGTGGTGGGCGGCGGCGGCGGCGGCCAGCGCATCCACCAGCGGGCTGGCGCCGGCGGCCAGCGTCTTCTCGTCCACGTTGGCGGCGTAGAGGATGGGCTTCGCGGTCAGCAGCCCCAGCTGCCGCAGCAACTTCGCCTCAGAGGGGCCCGTGATAGCATCGCGCGCCCCGGCGCCGCTCGAGAGCAGCTCCTGGGTGCGCTCCAGCAGCGCTACCTCAGCCTGCGCCTCCTTGTCGCCGCTGCGCGCCGCTTTGCGCTGCCGCTCGAGCCGCTTTTCGACCGTGGCCAGGTCGGCGAGCGCGAGCTCCATGGTGATGATGTCGTGGTCCCGGACCGGGTCAACGCCGTGCTCCACGTGCACCACGTCCGGGTCCTCGAAGCAGCGCACCACGTGGCAGATCGCGTCCACCTCGCGGATGTGGCCGAGGAACTGGTTGCCCAGGCCCTCGCCCCGCGAGGCGCCCTTCACCAGGCCGGCGATGTCGACAAACTCCACCGTAGCGGGAACCACGCGCTTCGGCTTCACCACTTCGGCGATCCGCTCCAGACGCGGGTCCGGCACGGGGACGATGCCGACATTGGGATCAACCGTGCAGAATGGATAGTTCTCCGCGGGGATCTTGGCCGCGGTGAGCGCGTTGAACAGCGTGCTTTTGCCTACGTTAGGGAGACCGACGATGCCGATTTGCATGTGGGACAGTGGGACGGTGGGACAGTGGGACAGTGGGCAGACTAGGCATCGGCTCGGTCGGTGTCGGCGGGTTCGGTGTCGCCCTTGAGCTTCCGGTTGAAGCGCGCCATCGCGACCTCCGTTCCCTCCCGCATCCAGCACTCCACGCACTCGATAAGAGTCGGCATCAGGTCGGCGACGATGCGCCGGTCCTCGGCGCCCATCCGCTCCAGCACGAAGTCCGACCAGCCGTCCAGGCCGGGAGGCAGCGGGCCGACGCCGATGCGCAGCCGCGCGTACTGCCGCGTTCCCAGAACCTGCTCGATGCTCTTCAGCCCGTTATGCCCGCCTGCCGACCCCTGCGAGCGCAGCCGGAACGAGCCAACCGGCAGCGCGAAGTCGTCCACCAGCACCAGCAAGTCGGGCACGCCGCCACCGGGCTCGGCGGGGCGCAGACCCTGCAACACCCGCCCCGAGCGGTTCATGAACGTGCGCGGCTTGAGAAGGTGGACCCTGCCGGCGGCCGTCTCACCCGTGGTGGCGAGCGCGTCGCCCTCGCGCTTGAAGCGCGGCAGCCCCCAGTGATCCGCCAGGGCGTCGGCCAGCCAGAAGCCAGCGTTGTGGCGCGTGTCGGCGTACTCGGAACCCGGGTTGCCGAGGCCGACGATGAGTTTGAGGCCCGCGGCCTACTCCTCCGCCGCCGGCTCTTCCTCGGTCTTGCCCTTCTTGATGACCTCGGGCTCCTCCACCGTGGGCTCGACCGTCGCTGCGGCCGCGGCTACCGGCTCCTCCTCAACCTTCGGAGCCACCACCGTCGCCACAGTGAGCGAGGGGTCCGACAAGATCTGGGCCTTGGGAATCACCAGGTCGGACACGTGCAGCGACTTGCCGATGGTGAGCGCGGTGACGTCGAGCTCCACCCGCTCCGGGATGTCGGCCGGCAGGACTTCGATCAGAACGGTGCGCAGCACCTGGTCCAGAACGCCGCCCTGGTTGCGCACACCTTCCGGCGACCCGACCAGGTGCACCGGCACCTCGAGTCGGATCTTCTCGTCGGCATGCACTTCCTGGAAATCCACGTGCAGGAACGCGTTGACGCCGGTGCGCAGCGGATGGCGCTGAACCTCGCGGATCAGCGCGTTGGTCCGCTTGCCGTCAACCGTCAGCTCGATGAGCGTGCTTTCCGGCTCGATCCGCTCGAGCAACCGCTCCAGCTCCACGCCGTCCACGGCCAGGGTCTCCGGCTCGCGGCCGTGACCGTAGATTATTGCGGGGACCTTCCCGGTACGCCTTAGCGCGCGCGCCGCGCCCTTCCTGCGACCGCTGCGGCCCTCGGCCTTGAGCTGAACTTTCTGCGCCATAACTGGTTCCTGAGTCGTGGTTTAGAACAGCCTACAAAAATAAAGGCGCCGGGGGCCACGGGCTAGGGGCTGGGGCTGATTGCCACCGACCCCTCGTCCCCGGCCACCACACTGGTTCGCGGCTTCCTTAGTCGAACAGCGACGATACGCTCTTGTCCCGGTGCGTGTTCGCGATCGCCTTGGCCAGCAGGCCCCCGACCGACAGCACCACCAGCCGCTCGAAGCGCCGATTTTCGGGAAGCGCGATCGTGTTGGTGACGGCCACCTCGTCCACCGGCGCGTCTTTCAGGCGCTCGAGCGCCGGGCCGGACAGCAACGCGTGGCTGGCGCAGATGAAGATCCGCCGGGCCCCGAGCCGTTTCAGCGCCTTGGCGGCCTCCGAGACGGTGCCCGCGGTGTCGATCAGGTCGTCGGCGATCAGGCAGTCCTTGCCCTCGACTTCGCCGACCACATTCAGCACCTCGGCGATGTTCGCCGATGGACGCCGCTTGTCGATGATCGCGAGCGAGGCGTTGAGCCGCTTGGCGAACCCGCGCGCCATCTTCGCCGATCCGACGTCCGGCGCCACCACCACGGGGTCGTGGAGGCGCTTCATCCGGTAGTGCGCGGTCAGCACCGGTGAGGCGTACAGGTGGTCCACGGGGATGTCGAAGAACCCCTGGAGCTGGTGCGAGTGGAAGTCCATCGCCAGCACCCGGTCGGCGCCCGCGGTGCTGATCAGGTTCGCCATCAACTTGGCGCTGATCGCGACCCGCGGCTGGTCCTTGCGGTCCTGTCGGGAATAGCCGTAGTACGGCACCACCGCCGTGATACGGGCCGCGCTGGCTCGCCGTGCCGCGTCAATCAGCAGCAGCAGCTCGATCAGGTTCTCGGCCGGCGGGTTGGTCGGCTGGATGATGTAGACGTCCCGGCCGCGCACGTTCTCGTCCACCTTCACGAACAGCTCGCCGTCGGCGAAGCGCCGGATCGTCACCTGGCACAGCGGCTGCTTCAGTTCGGTCGCGATTTCCTCGGCGAGCGGGCGGTTGGCCGTGCCCGCCAGGAGCATCAGCTGGGATTTGGAGAGGGAGATGTCGGGCACTGCGAGAAAGTAATTGCGGACCGTGAGACGGGATAGGTCAAAGACGCGGGGCGCAGGGTAGAGGGCAAAGGGCGGAGGCAGACTCTGCCCTCCGCCCCATCCCTATGGTCTTACCGTATTGGGATCCCTCTGCGGCACGCGCGACGGGCCGTGGTCGGGGCGGATGATGACCATGGTCCACGCGGCGACCGGTCGCCCTTCGCGGCGGGCCGGGCTGTAGCTCAGGCGCCGCACCACGGCCAGCGCCTGCCGGTTGAATTCCTGACACGGGGTCTCGACGAAGTGCCGCACCTCGGTGACGGTTCCGCCCTCAGAGACGTGGACCAGAAAGCGCGCCGGATGGAGCATGGGTGTCGGACACATGCTCGCGTCGGCGGCCAATCCGGCCGGCCGCTCGTGCCGGATCATCGGCCGTTCGTCATAGCAGGCCCGCACCGGATTGATGCTGTTGATGAACGGTTCCTCGCAGTTGATGTGGCGCAAGGCTGTCGAGTCGAGCCGCATCCGGACCGGCGGGGGGACGCTCGGGGTCATGGCCGGAGGCGCCATCCCTGGCGGGGCCGGGACTGCCGGCGTCGGCTGCGTCTCGGCGCCGGGTCTGACGACCGTGACAACCGTGCGACCGTAGCTGGTGCGGCCTCCGGAACTCGCCGCGGCGGTGACGACTGCGGTGCCCGGCGCGATGGCGCGCAGCGAACCGTCGTCTTCCACCCTCACCACGTTGATGTTGCTCGATGTCCAAGAGATCCGGGTCGCGATCGGATTGCCGTCGGAATCGTACGCGGTTGCGAGCAGCTGGACCTGCGCGTCGGGAACCATCCGCACGTAGGGCGGCGCCACTTGAAGTTCGGAGATGCGCTGGCCGTGCGCGGGGCTTGGCGCAACGGCGAGCAGCAGCGAGGCAGCAGGGAGCAGGGCAATCCGCTTGATCCGGACGGCGGTCACTCGGAACCTCCCGGCGGAGCTCCCGCCGGTTGAATCATGAGCTGGGTCCATGCCGCCACCGGCCGACCCGCCTTGGTGGCTGGGGCGAAGCCGATGTCCTGCGCCAGCGCCACGGCAACGGCGCTGAACTCGCGGCAATCAGACGGAACGCGAAGCGTGGCGGCGCCTTCAACCGTTCCCTCCGACGAGACCCGCACCAGTACCGTAGCCGGCGACGGTTGGCGCGGGCACGAGGAGGGGGCCTGCGCGATGGGCAGTCGAGTGCGTGGCACCGGGCGGGTGTCGTAGCACTCGCGGTTCGGATTGCGGGCGCCGTAGGCCGGAGTGTCGCAGGCACTCGCCACCGTTACTCCGGCGCTGCCCGGCTGGCGGAAGCCGACCTCGACCTCGGTCCAGGCGGCCACCGGGCGCGAGCGGCGCTGCGCGGGAACGAAGGTCAGGTCGCGCACCAGGCCAAGGGCGCGGCTGGTGAGGGCGGGATCTCGCGACTGACCTGCGATCCGGACGTCGGTCACCGCGCCGGAGGCATCCACGAACGCGTGGAAGCGCAGCGAGCCGGTGTCGGAGGGCGCGTCCGCCGTCAGGCTCACCGCTGCGCGTGGCTGGGCCGGGCGGTCGAAGCAGATGTTCCCCGGGTTGTAGGCCGGCTGGGAACACAGCGCCAGTGCTGCCCGCGAGGCGATGAGGTCAATGAGAGCGAACAGGCTATCGGTCGCACCCGTGACCTCGTCGCGCCACAGCCGCGAGGCGTCGTGCGTGTCGTACATGGTGAGCGACAGCCGGAAACTGCGTCCCGACTCCACGTACGTGCCGAGGATGACCTGGTTGGCGCCGAGGTCGTAGGCGAACCGCGCCTGTTCCTCGAGCGGCGCCGTGATTCTGCGTCCCTCCGCGATCCAGCGGCCCAACAGGTCGTTGCCATCCACGGTCGCGACGCCGTTTCGCAGCGCGAGCGCTTCGGCCAGCATCAGCGCGCCGGCGCGGGCGAACTGCGCGGTGTCGCCGCCGGTGACGGCGCTGAAGGGGAGCACGGCGATGACGGGGCTGGCAGTGACCGGAGCCGCAGCGGCCGCCTGGGTCTCGACGCCCGGTGCCCGGATCCCGCGGCTGCCTAACCAGAACGCTGCGGCGCCCAGCGCTAAGGCCGCGATTCCGGCGGCGGCGGCCGGCGCCAGCCAGGGGCGAACTCCGGCGCGCGCCGGAGGGGCCCGGTGCAGCACCAGGCGCAGCGCGTGCGCCACCTCCTCGGCACTCTGGTAGCGGCCCGCGGGGTCCTTGCGCATGCAGCGCTCGACGATGTCGCTCAGCGCCTGGGACACATCGGGCCGCCGCGACCGGACCGGCGGCGCTTCGCGCGCCACCTGCTGCATCAGAACCTGCTGATACTCGCTACCCTCGAATGGGAGCGAACCGGTCAGCATCTGCCACATCAACACGCCCAGCGAGTAGATGTCGGAGCGGAGGTCCACGTCGTCGCTGCCGCTGGCCTGCTCGGGGCTCATGTAGTGGGGCGACCCGATGGCCACGCCGGTGCCGGTCAGCTTCTCCCCCGATACCGAGCCGGCAGCCGCCTTGGCGATGCCGAAGTCGGCCACCAGCACGCGGCCGCGAGGGCCATGCAGCATCACGTTGAGCGGCTTGATGTCGCGGTGGATCAGGCCCGCGGCGTGGGCTTCGGCGAGCGCATCGGCGATCTCGGCGCCGATCCGGGCCGCTTCTTGCTCGGGGAGCGAACCCTCGCGGCGCAAGCGCGCCTCGAGCGTCTCGCCCTCGACCATGGGCATGCCGAACCACACTAGTCCGCCGCCTTCGCCGACGAAGAAGATCGGCATGATGTGCGGGTGGTTGAGGCGGGCTACCGACTCCGCCTCGCGCACGAACCGCTGCTTGCTGGCCCGGCTGGCGGTGAGTTCCGGACGCAGCACCTTCACCGCGATGCGACGCGAGAGCTTGCGGTCGAAAACCGCGAACACCACGGCGAAGCCGCCTTCGCCGAGCATCTCCTCGACCGTGAAGTCCGCTCCGAGCGCCACCTGGAGCCGGCGCCGCAACACCTCCGAGTCGGCCGTCAGCTCCGCTAGGTCCTCGGGCGGTGTCGTCTCCGGGTTCGGGCTTCCGCAGAAGGAGCAGAAGGCCGACTCGACGGCGATCTCACGGCTGCAGGTTGCACAGATCGGCACGACTGTACGCTAAGCCTCACGGCAACGAGGGGCCAGACACTCGCTCCACGATTGGATGCCCGGCCATACAACTTGGACGCAAGATTCGGTGAAGCGTTGGATATTGGGGCGGGGGTAGGGCCAAGCAGCCTTGCTCCTTGGCGCTCGAGCCCACGGAGGTGCCTGCCTTCTTGGCCCTCGGTGCCAGTTATACAGTTGCCCCCGCTGGGATCGAACCAGCATTCCCGGATCCAAAGTCCGGTGTCCTGCCAATTGGACGAGGGGGCAGTGTGAGGAATAGTACGAGGTAAGGGGGAACGGGGAACAGGGAGGAGGGGCTTTCCATCCCTCTGTCCTGTACCGTGGTCCCTACGCACTCGACCTGATCCGCTGCTTCTGTCCCGGGGTCAAGAAGTCACTGGCCACGATGTCGCGCACGATCCGCGCCACGAACGTGTAGCCCAGACCGTCGGCCACCAGCCAGCGCTGCCACTCGGCCTCGTCCAGCGCCGGCGCGATTCGATCGGCCCCGATTCCTACGGCCCGATTCAGCTGTTCCTGACTGACTCGATCGCCGAGCACCGAGGCCGCGGCGACCACCGACTGCGCATCCTGCGACAGGCGCCGAAACGCGATGCGCACCGCAGCGACCAGTGCGCCCGGCAGATCGGAGGGCAGCGACTGGTCCAGAGTGCGAGTGGGTTGCGGCCAGGTCGTCGGCGTGCCGTGGAGGTCGAGTCCGCCGGCCACAGCCGCCAGCAGTTCGGTCACCAGCAGCGGCAGGCCGGCCGAGTCGTGCAGCAGCCGGCGCGCCAGCCGGTCCACGGAGGCCGCGTCCCAGCCTGGCATAGCCCACGATACCAGTTCGCGGATCTCGTCGGGGCCGAGGGGCTGGAGCTCGAGCGCGGCCCCGGGCACGTCGCGGTCCAGTCGGGCGCGCAGGCGGTCGATCTCCTCCCGGGGCGCGTGCGGGGTGGTGCTGACGAGGACCAGGAGCGGCGAGGCCGCGAGCGCGCGCAGCGCCGCGTCGAGTGCGCTGAGGCTTGCTCCATCGGTCCACTGGGCGTCGTCCAGCACCAGGACCACCGGCTGCTCATCACTGGCGCTGCGCAGGACCTCGACCAGCGCCTCGCCTAACGCGAGAGGCTGGTCGCCGCGTGCTCCCGGGAACCGGTCGGCCCACGCGGCCACGCGCCGGGCGAACGCGGCCAGCGCTCCCGGCGGGGCGGCGGCCACTCCGGCGGCATCGAGCAGTCCTCCGTACGCCAGCCCGATGAGGCCGGCCCACTGCTCCTCGCGGTCCGACGGGACGGCGCGGAACGTAGCCACCGCGGCGCCGTCGAGGCGCGAGCGCTGGGAGATCTCCTCCGCCATGCGGGTTCGGCCGGTCCCGGTCTCGCCGCGCACCAGCAGCAGGTGCGACCGCGGCTCGGTCCGGCAGCGCTGCCACACGGCGGCGGCGCGGGCGAGCGGCGCGGCACGCCCGACCAGCGGAGTGCGGCGCGCCAGCCCCGCCTCATGGGCCCTCAGAGTACCGTGCGGCGCCGCCTGGCGTGTGTCTCCGACCCGTTCGGCTAGCTGTGTTAGCTGCGGATCGGGCTCGACGCCCAGCTCTGAGCGCAGCGACTGCTCGTAGTGTTGCCAGGCCGCTAGTGCAGCGGCGCGTTCGCCGCGCAGGGCGAGTGCGCGCAGCAGCAGATCGCACCCCGATTCGGAGTGCTGATCCAGGGCGAGGGCGCGTCGTGCCGCTGCCTCGGCTTCGAGGGCCAGGCCGGCCGCGAGTCGGGCGCTCCCGTCTCGCACCAGGCATTCGATCATCCGGCGCCTCCACCCCAGCCGTTCGGCCGCGAGCCATTCCTCGAACGCAGGTGCGTCCGGGACCGCGAATCCCTCCATGAACTCGCCCTGCGCCATCGCGGCGGCGCCGGACCAATCGTCCGCAGCCCAGCGACGCTCGAATTCGTCCACGTCAATGGTGACGACGTGATCGCCGAGCCGGACGTTGTTGGTGGTGTCAGTGTCGAGTCCGTTCGTGCCCAGCGAGCGCCGCAGCACCCGCAGCGACTCGCGCAGCGAGTGGCGCGCGGCCGGTTCCGGGCGATCGGCCCACAGCATGCCGAGCAGGCTGTCGCGGGCCCGGGTGCGGCGCGGCGAGCGCGCCAGGTACACCAGTAGCGCGAGGTGCTTGCGCCAGGTGAGTTCCGGCGGCGCGGGGCGGTCGTCCACCGTGATCTCGACCGGACCGAGTGTCCTGATCCGGATCACGTCGGGGATCCCAGCTCGTGGAGGACCTCGTGGTCCTCGGAGAGCGCGTAGCGCTGCCGCTCCGGTAGGGCGTCGCCGGCCAGGGGCGCCTCGGGTCTAGGGCGCGAAGGCGCCCTTGCGGACCTTCTCCGCCACCCGCTCCACGTCGGCTGTGAGCGGCCGGTCCGCGGTGAGCTGCGGCACGAGTTCGCGCAACCGCGCCAGCGCGGTCTCCAGCGCGGAGCTGGTCGTCAGCGGGCGATGTCGCTCGATGGCCTCTGCGGCGCAGATCAGCTCCACCGCGACCACGTACGAGAAGGCGCGCGCGGCCCGGGCCGCCTTGCGCGCGGCAGCCGGGCCCATGGCCACGTGGTCCTCCCGCCCGGCGCCGGTCGGCACCGAGTGGATGCTGGCCGGTGAGGCGAGCAGCCTCAGCTCGGTCAGGACATCGGCCACGGCGGTCTGCAGCATCATCAGGCCCGACTCGACACCGGGATTGCGCGCCAGGAAGGCCGGCAGGCCTGAGGTGTCGGGGTTCATGAGGCGATCGACGCGCCGCTCGCTGATGGCCGCGGCGTCGGCCAGCGCCAGCGCCAGCACGTCGAGCGCCTGGCCCACGATCTGCGCGTGGAAGTTGCCGCCGCTGACGATCGCGCCGGTTTCCGGGAACACGAGGGGGTTGTCGGTGGCGCTGTTGATCTCCACCGCGAGTATCGAGCGCACATAACGCAGCGCCTCGCGCGCCGCGCCGTGTACCTGCGGCATACACCGCAGCGAGTAGGCGTCCTGGATGCGCGGATCGCCGTGGCGGTGCGACTCGCGGATCGCGCTGCCTTCGATGAGACGGGACAGCCGCGCGGCGC
>DATMBH010000098.1:0-17326 GCA_035559335.1 Gemmatimonadales bacterium
CCGCCACTGGGCGTCAGGAACCACGCCCAGCCGAACCAGACGTCCGACCAACGGCGAGGCAGATCAATGAACACCATGGGTCTCCGCCAATGCCCTACGAGGGCACATCGCGCGTCATACAGACGATCAACAATGCCACCTGCTCCTCCGGCAGCGCACAACCCTCAGCCCGAAACTTCAATTCGCCCGATGCTCCGCGGTGCTCGCAGGTCCATTCTTGTAACGGGGGTGGGCAGTCTTCTTCCGGGGCCACAGGATCGCTGCAAGCCACGAGGAGCAACAGAACGAGCCCGTATCGGATCATGCGCGGAAGGGCCATCGTCGCCGGATGGGATCAACGGCAACGCCGCCACCGACACGGGTGCCCTCCACTGGTGTCAGTGGTCCGAGCCGTTGGACTGATAGAAAGCTCTCGGTTGATCCACCCTTTACCGTAAAACTGTAGCTCTCGCCAGTGTCCAGACTGGCGACAATGTTGACGCGGAGGGTATCACCATCCGCCAGCACAAGCGACGGGATCTCCAAGTCCACGCTCCCGTCTGCGGGCTGTGTGCCTTCAAAGATGCGCAGGCGTTTGTCCACGATCCCGGTGAGACTATTCTTCTGGATCTGGACTTGCGGGTTGCGTCCTGCGTTGCCGATAGTCCCCGTCAGGCCAGTGTACTCCATGTGCAACCGAACCCGGTATCGACCGTTGATGGGGATTGTGACGAACTCGTTGTTGGTCGCAGTATCATGCATCTCCGATGTGTCGTGATCTTCAGCGGTCCAATTAATGACATTCCGGAGAAAGCCGGGGCCTGTGTGGCTAATGGATTGGTCGGCAGTACGAGTAAGCCAACAACTCGCCAGCTCTACCAGCCCCGTCCGCGTCACCACAGCGTTGCTGGCGATGATGTCCGCCCAGTTCTCGATCCATACCGAGAACCGTGTGTGCTCAGCGTTGTGGATTCCCACGATCCGTCCCGCTACCCAGAGTGCGCCGCGCAAGGCTCGCGCGGCGTTCGGGTCCCGCGCGACGAAGCGGTCCACCTCGAGGGCGATCCGATCGCCGAGTGTCAGGTCGGGTCGCGGATAGACATGCTCGAAGCTCCATTGCAAGAGTCCAGTACCAAAGGCGGCCACCTCCCGTGCGGCAATCGCCTCAGCCGCCAGTTTGGCCTGCACGTAGGACATGGCAGCTTCGGGCAGCCGATCCACCGTCTGCACGCGGCCCTGGCCGAGGTTATCAATTCCCGCTTGGTGGAAGGCGCGAATCTCGTCGGGCTCATCGGGATTATCGAACGTCCCGTATTCCGCGAACACCACCGGGCGTCGCAATCGGAAGCCTGGTGTCACGGCTGTCCAACTAATTTCGTCCGCTGTGATGATCGCCCGCAGCGGTCCTTCCCCCCCACGCATCTGCACGGCGCGAATCCGTCCGCCATAGGCCGTCGTGGCATAGCCGGCGATGTAGGAGACCGCATCCACTTCGGTCCGAACGTCTGAGTCGGCGATTCGCTTGGACAGCGAAATGGTGGACATGTCGAACGTCTGAATCGTTCCCGTGTCATCCACATAGAGAAACGTCGGGTTCTCCGGTGGCTGGCCGATGTAGCGTCCCGGAGGCGCAAGTTGTGTGTTGAGCAGGTTCTCCCAAATCTCTTTGGGTGTATCCGTGGGATTCGTGTACACCAACTCGTCCCGTTTCCCGGTTCCACTGTTATATCGTGGAAGTCGCGCCGGTCCCCCCGTCAGGTAGCCTAACGGATTCAGTGCGATGACGACGATCGAGTGCCCATCGTGCTCCAGATCCTCCACGATCGGGAACACATCGAGCAAGCACCAATCCGCCCGCGCGTCCGAGGGGTGCCCGTAGTACAGGGCGAATGAGATGTCGGCCGTGTCATTGTTGGCGAAGAGTTCCTCGATCGCCGCGTTGAAGTCGTGGACGCCATCCTTGAACCCTCGGATCCGAATCTCCGGGATCGTCGCTTGCAGCGTCATGGGGTCAATGACCCACTCGATCGACTCGACCTCCGCGACATCGTGTAATGGCGTGACGGTGACCTCTTCGACGCCCATGCCGAATACGATGGGCGTCACGTCCGCTGCGGCATTGGTGTTGATGAGGGCCCGCATTTTGTAGGTCTGCCGCGCGGAGACGCCGACTTGTGTGGCGGTCTGCCCATCGGTGTAGGTGATCCAATCGGTGTCCGCGTTGTTGCGGACCTGGAACGTGACACTCCCACCATTCGGCGACGCCTGCCCGAAAAACCGCACCGCATCCGTCGAAGCCGGCGTCGCCCCGAGGTCGAACGGATTCGTCGTGAAGCTCACGTCGTCGTTCGCGTACGCGTTGTACTGCACGCGCATCCGCGGCGTCCCGCCTGCGGTCCCGGTGATTTGCCACCGCCCTCCCTTGAAACCATCTGCGGTCTCGGTGAGGGTCTTACCATAGAGCGTAATGTTGCCCTGGGTGTACGACGCCTGCGCGCTGTTCCTGCGCCAACCGACGTTGCCGGCAGCCGTGCCGTCCTTTTTGATAGCCCAGAGCTGGAATACCAGCACGGGATAGGGCCAGAGTGTATCACCGTCTAAGGGACGCCCGAGATCGCGCGGACGGATCGGGCGCGGGAATGTGAAGCTGACGTCGCGCTCGGCGGTTCCCGTCTCAGCTACCGTCACCACTGAGGAGAGCGGTAGGAGCTCAAGGATGTCGCCTGTGCCGGTAATCCCCGTGAGCGCGTTGGGACCGTTTTTCCGAACCCGGTGCACGCGCAACACCTGGCACTGCCAGAAGTCCACCTGCCGGCCCGTCGCCGCGACGTCGGGATGCAGGCGCAGCCGCACGTTGTTGAACATCACATTGGCGCCCACCTGGCGCCATTCGACCATCGCGACTACGAGCGGACTCACCCGGTCGAGGTCGGTGATGAATCCATCCGAGACGGTTTGGTCGAACAGGTCGGTGGGCGTCCCGCTGAGCTGCAGCGTACCATCGGCAATCCGGTCTAAGCCGACCAGACTGTCGGCCTCTCCCCATTCATCGAACGTATCCCGAATGTGGCCCCGCACGACCACTTGTGCCTCAACCAGCACGCGAGGCGGGGTGACGTTGAGCTGGAGTCGGCGCTCCAGGGTGGAAGATAGAGGCCGCATCGCTAGGCGCTCGCCATTTCGTCAAGCGTATAGATGCCGCGCGCGATCTTTAGCGAGCGCAGGGCAATGGACCCCTGACCATCGGCACCGTTCGCCATGCCGACATGCAGTGTCGTAGTGGACCACGTTGTGGCAAGCGGCTGCGCGGTCCCTGTGGCTCCTGTTGTGATCGTGCCACTATTCTTCCGACCGCTGAGCGTGGTGGCGCCGCTCGCAGCCAATTGTCCATTGAGTTCGACGACATCGCCATAGGTAGGGTTCAGGTCGATGTCGGAATCAGCGGTGGCTCCGACCGGGCGATGCTGGAAGCGATAACCATCCGTCGTCGTCGGCTTGAAGAGCAGCAGGCGCGGCGTATTCGCATCACCAATCCAACAGACGGTTGGTGAGTTCTCACCCACGACCACCCAATTCGGCACCGCACGCTCGACGAACTTCGCGTAGACGGTCATCGCTTCCGGTGTGCGCAGCCACGGGATGGTGCATTGATCCGCGTTCCTGGTCGCCGTCGCTGCACCCGTCACAATCAAGGATGACGGCTCTCGCCCTTCTTCGAGCTGCGCCCCGTAGAGGCGAATATTCGACGCCCCATCGCCGGTGTAATTCTCACCATTGTCCCCCGTCGCCAGGCGGCACTCCACCGTCACGCTCGTATCGGCATTCCCGACGGTGCCGATGATCCAGACCCGATACCAGCCATCTTTCAAGGCTTCGCTGCCGGAGGCGATAAACGTGCCTGTGCCCGCAGCGGACGAGGTTCCGGGTGCCCCAGTCCGCGAATCGAAAAAGCGCGTGAACGAGTTTGTCTCTGTCCCATCGTGGACGACCAACCGAATCCACCGTCGGCTGTTCTCCTTCACGTACACGGACAGGCAGAGCGTCGCGTTTGCGGTAATCGTGACGGCCTGGGACACGAGATGCGTTGTCGATGCACTGGTGTCCTCGACCAGCCGATCGGCGACCGTGATGGAGCTTCCCGAGCGGTCGAAGGGCGCATCGTCGGCATTGGCCGTCACCGTCGCGCGGGTTTTCGTCCATGCGGCGTTATCGAACGCCTGGTTGTGCAGCAGCAGATTCGTCCGCGCCGGAGAATGCAGCGTGACGGCGGACTCCCGGACGCCATCACCATCGAGGTCCACGAACTCGACCTGTGGAATACCGCTCGCTGGGAAGTGCAATCCCGCCGTCCGTGAGACGCAGGCCCCGACGGTTGCCCTGGTCCATGTTTCGATCAGCGATTCGCCATCTCGATAGGCTGGCGCGAGGCGGCGCACGAACGTGCCCCACTTCTCCAGCGCCTCACCCCCGCACACCAGGATTAGGTCGGATGGGTTCACGGCCATCAGTAGGACCTCGGCTCATGCTCAACAAAGGGAATCACGACCTCCCGGGCGGGCCACTCGGGCGGGAAGGTCGCTGCCACAATCGCTTCCGGTGGCACCACGGCGAGAAATGCCCGCGACGCATCATTGGTGTTCGGGACGATCCACATCGGCACCCCGTCGGCGAACAGCCCCATCACTTGGAGGCGTGCATCCTCCTCGTACTCCGCTTGCGTCGTGAGCTTGATCCGAAACTCGCCGCGGCGGCGCTTCGTCCGTCGCCCCCGACCAATCCAACCACTCTCGGTGTGCACGACCAACGAGAGGAGCTCAAATGTCTCATCCGCACCGGGCTCCTCGAAGTAGTCGAACTCCACGGCAAGACCGACATACAGCCCTACGATCTCCGGTTTGAGGTTCGCGCCCATCGCATCAATGAAGAGTTCGATCGCTTTCCCGGTGCGGGTGCCGTATCGCTTGATCCATGCGCCCTCCTCCGTCACGACCCCGAGGCCGTTGTCGATTCCCCCTGGCATGGAAATGGATGGCAGGGTGATGTCGAATGCAGTCTCGAAGGTCCCTGTGAAGTCGGTCGCATCTAGGGTCGTCCGCAATTCCAACGTCTTGCCGCCGAGATTATGGCCCCGGTCAAGGATGCAGCAGTTATGCGCCCGCACGCGGTCGAACACGGAACGGACCCACCAAGGCGAATTCGCCGTCGTGGCCGTGGCTTTGTTCGTCCCCGCACGACGGGCCGTCGCCACACGATACGCTTCATTGCCCGATGGTTCTTCCTCAGCGGTGATCGTGTGCCCAGGGTATTGACCGCCGACCCCGCCGCTGAACAGGTTCTCCGCCATCACGAGGATGCCCATCTACGGCACTCCCACGGGCAGCGGTCCCGTTGCTCCGCGCGCAATATCCCGCTGCAACCGGGCAAGGAAGTCACGCGGGTTCCCACGCGAATCCACCACGATGATCGATACGTTCTGCGGCCGACGACGCTGAGCGGCTTCCAATTCCCGCCGCACCCGCACGAGCTCCTGCCGCGCAGCATCATCGCGCACGGGCTGGGGACGTCGGTCCTGGCGCGTGAGCGCACCGAGGAGCCCACCGCCAGCAGTGAGCGCCGCCCCAACGAGTGGATTGGCGGCCGATACGACGCCACCCACAGCACTGAGCAAGCCACCGAAGAACCCGCCGACACCACCACCACCACGCAGCGATTGAATGATCCCGGCAAATGCGTGGATCGCCGCGACACCGAGCTGTTCGGCCCGCACCGAGGCAAGATCCAGCGACCGCCCCAAGTCCTCGAACGCGGCCTGTGCGCGCCGCAGCCCCTCGGTCATCTCGGCACCCGTGACCATCTCGACTGGCAGCAGTCCTCCGGGACCCCGCACCGGCGGCTGGCCCGTGAGCACGGGAGGCGCGAAGGGAGCCTCGGCGAGGGGAGGGATCACCACGTTGACCTGCGGGATCGGGAGCCGCAGGGCTTCCTGTTGCATCCTCGATGTCAGTTTGCCGATCTCCGCGAGCCGCGCTTCCAGCTCCTTGTCCTCGGCCAACGCAATCCGCCGCTGGATCGCCTCTCGATCGAGCAGCAGATTGTTGATCCGTTGATGCTCCTGCGCGAGACGGTTGACCCCGCCGAGTTCGGCCTCGAGCAATACGGCAAGCGGACTCCTGTGCAGGGCCATCTGAGCTCTGGCTTTGCGGAGTTCGGCCTCGATGAGCCCGAGGTCCCGCCGCATCTTCTCGATGTGGAACGGGTCGGCTTCCGCGATACGCTCGGCGCGGATGCGTGCGAGCGCTTGATTGAGCGCATCGAGATGGGATCCTGCGCGGCCCAGATCCTCGAGGTCCTTGGCGAATGCCTTGGCGGCCAGCCCGCCCGCCGCCAGGCCGGCCATGATCGCAAGCATCAACGGGGAGCCGATCCCGAGCATGCCGATGGCCTGCGCGACCTTGCCCACCGGGCCAGGGATCCCCAGGGCGGAGAAGGCGAAGTTTTGGGTGGCGTTCTGGAGCAGGTTGATCCCCCGCCGCGCGTTCTGCGCCGGACGATTCATCCGGTCGAGGTGGCGCTGCGCCTCGCTCATCGCCGCAGAGAATCGGGCGGTTTGCGCTTCCAGTACGACCACCAGTTGGGCGGTCGCCATTACGAGTGCCGTTCTGCGTGCATTCGCCTTCGCTCGCGCTCGAGTTCCTGACGCTCAATCTCGAAGTACGCCGCCCACCGCCGAACCTCCCGGTGGGGAAGCGATTCGAGACTCCGCACATCCACCACGTTGAACGCGCGGGCAAGCCGATACAGATCCAACTCGGCTCCCCGCGCTCTCAGTTTTTTACTTCGTCCGCCACGGGCGCCGTGAGTCCGTTGAGTTTCTGCGCGGCGTCCACAATCACAGCCAACGCACTGGCGGGGAGCGTGGCGAGAGCCGCGACATCCCCATCGGCGAACAGCCGCTCGCCCTCTTCCGTGCACAGGCAGATGGCGGCGAGCTTCTCGCCGTACTCGGGATCGTTCACGCGCCCCGTGACCTCATCGACGCGCAACCCACGCAGAAAGGCCACGTATTCCCCCTGCGTGAACTCGCGCACCCACACCGAACCACCCCAGCCGGGGATGGAGACTTCCTGGCGCCGGAGCCGCGTGGGCATGGCGTATGCGAGCACCTGTTCTCTGGTCAGCGACACTTAGACGGTTCCTCCTGTTCCACTTCCACGGTTCCGCGCTCCGATGCGGTGGAGCGCACGGATTTCCTCGACCGTCCGGATGACGGCCCGCTTGAACGTCTCGACCACGCGATCCTTGGTCGCCTCCCACGCGGGGCCCACGAAGGGCCGCGCCTGCGCGCGACCGATGGCACCACTCGCCTGGCGCGCCTTGAGCAGGGCCCGGAGTCGCGCCCGGCCTTCCTTGCCGAGTTTCCGGCCCCGTCGAGTCGGCCCGCGCGGCACGATCGCGTGTCCGGCTTCCACCAGATGGCCGTAGGGGACCCGCGGGCCCACGCTCACCCGCGCCTCCTCGGAGGACTGCCACTCGACCGTCGTGCGGATGCTGCGCAGCAGCTCCCCCGGCTGCTTTCCGCGCCGGTGCCGCGCCGAGGCCACGGGAGCTCGAGACCGGATCTCGGCCTCCACGTCGGCCGCCGCCGCCCGCAACGCGCCGCTGAGAACCCGCTCGCTCATCTGGGGCCCCAGCTCGCGCAGGGATTGGCGCAGCTCTCGGAGCCCCTCGACGCGGAGCGACATACTGTCGGCCATTCGATCCTCCTGAAATGCGAAGTGGCGGCGCGTCGCCCCACGAATCCAGGGGCGTCCACGTCGCCACCTCCAGTTTTTCTCTCCCCCCAACTAAGGTCAGTCGTGCGACAACTTCATCCAGGTCCCACTTGCGGGCCGCGTGAACCGCAGCGTCAGGCCGTAGTACAGGAGCCCGTTCCGCGATTGGAGCGGCAGGGGGGCGTCACCCACGTACTCCACGTGATCCCCGGTCAGCAGATAGCGGTTGCCAGCCGTGGTGCCGAGCCGCTGCGAGAATGCGAGCGCCGTCTGCGGCGCCGCCTGGCGGGCGAAGGGATCATGCGTCGAGAGCGCCTCCACCTCGCCGGGGAACGTGATTCGGGGATTCACCTGCGTCACGACGCCGAACAGCAGATTTCCCGCATCAATTCTCCATGGTCGAGTGGTCAACCCAAAGTCGAGTTCGAACTCGTCATACTTGAGTGCGACGCCGCCCACCGTGAAGGCGCCAGTGAACGGCACGGGATTCGTGGCCTGGAAGGTCTGCGCCTCGAGTGCCTGCTCGGTGGGTGCCGCTTGCATCTTGCCCGCCACCGTCGCCTCCACCATGATGCGCGGGGAATCCGCGGCACCGCGGATCACCAGACTCTCCGGCACGGCCCCCACGATGGTGAATTGCTTGCCGCCCCATTGGACGAGCCCCGAGAGAGATTTCGGGTCTGAGAGACCGGGCTGATACGACACATCGCTGACGCCCACGGTCTCCGGCGCGAAGCATTGCAGCAGCCGCGCCCATCGAGGTGGCGTGGTCGCCGTCCCCGAGCCCAAGAGCTCCGTGGTGAACCGGATGCGGCAGTATCGGCCGAGCGGATTGGCGCTCGGGGGCACACCGTAGCCCCCGACCGCCACACCATCGCGGCCACCCGGCAGCACGTAGCCATGCTCGACCGTCGGCTCCTCAGCGAGCGGAATGGCATCGGCGGCCATCGTGGGCGTGGCATAGGTGCCGCGCGTCGTCTCCACCTTGAGCGCGAGACCGTAATTGACGGTGAGTTCGGGGTACGGCATTTAGTCCTCCTCCTCCTCGTCGTCCTCAGCCGGTGGCGCAGGCGGGGGCGGTGGCGGCTGGCTCTTGCGCTCCCGCCTGGCCGCGTCCTCGCGCTCGCGCAACAGGTCGGCGTCGGTTTTCCAGGTCTCGCCGTCACTCATTGGAGCCCCGTGTCTCGCGCGAGGATCGGGAAGCGCATGATCGCCCGCTCGCGGGGCAGTGCGCCTTCCTTGCTCTTCGGTGTCCGCTCGATCTGCCACGTGAAACTGCCCCGCTCCGTTGCCGCACCACCGACTCCACTCGTGGCATCGAACGCGACGAGCCGATCCACACATCGGAGTGCCGCATCCACCGCGATCTCCGTCTGGAGGGCAACGGTGTCCTCGTTGTCGCCAGCGATCTCCCAGTCCAAGACGATGACAATCCACGATCCCGGCATCCGGAGTCGGCTGCCCGGAGCCCCACCCTCGGAGCTCTGGGATCTGCCGCCATCCTGGTAGATGCCCAGCCCCGCGTTGGTGCGCAGCCGGAATCGCTCAGCCGCGAGTCGCTTGAAGAAGTCGGCCGTCACCGCCGGAACACTCGCTGCCGCCGCCAAGGTGGCGAACTCCGCATTGAAGTTGGCCGCAACCACATCATAGACCCGTTCGACTGCCTTTCTGATCACGCGGCGACCACACTACCACGCAGTCGGGCGACAGCAGCATTCCACAGAGGCCGCCGATTGAAATACTGCTGGACCTCCAGAACCTGGGAGCCGAGATCCCCCAGGGATTCGGACACCACGTGCTCGCTCCCACGACCCCGCCAGACCATCGCCGCCGCATCTTTGACGGCCTCGATGGCCGGCTTGGGCAGGTTCTCCGCCGCCTCGTAGCTCACGAACACGTTCAGGATCCCCCGCGGAAACACGCCGTTTTGGACCCGGATCAGCCGTTGCGCATGGGTCGGGTCGATTCGGACCTCCGTGGTGGGAATCGTGTAATCCGGGTTTGCGACATCGCTGATGGCTGAGACCTTGATGCTCGTGAGACTGCTCGCCGGCCGGCGCAGGTAGAGCACCGCCGTGCCGTTCCCGCTCAGGGTCTCGTTCGAGACCGACCCGGCAGCCGAGAAGATCTGGTCGGTCTCATCCTCAAGGTGTTCCTCGACCGCATCGAGGATCGCTTGGAGCACGGCATCCTTATCGCTCTTTCGATAGCCGATGTACTCCTTGAAATCGTCCAGGATGACGAGATCGGCCATCTCAACTCACTCCATGCCAGGCTTTGTGGTTGGCGATGGCCACGGGCTCCCGATCCACCCGATAGCACGACCCGCAGAGCGGGCAGGTCCACGTCTCCGGTTGTGGGTTGGCTTCGGGCGTTTCGGCTATGGGCCGGGCGACGGTCGTCTCCGCAACGACCGTCGCCTTGGGCTGCTCGCGATGCCGTGCCACGGGATCAACACGGCACGCGCTGGCACGTGCGAACGATGACCACCGCCCGATTCACGGTGTCAGCCGCGGCACCACCCCGTGTAATCACGCGGAGCTTGGCACCCACGCCCGCCGTTCGCCGGTAGTGCAAGTCGTAGTATTTGTTGTTGACCGAATCCACGGCGATGGAATCCCGAGCCGTCCAGCTCGCCAGTGCGGACGAATCCTGGAGCACGACGTTGGCAAGGGTTCCCGCAGTGTTGTCCACGCCTGCGGTGATGACGATGACGGCAGCGCCAGTATAGCCGGCCAAGCTCGCCGCTGTGCTTGTGTCGGCCGTCCCATTGAAGATGCCGTGCGCTTCGACGACGACGCCATCCATCCGATTGGCGATGTCGCTGCCGCCCTGAACAGCGGCCACGGTCATCACAGCCACCGCCGCGATGATCATCAGGAAGTTGAGACGCTTCATCGTTCGCTTCTCCTCGCCGTTAGGCGGAGACGTTCTGGATCTTGAAGGCGGCCTTGCGACCGACTTTCCCGCCGACGCGGGAGGTCACCAGGATGCCCACGTTGGGCGCATACTTCTCGACCAGCCGCTGGACCCGGAGATCCCGCCGCTCCGCGACTCGGTAGAACGACCAGGCCCCGAAGATGATGGGCTTGTTGGACGCCGTGGTGGGGTCATCGAGGAACTCGGAGAAGAAGATCCGCTTGCCCCACAGCCGCGGCTCCGGCAGATCCATCATGTTCAGCGGGAACAACGGTCGGCTCTGCCCATCGACCAGCTTCAGCAGCTCGGCGAGCGTGTTGGAGTTCATGATGAAGGCCGCATCCGGTCGCGAGCGATACTGCGACGCCAGCTTGGTGAAGAGATTCACCAGGCCGTTGTACGCGATGTTGGCCGCCGCTCCCGTGTTGACGGTGGAGGCACCCGAGTTGATCACGCCCTCGGGCTCGCCGTTCCCCGTGCCCTTCAAGAACGCCTTGTCGTAGTCGAGCTGCCGAGTCTCTCGCACCACATCCAGGATCTCGGCTTCCAGCGCCAGGGGCGTATCCTCCAGCAGTTCGGACGTGATGACCACCACATCCGGCTGCCAGAGATGCACGGGGATCCTGAGCTGTTCGCTCTTGGGCTGGCTCTGCGTCGTGGGGGTCGTGCTCTCAGGATCGGCTCGCCCACCCTCGGGCTTGTACGCGCCGACGAAGCCAGTGTTGTAGGTATCCGCTGGCGTACCACCGGATGCGAACATCGGCAGCACATACTCCGAGCGGTTCGTGGGTCGCACGGTGGCACCCGCTTGCAGGACGACCGAGGCCCCTGCGAGATCCTTCAGCAGCTCGGCCTGGAAATCCTCGGGGACCAGGAAGCCGCCCAAATCCCCCTGGCCCTCGACCAGAGCGTGCCGCTCGGTCGGGCCGAGCGCCGCGAACCCCTCGTCCACGATCCGCTGAATCACATCTTCCCGTGGACCCGACCGGTAGAAGCGCGACAGGCTTTCCCGCGGCACGCCGGAGCGCTGCAGGTACTCCAGAGCCAGCCGCTCGCCGGCGCTGAGGTAGATGCGGAACGCCTCCCGGTGGATCTCCTTGAGCTTCTCGGGTTGCAGCGTCCCGCTCGCGGTGCTCCGCGTTGCCAGCCGCTCGGCCGGCTTGAGGTACTCGTTCGACGCCCGCTCGATGCCGGCCACCTGCTCCTCCTTGGCCTGGAGCGCGCGCCACTGCTTGTCGAACTTCTCGAAGTCGGCCACAGCCTTCTGGAAGTTCGCCTCCTGCTCGGCGCTGAACGCGCCGGTCGCGAGCGCGTCCGTCCGAATCGCGTTCGCCCTCGAGAGAGCTTCCGCGGCCTGCGACTTCAGTTCGGCGATCTTGGTCTCGTACATCGTCGGCTCCTGATGGGTTATTCCGCCCCGGGCGGTTTCCCGACGCAGAAGGTGTGCAAGGCGGCACAAAAGGCTTGCTTGTCGTCAATCCCTTCCCAGTCCATCTCCGTACAGCGGCCGAAGAAGCCCTCATCTCCGGCGCCAACTCGCTGACACATGCCGTCGTTCATCTGGAGCGTCTCCAGCGCACGATGCAGCTCCTTGCGGCTGACGGCCGTAATGCCCATCGCGCGCAACTTCTCGCCGCAGCTTGGGCAGATCCGCTCCAGCTGTTCCACCGGAATCTTCAGCAGGTCCCCGTATCCGCTTCGTTCGGCCAGGATGTTCAGCAGTTCGTTGGTCGCAACGAGCTTCGGAGCCGTGGCCGCCCGGTTCACTTCGCGCACGCGGGCTCCGATCGGGCCGGCAGCGCCCCAGGTGACCAGCGAGACTTCGTAGAGATCGAGGACTTTGAGTCGGCGGGGGATTCCCTGTTGAGCCTCGCGCTTATCGAAGCCGATGGAGAGGTCCCGCACCACCTGATCCCGCAAGAGCACCCGCGCATCCTTGCCGCGGGCGGTTTCGGAGATCAGGCCCCGAATCGCCAGGCCCTCATCGGTCTCGCGGAGCTCGGTCGCCAAGCCAATCGGCTCGCGATCGTCATGTTGCCAGAGGATGGGAACTTGCGACCGCTGCTTGAGCGATTCGGCGAACGCTCCCCGCTCAATGATTGTGGGGCCCATCTCGGTCGGGAACTCACGCCCGAACACGGCGGCGAGACCCGCGAACGTGCCGTGGTCGCCGATCGGTTCCTGGACCGTGAATGCCGCTTGCAGCCGCTCCATCGACCTCCCCCAAATAGCAAAGACCCCGGCAGTGCGCCTACTCCACACTGCCGGGGTCGGTTCGTGCCGGTGGTCCCGAGCATTCCTGCTCAGATTGTCCTAGCGAATCGGGGGTCGGTTCGTGCCGGTGGTCCCCGCGCCGCTGCTAATCTACGACCGAATGCCGCGGGATGTCAACATCCACGCCTCTGGCGGTGTCCTCAATCCGCCCGACCTCATGGACCTCATACTTGGGCGGGGAGCCGTTGCCCGAGAAATGGATTGCCACGTATCCCGCGAAGTCCGGCGGGGCCACTCCGTGCCGCCGAAGCGAGAGAATCACTTCACGCCATGCCGGCGACTCAGAACGCCGGGGATCACTCATCGGTGTCGTCTGGTGCCGTCGCCAGCAGCATCCGCCGGTCATCACGCAAGGCCGCCAGCCGATTCCCGTTGCCACCCTCACCCTCGCCCTCAGCGGGAGGAAGCATCCCTTCCTCTCCCTGTCGTGCGGCAACCGGCTCGCTCGGCGGCAGGTCGCCTTGCTTGATGAAGAGATCGTTCGTCGTCTGGCGGAACACGTCGCCATGCTCCACGCCGGGGAGCCCAATCCACTGCCGGGCCTCGTTGCGCGTCAGCAACCCGTCCCGCCAAGACAGGAAGGCGAACTTCCGTACGGCCTCCTGCGATTCCTGCAATGGGCCCACCTTGGAGAAATCGAAGGTGACCTCGATGCCGGGACCGAACTCCCGCCGCATGGCGAAGGTGAGCCGATCAGCAAAGCGCCGGTACATGGGCCGCAGCGTCTCCACCCAGAAACTCCGCCGCGCCTCTTCGTAGTTGGCATACGTCGAGCGGTCCAGGCCCAGCTTGGCCGCCACGATGATCGGCGGCACGCCAAACACCCCGCAGAGGCGCGCTTCCGTCTCCGAGAGGATGCCCGTCAGGTTGATGTCTTTGATCGGCGCACCCACGCTCTGGTAGTCGGCATCCTCATCCACGACTGCGACCGAATGCCAGCCTCCCGCTCCCCGCAGTTGCTCGTCCCATTTCTCCTTGATCTCGCGTCGTTTTTCGGGCGGGACTTTCTTCTTCAACTTGATGATGCCAGCCGGAGTCGCGGCGTTCAAGAAGAACCGCCGCAACCATTCCATCGCGTGGCTGTCGGTGTCGGCCACCAGGGCCGCGACCGCGATCGGCGAGAGCCCGTAGTAGTCGTCCAGCGGGTCGAGCAGCGCATCGTGAATCACATCCTTCGGGGCCAGCGGGACCCGCTGGCCGTCGAGCGTGAACTCATAGCGCCCAATCCGCCCATCCGGTCCCGGAACGATCTGCACCCGATCCGGCCGCAGCGGCCACAGTTCGGCAGGCTGGCCCGTGCGACTGCGCTCGATGTCGAGATACCAACTCCCGCTGATCTGCTGATGCGTGATCAGCGTCTCCACCAATTCAAACGGGCTCTGCTCATCATTGGGCTGGGCCAGCAGTCGAGACAGCGGGTGCGTGGCCGGCAGGGGATCCGGGCTGCCCGTCTGCCGCGCGATCAGCACAGGCTCGGCAGCGGATTCCGCCATCTCGCGGATACAGCGGTAGATGATGACGTTCTTCCGATACCCCTCATCGGCCAGCGTCCGCACATCCCGCGGGTGCGTCAGGGGCACATTGGCCGGCCAGACGCGCACCAGGCTGCCGAACGTCCGCGGGAACTGAAACTGTTCCCGCACTGTCGCCCACGCCCGCTGCAAGAGGTTCATGTCATGGCTCCGACGGTGATCCCGAAATCGCCATCGCTCCGGCCACCTTCGCCAGCCGAGAGCGCATCATTCCGGGCCTCCCAGCTGAGGATCGCCGCCATGCAGGCGTCGATCTTCTTGGGGCTGTCCGGGCGCTCCTTGCGCAGAATCCAGAGCGGCTTGCCCTCGTCATCGACAAGCTGTGTGTGGGCCCGACAGGCGTGGGCGATATGCGCGGCGAGCGTGGGATCCCCGTCATGCGTCAACTCCCCCGCCACAACAGCTCCCCACCACGAGCGGATCGCGTAGGCCATGGGCTTCCGCCGGTTGGTCCACCACTCGACGACCACCTTGTCCCCATAGCGGCCCGCCCAGGCGGCGATCCAGCCTTCCCATTTCGGGGGATCGGCGTACAGAGCGACCACCTCCCAGCGCTCGAATGCGTCCGTCACGGCCCCATCCACGTCCGCCACCGGAACTTCCCACTCCGCGCCGTCCTGTGGTGAGGCCCAAATCCCGACAACCCACTGGTGCCCGGTCTCCACCTCGGTCCCCACCAGCGCAGTCGCGTCCTGGAATCGCGAGCCATCGAACCCCAACACGACCGCAGCGCCATCCGGCGGCACATAGCCCGGTCGCACGCGCCGCCGCCACAACTCCACGTCGAACGCCTTGCTGCTCGCCTGCACCGGGCGGTTGAGCCAGACCCGCTCGAGATAGGCCCGATCTGCATCCGGTCCCTGAAACAATCCCACGATGCGATCCACATCGCTCCACTTACTCACGTAGGGCCCCGAGGCTTCCAACACCGCCGCCCGCAGTCCCGCCGTCGTCTGCAAGTCATGTCCATCGCTCGCCTGGCGATGGAAAAAAAACAGCCGGGATCGCGAGCGCTGGACCGGATTAGCTGCCGCTTCCATCGTGGCCTCGGCTACCGAGCCCGCGCCAGGCTCAGGCGCCGTCGTGGTCTCGAGCGCCCAGGGATCGGCAAGCGGTCGCTTGGCGAGATTCGCCAGCATCACCGACCAGGCGCGTTTGGTCTTGTCGAGCACGAAGCGATGGGTTTCGTCCCCGTGCTCGAACGTGGTCCTCGCACCATCGCGGGCGCTCGGGGACGCCGAGACGGCCTCCGCCTTCCCATCGCCGCCCAGCCGCATGATCCGCTCGAGCCCGATGTCGAAGTCTCGACCGATGCGCGATTCCTGGAGAATGCGCCGCAGCGCCCCGTATGCCAACTCCTCCGTCTGCTCCTCGGTGTAGGCAATCATCGGGATGTAGGGATCGGTGACCCCACGTCCGATGGGCCGCGGAGGCCCGCGGCGGTTCTGGAACCCGGCACAGCGCACGGGCGCATCCGGGTGCAGCTCGCAGGCCGCCACCCACGCCGCGAACTCCGTCTTGTTCGACCCCTTGCGCAGAGACAAAGCGCATCGCTGGAAGCGGCGCTTCCCCGCCTGCGGGTGCGGTTCGCGCACAATGACGCCGTGTTTTCGTCGCTCGACGAATGGCGGGTAGATCTCATACATGCGATACAGCCACGCCCGCTGCTCATCATCCAGCACCACCGGCCGGCCCAGCAAGTCGCCCGGACCATGGCAGAGTTCCGCTTCAATGAACGCACAGACCTCCGGGCCCAGGGTGGGCCACGGCTCGTCATCGGGAGGCGGGTACACGATGACCGTCATTTCGCCACCTTCAACACCTCACGCGGATCCTTGCCCTCCACATCGCGCAGCGACCGCCGCCGCTGCGTCCGTTCGTCGGCCTGATCCCCACGCTCAATCTCCCATTGGAGCCGTCGCCGATCGATTGGCGACAAACCAAACCGCACCTCCTGCTGACGAATCTCGGCAGCCACCTTCGCCACGTCCTTCTGCTCACCAGCCCACAACGCCTGGTAGAGCTCAGCCAGCAGATACAGCCCGCCCCTCACATCGGAGTCCAAAAACTCCTGCGCCATCGGGGAACGCCACACAGAATCCCACCACTGCACCACCTTCTCGTGCCACCGCTCAGAGCTGCGCTCGCGCGGCGGCAACACTGGCACCTTGTTCCGCGCCGCGACTTCGGGACTCGGCAACGTCGCCCGCGTCGCCGCCTTGTGGCGATGCTGGCGCATGTGCGCTGGCTTCGGGATCCTCCCCCTCATGTGCAAGTACCTGTGGTTTCAATACTTCCAATTTTGCACACAGAAAAATCAAGGTCCCGTGCGGTCATCCTAGGGCCTCCCGCAGCGACAGAAGACACTGATGCCACCCCCCCTCGCGTCGTCATGTCAGCCCTCTGGCCAGGTCGCGCCATGTCTTGCGAGCGTGGCAGGAGCGGCACAGGCTCATGAGGTTGCGCGAGTCGAGTCGTGGACCGTGAGGCAGCGGGACGATGTGATCTACGATCTGCATGCGGACTCGTTCACCGTGCCGCAGGTGCAGCGCACAGTAGGGATGCGCTGCTGCGTAGGCAGCACGCACCTGTTGCCAGGTGTGATCGTAGCCGCGTGCGCCGGCGTCGGGGCGAGGGTCGTGTCGTCGGTGATGGACGCAATAGCCTCGATGGACCCGTTGGGGGCAGCCGGGCTGCGCGCAGATTCGTAGGGGCCTAGCCACGGATCTCCACCACGAGCCGCTTTCGCACCACGTTGATGTTCGCGCCATCGCCCACGATCTGATAGACGTCTTTGCCCTTGTATGTCGCGTTGTTCAATTGGGCCTCGAGGTCGGCACCCTCGAAGAC
>DATMBH010000099.1:0-14446 GCA_035559335.1 Gemmatimonadales bacterium
GACGCCACGCCCTGAGGCCGGCCTCGCTAGGCCAGCTTCGCCATAAGGTCCCACCACCGAGGGTCCCAGCTGCTCTTGGCCGCAGCGCTGGT
This sequence comes from Gemmatimonadales bacterium, assembly GCA_035559335.1. GTDB lineage: Bacteria > Gemmatimonadota > Gemmatimonadetes > Gemmatimonadales > JACORV01 > DASXPG01. Next base: position 93 of record DATMBH010000099.1, read on the forward strand.
GCTGGGGCACACGAACAGCTTCGTGGTCCCGATGGTGTGGGGCAGTAACCCGAACACCACGGTCGGCATCACCAGATACTCCTTCGCCGCGCGCTTGCCGTTGAAGACCAGCATTTCAGGCTGGTACTGCCGGATCTTCCGCCGCAGCTCGCGGCCGCCCTCGAACTTCACGCCGCGGTCCTGACCGCTGTGGTCCTTCGTGAGGTCCACCAGCCCGATGCCGTAGTCTAGCAGCGAGCGCCACTCAGCGGGCTCTAGCTGCCGCGGCGTGAGGCCGACCCGGTGCAGAGTCTCCCACAGCCGGTTCCCCGGCGCCGCGTACCACTGGCCCGCCTCGGCGACCTTCTCGCCGGCCGTGAAACTGCAGATGACGAGCCGCAGCCCTTCCTTCAAGAGATCCGGTAGCAACACTCCCGCCGGTTCGAGCCGTCCGAATGTTACCCCGCGTCTCGGCACCTGCCCAGCTGCGCTGGAGCTACGCACGGCGCGCTGGGGGTACAAATCGAAACACCATCGCCGCCTTGCGGTGGCGCCACCCGGAGGGCGCGCTCATTTTTTTTCGTATGCGTAGTATGTGCCAGCCATGACTCGCCTCGACCCCGGCCGTGCCGTCCGCATAACTGCTGCGCTGGTCGCGCTTCACAGCCTGAGCGTGCTCGGCGGCTGGTGGGCCGGCCTGCCGCTGTTCGTATCGCCTCCAGAGAACTTCACCCCGATGGTGCCGACCGCCGCCATCTGCTTCGGACTGGTGGCGCTGGCCCTGATGGCCTCGCGGCCCAGCCGCCCGTGGGTGGGCCGAGCCCGCCTCGCCGCCGTGGGTGTGGTAGCCATCGTGGCGCTGCTAAGCCTGGCGTTCCCCACCCGACTGGACGCGCTGCTGGGCGGCGCCATCGGCAGCTCCGGGCGCGTGCCGCTGGGCGCGATGACTCCCATCACATCTGCTGCGATGCTGATGCTGGCCGGAGGCGTGGGACTGATCGGGCGGCTCAACGCGACAGCGGCAATGCTCTCCACCGGCTCCGCGATCGTGGGCGCGATCGTGACGCTGGGCTACATGTACGGAACGCCGCTGCTCTTCGGCAGCACGATCACCCCGGTCACCCTGCCCTCGGGGCTCAGCTTCCTGCTGCTCGGTGCGGCGGCGGCGGCCAGCTGCGGCCCGGAAGTATGGCCGCTGCGCCCGCTGGCAGGCGATTCGCCGCGCGCGCAGATGCTGCGCGCCTTTCTTCCCGCCACTGCGCTGCTACTGGTCCTAGGCGGCCTGGTGGACTTTCGCATGACCAGGGCCCTCGGCGTCAACCCGGCGCTGGTGGCCGGATGGCTCGCCGTCGTTATGGTGGTGCTGATCACGCTGATCGTCTCGCACCAGGCGCGGCGTACCGGAACGAAGCTGGATGAGGCCTACTCCGCCAGGTACCGGGCCGAGCAGCAGTATCGCGAGATCTTCGAGCAATCCCTGGCCGGCGTGGCCACGTGGAGCGAGGACGGGCGCATCCAACTGTGCAACGAGGCCTTCGCCCGGATGCTCGGCTACGACACGGCGGACGAGCTGCAGCGGCTGTCGGCCGGGTCGCTGTACTGGGACCCACAGGATCAGATCCGCATGATGGCGGAGCTGCGGGAGTCGGGCACGCTGCGCAACACCGAGCTGCGGCTGCGCGGCAAGGACGGCAAGCTGGTGTGGGTGTTGGCCAGCTTCATCCTGCACGTGGGTGACCGCGAGCCGCGGGTCGAGAGCATGGTGATCGACATCAGCACCCGCAAGGAGCTGGAACAACAGCTGTGGCATGCCCAGAAGATGGATGCGTTAGGCCGCCTTGCGGGTGGTGTGGCTCACGACTTCAACAACCTGCTCACGGTGATCGGCGGCTGTACCGAGCTGCTGCGGGCCACGCTGCCGCCCGACGGCCCGCACGTCACCGAGCTGGACGAGATCGAGAAGGCACACCAGCGGGCGGCGGCGCTCACCCGCCAGCTGCTGGCCTTCAGCCGGCGCCTGCCGTTCGAGCCACGGGCGCTGGCGCTGGATGCCGTGGTGCGCGACATGCAGGGCACGCTGCGCCGGCTGCTGGGCCCGGAGATCCGGCTCGACCTGGTGAGTGAGGATCGCCTGCCTCCGGTGTGGGCAGACCAGAGCCAGCTGGAACAGATCGTGCTGAACCTGGTGGTGAACGCGCGCGACGCGATGCCGCGCGGGGGAAAGCTGACCATCGAGACCCGCAGCGTGCCGGACCACGACCCGGCCTCGTTCGGGCAGAACCTACCGGCCGGGGCGTACGTGATGCTGGCGGTGACCGACACGGGAACGGGGATGGACGCCGCGACGCTGGAGCGGATCTTCGAGCCGTTCTTCACGACCAAGGAGAAGGGAAAAGGCACCGGCCTGGGACTGGCCACCGTCTATGGGGTCGTCAGTCAGAGCCATGGCCACATCACGGTCGAGAGCGCGCCCGGGCGGGGCACCACGTTCCGGGTGTGGCTGCCGGTGACCGGCGAAACCGTGATGGCGGAAGCGCCGCGCGCCGCGCCGAAACATGCCCAGGGGCGCGAGGTGGTGCTGGTAGTCGAGGACGAACCCGCGATCATGTCGCTGGTGGTGGGGGCGCTGGAGCGCAGCGGCTACCAGGTGCTTCCGGCGGTTGACGGCGACGCCGCAATGGCCATTGCCGCGGCCAACCCCGGCAGGATTCATCTAGTGTTGACCGACGGGATGCTGTCGGGCGTGCGCGTTCCCGAGCTGCTGCGCCGGCTAAAGACCGACCAGCCCGACACCAAGGTGCTGCTGATGTCGGGCTATTCCCACGAAGAGGTGTTCAAGGACGAGGCGATCGATCCCGGCACGGCGTTCCTTCCCAAGCCGTTCACGCTGCAGCAGCTGAGGGCGAAGGTGCGCGAGGTGTTGGACTCGTAGCCCGCAGTCGCTCAAGCAGTGCGGATGCGGGCCGTTGTGCCCCACGGGTCGCTGGCGATGAGGTCGGCGCCATCGCGGCGCGCCGGCGCCTTTGCCTTCGTGAGGCTTGCGGCGACCGCGTCCACGTCGGCCTCGCGCGGCAGTTCGATCGTCCACTCCAGCAGTCGTGCCTCGTCTTCTCCTGCCGGTTTGGCGTCCGGTCCAGCCCAGGTGTTGGTGCCGAGGTGGTGGTGGTAGCCGCCGGCGCTGAGAAACAGCGCGCCGGGGTAGCGGCGTACGGTGCGGTCGAAGCCGATGGTCTCGGCGTAGAACTCGTCGGCGCGCGGGATATCGCCGACGTGCAGGTGCACGTGGCCCATGGTGGTGCCGGGCGGCATGCCGGACCAGCTCTCGCTGCCCGCCTCCTCCAGCAGGTCGTGGACGTCCACGGGATCGGTGGCCATCATCAGCTCGCGGCCGACGCGCCGCCAGGTGTCGCGGGGCCGGTCGGCGTACACCTCGATGCCGAGGTTGTCGGGGTCCTGGAGGTAAAAGGCCTCGCTCACCAGGTGGTCGCCGGCGCCCGCCGGCGCGCCGATATGGTGCAGGTGCCTAACGAATCTGCCGAGCGACGGCCGGTCGGGCAGCAGGATAGCGAAGTGGAACAGGCCCAGGCGGCCGCGGCGGGGCGCGGCTCGGGCGCCGGGCAATTCGTTGAGTTCGACCAGCCAGCGATCGCTGTGCTGTGGTGCGAGCCGCGCGGTGGCTCCGGCGCGCTCGACGATGCGCAGGCCCAGCACCCGCTGGTACCAGTCGGTGGAACGCGCCAGGTCGGCGACCGCGAGGCGCACCGGGCCCAGGCGGGTCGCCTCCGGAAGGCGCCGTCCCCGTGGCGGCTCGCCGTAGCTGCCCGGGGTTGCCGGTTCAGCCGGCGGCGCTCCGCCGAAGAGGTCATCTGTCCCCACGCCCATCGTTTGGTCCGTAATGTAACGCCCGGCGGAGCCAATACGACTGGTGGGCGCCGCAGGGTGCGGCTGGAGCAATTCGGGGAGCTGCTTCAGTAGCTGGACGCCGGGCTGCCCATGAATTGGGCGGCAGCGCGTAGCGCCGTAGGCTGGTATATCGGAGTGTTGTCACACCCTCGTGGCTTCCGAGGATCTATGGCCGAAACTGCCAGTCCCAACCTCTCCAAGTCCCGCTTCGTGGCCGGGATGCAGTGCGTCAAGCTGATGTGGCTGCGCGTGCACGAGAAGGACGCCCCGGAACTCAAGCTCGACCCGCGGCTCCAGGACATCATCACCCAGGGCGACGAGGTGGGGGCGCTGGCGAGGGAACAGTTCCCGGGCGGCGTCATGGTGGACTTACCGCACGACGATCCGCGGCGCGAAGCGCGCACCCGGGAGCTGCTGGCCTCGGGCGCTCCGGCGGTTTTCGAGGCGACGTTCGTGGCGGACCGGACGTTCGCGGCAATTGACGTGCTGCTGCGCGAGGCCAGCGGCTTCACACTCATCGAGGTGAAATCGGCGACCAGCGCCCACGACAAGTATCTCCCCGATGTCGCAATCCAGACCCACGTGGCACGGCGCTCAGGCATCCCCATCAGGCGGGTCGAGATCATGCACCTCAACGGGGACTACGTGCACCCGGGTCCGAATCTGTTCGTGCGCACCGACGTCACGGCCAAGGTGGAAGCGCTGCTTCCCGACATCCCCGCCGCGATCGCAGCTCAACTAGACGTACTGGCGCACGAGGAACCCGAGGTCACGATAGGCGAGCACTGCCGCGTACCTCACGAATGCCCGTTCCAGTCACGCTGCTGGCCGGACGACCCGCTAGGCGTGCTGACGATCCACGGCATGCTGTACGCGAAGCGGTTCGACCTCCTCCAGCATGGCATCCGGCGCATCGCTGACCTGCCGGCGAACTTCAAGTTGAACGAGGTCCAGAGGCGGCAGCGCAAGGCGGTCGAACGCGGTGGGCTGGTGATCGAGCCGGGACTGCGCGCCGCCATGGCGCCGTACGCTGGCCGCCTCGGCTTCCTCGACTTCGAAACGGTGGGTCGCGCGATCCCCCGCTGGAACGGCACCCAGCCGTGGCAGCAGATCGGCGTGCAGTTCAGCTACCACGAACGTCAGGCGGACGGCAGCTACACCCACGCCGAGTACCTCGCGCCGAGCGACTGCGACCCGCGCGAAGAGATCGCGACCCGCCTGGTCGAGGTCACTCGCAACGCGGACCGGGTGGTGATGTACACACCGTTCGAACGCACCCAGATCCGGATGATGAAGCAGTTCGTACCGCGGCTAGTCCCGGAGCTGGATGCGCTGGAAGCCAAGCTCCTGGACCTCAAACAGGTGGTGCATCACCACGTGTATCACCCGGCCTTCGCCGGCAGCTTCAGCATCAAGGACGTGCTGCCGGCGCTAATCCCTGAGATGTCGTACAAGGACTCCGTCACCATCCTCGACGGCCAGGAAGCGTCGGCCAAGCTGGCTCGGCTGCTGTTCTACGCTGGAGAGCTGACGGAAGCGGAACGGGAACAGATCAAGGCGGAGCTGCTGGCCTACTGCAAGTACGACACCTGGGCGATGGTGAAGCTCACGGAGCGGCTCAGTTCGCTCGCCGGCCTGACTGCTTCGGCGCGTTGAGCCGGGCCACCACGCTGGCGGCAACGGTATCCACGGCATCGTGCACTGGGCCCGGGTGTTGGAGCCTGCCGATTCCACGCTGACGGACTCACCGAGGGACACATAACGGTCCAGACCTGCTGGGACGCCGACCGGCTCGACCTGCCGCGCTGCGGCATTCCGGTCAGGCCGGACCGGCTATGCACCGATGCGGCGAAAAACCCGGCGCTTATCGAGTGGTCCCGGAGGCGGGCGCTGGACGACTACCGTTCCGAGTTGCTGAGGAGCTGGGTGTAGCGCAGCACGGAACGGATAGTGGAACGTGGCCCGCGATACTCGGCGCGCACATGCAGGAAGTCGGAAACGGCTTCGGCGTAGCTGACGCTGTGGTACTGCGCCTCGGACGCCACCAAGCAAGGAAGGGCTGCTATCGCCGGAGCGCGGGAGGCAGTCCCAACGCAGCGTTGATCCACCTGACGAGCGGCACTATCAGCCGGTAGTCGGCCTCCAGCAGCGCCGGCAGCTTCGCTCCGAGCACCTGCGAGTCGCTCAACGTTCGGCCCATGGTGAACGACAGCAGCCGCAGCCGTGCGGCTGCCGGGTGGTCGGGCGGGTAGCCGCGCGGAATCCGCGTCAGGATCGCCTCTTCATCCAGTCCGCCGAACCGCCGCTCCACCCGCGGGTCAGCCGCGATGCGCTCGAAGGCGCGCGGCTTCTCGGCGATGGAGTCGCGGATCTTCCCTAACGCTTCGCGCGGCGGCATCCACATCCCGCCGCCCAGGAAGCTGTTCCCGGGGGCGATCTGGAAGTAGAAGCCGGCGCCGCCGCCCACGGCCTGCTGCCCGACGGCCCGACTCCCGTCCCTGTGGTAGAACCAGCAGGCCGCGTGGGTCTTGTAGGGCGACTTGTCCTTGGAGAAGCGCACGTCACGGTAGATGCGGAACATGGAGCGGCGCCGGTCGCCGATGATCTCGGGGGCAAAGCGCGCCAGCCGTACGTCCATCTCCTCGATCAGTTCGAGCATCGGAGCCTTCACCACGGTCTCGTATTCCTCGCGGTGGGACTCGAACCACGGCCGGTTGTTGTTGCGGGCGAGGGCGCGCAGAAAGCGCAGCGTTGCGGTCGTGAACGGCATGGGGTCAAGCTACGCTGGGGCGGTGGCCCGTCAACCGGCGCCGGGGTATCTTCCGTGGCCCAACTTATGAAACAGCTGTCCCGCACCACGGCCGCCGTGGCGGTTGCCGTCGCATGCGCCGCGGGCGCCCTCCGTGCTCAGGGTGCCCCCGCCCCGGCGCGCGGTACGCTCGCTGAGCTCGAGGCGCTGTACCGGGCGCGCGCCGACAGCGCGCGGATGCGGTTCAGTCGCGCGGATGTCGAGTTCGTCACAGGGATGATCGCACACCATGCCCAGGCGCTGATCATGGCCGCCCTTGCCGAGGGTCGCGGGGCGAGTCCGGCGGTCCGGGTGCTGTGCGGACGGATCATTAACGCGCAGCGCGACGAGATCGAGACGATGCAGACCTGGCTGCGCGAGCGGCGGCAGCCGCTTCCCGAGGTGCACATCGAGGGGTTGGACCTGATGCTGCATGGCGTGGACGGCAGCCATGCGCGCATGCCGGGGATGCTGACGCGGGCCGAACTCGAGGAGCTGGAGCGCTCCTACGGCAGGGAGTTCGACCGGCTATTCCTTACTTATATGATCCGCCACCACCAGGGCGCCGTGACGATGGTGCTGGACCTGTTCGCCACGGACGGGGGCGCGCAGGACGAGGTCGTGTTCAAGCTGGCCTCCGACATCCAGGTGGACCAGCTCACCGAAATAGAGCGCATGCAACTGATGCTCGCGTCACTTGGTCCCAACCCACAGAGGTAGCCGAATGAAGCGCACGTTCGCCGCACTGCTGCTCGCAGTCACTCTCGCCGCCCCGGCGGCCGCCCAGATGAGCGCCGATCCCAGGGTCGGGCTGCGCGCCGGCCTGTTCGATGCGGGATCAGCGCTGTGGAACCTGCGACTGGTGTCCACCACGCCGCCGGCCCGTGACTTCGTGGGCGTGACGAACTCGGACCTGTCGTTCACCGGGCCGTACGTGATCCAGGGCAACTACAACGGCTTCATGGTGTGGGACATCTCCAACCCGGCGCAGCCGGTGCTGGCCACCAGCTACCTGTGCCCGGCCTCGCAGAGCGACGTGTCGGTGTACCGCAACCTGCTGTTCGTCTCGGGGGAGGGCCTCGGCGGGCGGCTAGACTGCGGCACCCAGGGCGTGCAGGGGGCAGTGAGCCCCGACCGGTTGCGGGGGATCCGGATCTTCGACATCAGCGACATCAGGAACCCGCGCTACATCGGCAACGTGCAGACCTGCCGCGGGTCGCACACCCACACGGTGGTGGCGCCGCCTGACGACTCGCAGAACGTGTACATCTACGTGTCGGGCTCGGCGCCGGTGCGTCCGGCGGCCGAGCTGCCGGGCTGCGTGGCTGCGATGCCGGAGCAGGACTCGACCACGGCGCTGTTCCGAATCGAGGTGATCCGGGTGCCGCTGGCGAATCCGGCGGCGGCGGCGATCGTCAGCTCGCCGCGGATCTTCAACGACCTCGTGGCGCCGCCGCGGCACGGATTGGCGCCGGAAGACCTGGCGGCGCTGGAGCGGGCGCGCCAGGCTGGGGCTTTCATCATGGACTTCGAGGGCCAGCCGGTGCAGCTGCCCTCGCGGATGGTGGCGTCGCTGCTGGACAGTGTGGTGCGCGCGCGGGGGGGCGCTGGCGCCCCCACCGGTGCTGACTCCGCGGCGCTGCGCGAGTCGCTGCCGCAGCTGGCGGCCCGGTTCGCGCCGCGCGGCCCGCGCCGGGGGCCGACGCAGTGTCACGACATCACGGTGTACCCGGCGATCGGCCTGGCCGGTGGGGCGTGCGAGGGATACGGGCTGCTGCTCGACATCCGCGACCCCGTGAACCCGGTGCGGATCGGCGCGGTGGCCGACTCCAACTTCTCCTACTGGCACTCGGCGACCTTCAACAACGACGGCACGAAGGTGCTGTTCACCGACGAATGGGGCGGGGGCGGACAGCCGAAGTGCCGCGCCAGCGACCCGAGGGAGTGGGGCGCCAACGCGATCTTCACAATCGAGGAGCGGCGGATGCGGTTCCGCAGCTATTACAAGCTGCCCGCGCCGCAGACGTCGCTCGAGAACTGCGTGGCGCATAACGGCTCGCTGATCCCGATCCCGGGCCGAGACGTGATGGTGCAGGGCTGGTACCAGGGCGGCATCTCCGTGTTCGACTGGACTGACCCGGCCCGTCCGTTCGAGATCGCGTTCTTCGACCGCGGTCCGGTTGACTCGACGCGGATGATGAGCGGCGGCAGCTGGTCGGTGTACTGGTACAACGGCGTGATCGTCAGCTCCGAGATCGCGCGCGGACTGGACATCCTGGAGCTGACGCCGAGCGAGCACCTGACGGCCAACGAGATCGAGGCGGCGCGCACGGTGCGGCTCGAGTACCTGAACGCCCAGGGTCAGCCGCGGTTCGTCTGGCCGCCCAGCTTCGCGCTGGCGCGGGCGTACGTGGACCAGCTGGAGCGCTCGGGTGGACTGCCGGCGGCGCGGATCGCGACGGTGCGCGGGCAGCTGGAGCGGGCCGAGCGGGCGAGCGGTGCCAGGAGGCGGAGTGCCTTGAATCAGCTGGCGTCCCGCCTCGAGCGTGATGCCGCCGCATCGAGTGATGCCGCAAAGGTGGCGCTGCTCGCCAGCGCCGTGCGCGCGCTGGCCAGGTAGGCCCGGCGCGGATGGCGACTGATTCGTCGCCGCGCTTCGACCGCTCGATAGTCGAGGGCCCGCTGCCGCGCGCCGTGTGGCGGCTGGCCTGGCCCACCATGCTGCAGAACGCCATCGGCGGGCTCCAGGGCATGGTGGACCACGCCATGGTGGGCCACTACGTCGGCTACCACGCCAACGCCGCCATCGGGGTGTCGTGGCAGATCTTCCTGGTGGTGGTGGTGTTCGTAAGCTCGCTGTTCACGGGCATGGCGGTCCTGGTGGCGCGGTTCACCGGCGCCAACGAGCCGGAGAAGGTGAACCGCGCCGTGTATCAAGCGTTCCTAACGGCGGCCGTACTGGCGGTCGCAGTGCTCGCACCGACCGGCTACCTGCTGGCGCCGACCCTGCTGCAGCTGGTGCACGCGGCGCCCGAGGTGCGCGAGCAGGCGCTACCCTACATCCGCATAATGTTCGGTTTCAGCTTCGGCATGCTGATCTTCTTCATGCTGGGCGGTGCGCTGCGCTCGGCAGGGGACGCCCGCACGCCGCTGCGGCTCGGCATCGCGATGACGGTGCTCAACGTCGTCCTCAACGTGATGCTGATCCCCGGTCTGGGACCGATCCCGCGGCTGGGCACCACTGGCGCCGCGTTAGGTACCGTGATCGCGGGGGCGCTGGTCAGCGCGTACGCGATACTGATGCTGGTGAGGGGCCGGTGGGTGGTCTCGTTCCGCAACCTCAGGTCTCTGGCGCCGGACTGGGGCGTGATACGGGAGCTGTTCCGGTTCGGGCTTCCGGCGGGGCTTCAGGGCGTGGCGATGAACGTGGCCGGCGTGCTGATGCTGCGGTTCATGGGATCGCTGGAGCGCAGCGCCGAGGCGCAGGCGGCCTACGCGGTTGGATATACCGAGCTGTTCTCGCTGGTCACGTTCACCTCTGTGGGCCTGATGGGCGCGGCAGCGGCGGCGGCGGGCCAGAACCTGGGCGCGGGGCGCCCGGACCGCTCGGAGCAGGCCGTGGGCGTCGCGGCGCGGATCGGACTGGCCGCGGCGGTGGTATTGGGACTGGCGTTTCTCTCCGTGCCCCGGGCGCTGCTGGGCGTGTTCGGCATGACGGACCCGGTGGCCGCCGGCCTGGGCGTGGAGCTGCTGCGCTACCTCAGCCTGTCCGGGCTGCTGATCACGGTGGCGCTGTGCTATACAGGTGGCCTCCAGGGCACCGGAGATACGCGCAGCCCGCTGTTCATAACGCTGATCTCTCAGATAGCGGTGCCGCTCGGTTCCTGCACGATCATCCAGGCAACTCGGCCACTCGAGCCGGGCGACATCTGGACTGCGATCGTGCTGGGACACGCCACGCGGTGCGCGTTGAGCGTGGCCAGGTTCCGGCAGGGCAAGTGGCGGGATATCAGGGTTGATATAGCGACGGCGTGATGGGTGATTGGTGATGGGGGGTGATACGCGCTGACCGCCCCAGGCGCCTGACGGAATCAAACCTCACCTCTCCGCTATCACCGGCTCCTCTTGCTTATCACTCATCACGCGTTACTCGCGCTCGCGATGGACGAGGCCCTACGGGCCCGTTCGGCGAGCCGGCGATCGCCGAGCCGGTCGGCGCAGGCGGGGAACTCCGGAGTCGGCCCGCGCCATTTCAGCTGGTCCACGTCGTCGAACAGGCGCGCGCTGGTCCGCAGCACGGCCAGCTTCCGGAACAGCAAGGCCAGCTCCCGGTGATCGCCTAACACCTCCGGCGGAAAGCTCTCGATCGGACCGTGGCGATTGAGCAGCCGCGCCGCGTTGACCGGTCCGATCCCGTGGATTCCCGGGTAGCCGTCGGACGAATCGCCTACTAGGGCCAGCCAGTCGGGGATTAGTTCGGGTCCGACGCCGAACTTCTCCCGCACGCGCGCCTCGTCCCGGGTCTTCCCGGTGCGGCGGTCCACCTGGACCACGCGTTCTCCGCGGACGCACTGGGCCAGGTCCTTGTCCGGCGTCCAGATGCACACCTTCTCGACCCGCGGGTCGGCTGCGGCTTGCGCGGCAGCGCTGGCCAGTGCGTCGTCCGCCTCCAGCTCGATCATCGGCCAGGTGGCCACGCCCATCGCCATCAGGGCGTCCTCGAGCGGGTGAAACTGGGCCAGCAACGCCGGCTCGATGCCCTCTCCGGTCTTGTAGCCGTCCCACAGCTCATTGCGAAATGACTCGATGACGTGGTCGGTGGCAACGCCGAGATGCGTGGCGCCCTGCTCGATCATGCCTAACACCGTATGGAGCACGCTGGTCGCCGCACCGAACTCGGAGTCGTCGCGCGCTCCGCCGCTGCGCCGGCCGTAGTAGTGGCGGAACAGCTCATAGGTTCCGTCAATGAGATGGATGATCATGAGCAGAGAGGCACGGAGGCACAGAACCGCAGAGGCGCCGCGGGCATGGGGGATAATACGGTCTGGCGATGGAGGCGGCTATGTCAACGCTGCCACCGGCCCAGCTGGTGATACGGACCGGGCTCTCGCGCTAGGCGCCGGCCTGGCGTGATCGCCCCACGGCTCGTTCAGGCGCAGGCTGGCGAACGCTTCCGGCTCGCGAGGGAACCTGCTCGGTCGGGGCTAGCGGACCGTAAAGCGCACGGTGTCGGCCACGGGTGTGGAGTGCACCAGGTGGGCCGGGTCGGCGAGCAGGGCGATCAGGCGGTGCTCGCCCGGAGGCAGCGAGTCGAAAACGAACTCGGACTGGCCGGCGCCGAGGTGTACGATGCCGGGGAAGCCCTGCGGGATGGCCGCGCCCGGCGCAGTGGCGTCGGTATCGAGGAACAGGTGGTGGTGCGCCGTGCCGGGTCGCTGTTCTGCCGCGGGGGCGATGGTGATGCCGCTCGCCGACAGTCGCACCCGTACCACCGGTCCTTCGACGACCGCGCCCGGCGCGGGTTCCAGTATCTGTACGCGCGGCCCACTATCGCTCGAGCATGCTGCGACCAGCGCCGCCAGGAGCGGCTTGGCAAGCCAGAAGTATCGCTTCATTTGTTATGACGTTGAACCGCTGCGAGCCGAATCGCAAGTCGGCCTGCGCCGACAGGGCTGTGCCTACCACGGCCCAGGGGCGAGATGAGATATGCCGCGCTACCATGCTCCTTCCGGCGCGAGTGGCCCGGCCGAGCTAATCCGCGCCGGGGCGACTGGGCAGACCGGTTGTCCCGCGCGCGGCCGTCGGCCGGGTGATCGGTGTGGCCTCAGCGCGGCGGGTCGCCGGGGAAGCCGGTGCAGCCGGGTTCCCCTTCGTTGCGCGCGGCGGCCAGCGGCGGCGGAGCGTTGCCCACGAAGATCCCGCACTGGCCCCCCGGTACCTCACGGTGGGTAGCGATCGCCGACCACGCGTTAGGCGTTGCGGTAACAAGCCGTATTGTCACACCGGTGCTGGCATGGAACTGCAACGCCTCCAGAGTCGTGGCGTAGCGGCTGCTGTCGGCGAAATAGGATTCCTGCGCTGTAACCAGGTTGCGCAGATCGGAGCGCAGCGTCGCCCGGAAGACTCTGCTGCGGTTCTCGCTGAGCGCCCGGTCGCGCGCCGAGTCCACCTGGGCGGCGAGGGCTGCGGGGGTGGGGCCGCGCACCTGACGCCAGGCGCCTCTGACCAGCTCCCACTCATCGGTCAGGATCACCTCGCCGCGGTACATCCCACCGCTGAGCACGGCGCGCGGACGGACCGGGTCGAACGTCAGGCTGTGTCCCATACGCGCCGGCGGCCCGTCGGGTCCCCGGGTCCAGGTACGCCCATCCCACAGCCAGGTGTCACTAAGCGGCTCCGGCTGCCGGACGTCGTTCAGGCCGCCGAACAGCACCACGCGCCGCTGGGACGCATCGTAAGCCATGGCGTGCATGTAGCGGGGCGGAGGCGACTCCGCCGGATTAGCACGGCGCCAGGCGCGGCCGTCGAACTCCCAGGTCTCGGCCAGCACCGCTGGGTTGGTGGCCTCTCCACTCACGCCTCCGAATACCACCAGCACGCGGCGGTCGGTGTCGTAGGCGCTCGCGGAGAAAACGCGGGCTGGAGGGGTTTCCTGCGCCGACAGTTGCAAGGCGGCGAGGGCGCCGAGTGCGAGCAGGCAGGTGGCTGAGGCGCGGGTACGCATGGCTGGCTCCGATGGGGGATGGGCGAACGTATCTCCTGCCGGCGCCATCTGCAAGGACGCCCACTAGCGCCACGCCTGCGACGGGCCGTACGCTCAGCGAGGATGCGCGCTGGGTAGGTGGGAGACAACCTGGCTGATCACGGCTCGGTGCGACCGCTCGAGGTTGAAGCGAACGCGTTGTGGCGCCGTCGGGAACGAACCACCGGCCAACAGATAGTGGAGTGAGCACCTGCATCACGGCGACCTGGTAGATTCCAGCTGCGGTTCGGGACCGCAAGATGTGGGGAGGGAGGGCAGATGAACATTCTGGTGCTCAACTGCGGGTCGTCCACGGTGAAGTTTCAGATCATCGAGACCGACCGCGATCTAATAGAGAGCGACGGCGACCGGCGGCTGGCCAGCGGCATGATCGAGCGGATTGGCGGTCACGCGCTGATCACGTTGTGCGCCGAGGGCCATCCCAAGGAGCGGCTGGCCGAGCCGGTGCGGGACCACCGGGCGGCGATAGATCGCATCCTGCGGTGGATCGTGTCGGAGGCCTCGAACATCCACATCAGCAGTCTGGCCGACATCCACGCAGTGGGTCACCGCGTGGTGCACGGGGGCGAGCAGTTCAAGCGGTCGGTGCGGATTGACGCCGAGGTGATCGAGGGAATCGAGGATTGCATCGAGCTGGCTCCGCTGCACAACCCCGCCAACCTGCGCGGGATCAGGGCTGCGATCGAGCTGCTCGGCGCCGGAGTGCCGCAGGTGGCGGTGTTCGATACCTCGTTTCACACCACGTTGCCCGAGGTATCGTACCTCTACGCGATACCGTACCAACTGTACCGGCGGCACAAGATCCGCCGCTACGGGTTCCACGGTACGTCGCACCGCTACATCGCCTATCGGTACCGGCGCATTCACCGGCTGGAGCGCGAGCAGGTGAACATCATTACGCTGCACCTGGGCGCGGGCTGC
>DATMBH010000100.1:0-5031 GCA_035559335.1 Gemmatimonadales bacterium
CGGCGGCGCCAAGCTCGTCCACGTGGTCGCCGGCCGCTTCGGCGAAGACTTCGCCAGCCAGACCCTGCCCGGCTTCTTCCTGGGCGCCACCCTCGGCCGCCGCGTCCGCCTGCGCCCCGAGCTCCACGTCTACATCGACGAGGAGGAGGGCAAGCGCAAACCCTTCCCCCTCGCCGGGCTCGCGGTCGAGTGGGAAGTGCGGCGCCGCAAGTGAGCTCCGCACCGGAGGCCGGAGCGCCGGGGCCGGGCGGAACGAAGGCGGCCTGCGCGTTGCCGGCTGATTGGCCGCGCGCCACGCGCCTCGCTATGCTGGTTGGACGGATCGCGGCCGGTGCCCGCACCGCCCGGCGGCGGAGATCGCGCGCCCGCATACCGCTCCCTTCCGGCACCCGCCGGCGCTAGCCCGCGACCCGGATGGCATGGCGCCTCACGACGGCTGCCGCCCGCACGTCCCCGGACGCCCGCAGGAGCCGTCGAAGAACCCACGCTCCGTTCCATCACAGCACAAGGATAACCCAGCCCACGTATCCAGCGCAGCATACGCTTCGAACGCCAACTCCTCATAGCATCGGGCCGCCGTATCCGCCGTCCGACGCAGCCCCCGATGCCCTCGGTCATGCCATCAAAGCAAGTGCAGAAGCCACTCCAAGTAAATTCCCCCTGCGGCACCTTCGCTCGACCCGGATCCAAGCTCAACCCCGATCAGCCGGCTTACACTCAAGGCAGTCCGCCGGCGGTGAAGCCCTAACTAGACGGTGCCCAGAACTGCTCTTAACGGCAGTCCGGAACCTCGTCAGGCGGCGTGGTCCTGTAGTTCGCGGGGTCCAGGCGGGCCCCGGCGATCCTGAAGTACTCTCTCCAAAACTCGCGAACACGCACCCCCTGCGCCGTGGTCGGGTCCGCCCCAACGACGACGACACACGTACCCGTCATCCTCGGGATAAGGCCGGCCCGTTGCTGCTCATCAATCCACTCGCGCCCCGGCACCTTGCGTGCCATCTCGACGCCGTTCGCCGATTGCAACATGTCCGACAGGAGCATTAACACCGTCGGCATATCCGGTTCGATGCGCACATACTCCGCGGCGATGTGCAACGTCCTGAATATATCCGTATGCATCGCCCGGCCATCCGTGGGCTCGCCGTAAATCAAGCGTAATATGCGGAGCCCGCTCCGCCGCGCCCCTTCGAGCGCCGTCTCCTCTCTTGTGGTCGGGTCCCCGGAGTCGAGCGGGACTGGCATCCGGTGCGACCACCGCGCCGCAGTGTCACCCACCCCGATCTGAAGCATCTCCACGAGCGTAATGCGGTCCCCAAAGTCGAGCCGCTGCACCACGGTTTCGGCAAACGATCGACTCGCCGCCATTAGGCGCGGTGCCAGGCTGGCAGAGAGATCGATCACCAAGATGTAGTGCCGCGGCGTTCGCGCGACCAAATTGCGCTCCCCCGCTCCAGGGTCGCACCCGACGAGCGCAAGTAGCCAGAGCCACCGTATGCCGGAACTCATGTGCTCACGACCTCCGACTCCGAGCCACGCCTGGCAAGCCGGACCGCAATAGCTTCCGCCTCCCGGCGGATCTCCTCGAGTTCACGTCCGCACGAGTCTAGCTCCGGAGGCCTCCGCACAGCCAGACGATCAGGGGCTATAGCGAACTCAAGCGCAACCGGCCGCTGGAACGAAACGATCGTTCCCGGATCGATGCCCCGGATACGCGCGTTCTCCGCCCGGAAAATCTCTATGACGCCCCGCAGCCGGCGCGCGCGGCCGGGCCAGCCGGCGAGAGGCTCGGAACGCGCCAGGTATTCAGCGCGCTCCAGCTCACCCCGGAGCTGGCGCTCGAGTTCCTCGATCCGCGCCCATTCGTCACCTGTGTCATTACGTAGGCTTCTGAGGCGGCTCATGAGCTCCTCCTGACGGGGATCGATCGAACCACCTTCGGCGGTCGGCTCTTTGGTATGTAGGAAGGCAGCGACGGCCGCGCACAGCACCAAAACAATATTGAGAAGCAGAATCGGAAAGTTCATCCCCTCGACGGCCGCGGCGTAATCCGCGCGGCGGCGCCTTTCTTCGACCACGGTGCGCGCAGCCGACAGTTGGATTTCTAGCCAGGAGATCTGCTCCAAGTCACGCTCGCTGGCCGCCTTGGCGAGTTCTCGCTCGAGTCGTTCGACATGGGCCTCGGCTTGCTGCAGCCGCCCGCTCGTCACATCGCTCAACTTTCCACGTGCAGCGTACAGGAAGCCAACGACGAGCGCGATGCCGACGAACGCAGCCATGGCAGGCACCCACGCGTGGCTGAGTCGCTGGCCTGCGCCCGGGATGCGAACCGCGCGCGCAGCAAACAGTGTCCGAAGGGACGAACCGAGTACGTGACCGAGGAACATGAGAAACGTGATCACGCCAAGGGCAAAAAGGGCGACATCAGGGGAAAACAGCGCACGCGCGAAAACGCGAAGAATGCCACCGAGCCAGTACCGCCGCTCAGTTCGGTCAAGCACGTCGAGCCACGCCTGGTCCGACCCCGGCTCCTGCGGCAGGAGTTCTCCGAATACGGGAACGTTCGCAATCCAGTCCACGACGACCAGCAGTAGCGCCAGTAGTACGTAGATCCAGAGCGGCAGAGCGCTCCGGTCGCGGATGCTGCCATTCGCGCTTACGTGTTCCGCCGCCAGCCGGCGCAAGTCCTGCTCGACTGCGTGAGTGTCGTCGAGGAGTCGGCCGAGCCGGCCCAAGCGATGCCGAAGCTCGACGACGCCCTCGGCAACAGCCCTACACGAGGCATGGATCCGGTCCTCGACCCGGGTCCGTACGCGCTCAAGCCATTGCTCAAACAACTGTTCGCAGCGCCGGGCCAGCGCAGCCTCCACGGGAAGCTCATGGTCAGCAGGCGCAGCGGCGCGCGGAAGCCCAGCCCGCGCCCAATCCTCTGCCTGGCGCGCCGCGAACCTCTCAAGCGTCCAGAGTTCGCGGGCAAACCAGTAATCCGTCGCGCGGGTGACCATGCGAAGCTCCGCGGCGCCAGGAGCGTCGAGCCCGTCCGGCGGCGCCTGCTCCACCGGCGGCTCGACCCCGGGCCACGGACCAGGCTCAAGAGTGCCGTCAGGCGAGGCGGACTCCGGAGCCGTGGCCGGTCGAAGGATTCGTTGCAGCCAGCCCATGGCTTTCCTCTCCAGCGTTGTTGCTGTCTAGGCGCAGGGTTCGCGCGATCGTCAAGCCAG
Source organism: Gemmatimonadales bacterium (assembly GCA_035559335.1). Classification (GTDB taxonomy): domain Bacteria; phylum Gemmatimonadota; class Gemmatimonadetes; order Gemmatimonadales; family JACORV01; genus DASXPG01. The sequence goes on from DATMBH010000100.1 coordinate 3,219, forward strand.
GGTGACGTCAAGGCCTGTGGGCAACTATGAATACGCTCGTTTGGCATCCGGCCGCAAGATTGACGTATTCTTCCCCGCCCCGCCTCACAGGACCGGCAAGACGGGCCCGCGAGCCCTGCGCTTATCTGACCCGCCGGTGGCCCAATCAGGTGTCTTCCGATCGGGCGTCCCTCCCTGACAGCCGGGAGCGCTCCAGAAAAGCGCGTTCCGTGCGGTGCCACAGGGCCTGCCCGTGACCGGTGAAACGCGACCACGTCGCCGCGACGCAGAGCCTGAGAGTCGACGGTTGGAGCGATCGAGTGCGACCTAGCTGCCGGCGTTGCGCCCTCCAGCTCCATCACAACCCCATGCTGTTGGCAAGCGAAGGCCCCATGCTCAGAGGAACCTTGATCGTCGCTTCGCGGTCTGGCCGTCCACAAAAAAATGTGATGATGAAGTGGGAGACCATGGCGGTCCCTTGCGCCCCGGTCGGTGATCGAGCGCGAGAGCTCGGAGATCCTCCAGAGGGCCGTCCCAAAGGCGCCTAGGCCGCCGACGTCTCGCAATCTGGCCGTTGTGCCCCCCATGACCTTGGCCGGACCATGCTGTCTCGCTCGTTCGCACAAACGCTGCGGCACCGGAACGACGTAGCGCGGCTACGGTTTACCCTTGTCGAGTTCAGCCCAAGGCCCTCAAAGCGTCAGGGGTTGCAAGCACAGGTGGCTCAACGGGATCCAGCTCATTGCCTGGATCACCGAATACGAGGATCCGGTCGCGATTCGGTCAAGGCGGCTGGAGGAAACGGGTGGCTCTCGCCTACATGAGCATCACCAACCGGGTCCACTCGTTTGCATGCGCATAGATGTCAAGGCTGTCATGTTTCGGTTGGTCTTGAATCACAAGTCGGTGCCGAGGGGCGTAGCGAAACCGGCATTCACCGTCCGAGTTCGGCGCGATGTAACGAAGACGCCCGCCGACAACCCCGCCACGCCTTCACGGGCATCTGGCAGTTCCGCGCGCCCTGCAGCCAGGTTGCGCATGCCCTCCCGGCTCGTGGTACAACGTAGGGCGTCCCCGACTGTTTGCCACGTCTCATTCGCAGCATGACGGTGTCGACGAAGCCACTCCGGTGCCGGCTGTCCGCTCCTGGCGAGCCCCCGGCCAGTGTGCGCAGAGGGGCGTGGCACGAAAGGCAGGCTTCACGGGCTGCGCTGAACCCGGGTCCGCTGACGACCGGGCGGTCGGCCGGGGTGCGACTCCCGACCGACAGGGCGCGGCCGGTTGGGACGCGCCGACGAGGATCCGTGCGGCGCCCGCACTCCAGGCCTTGCGTGGGCGCTCCCGCAGCCCCACGCAGGAGCGCTGCTCTCATGGTCCGGCGCCCCGAGTAGCGAACTCCCCGGATCCCGACCCGGGTACGTGCAGTACAAGGCCATGGAGCATCAGTTGGGATGCGCCCCGATTGCTGGACAAGCAAGGCGAGTGCCCGCCGTGCTGGTCCACGGGCCGACTGGAACGCCGAGAACGATGCGGACCGCACCTGGAGAGGGCCTTGGCGCGTGCGCGGCCAAGGATCCGGCCAGGCATCCGTGAGCGGATGCCGACCCTGGTCCGAACCAGCAGCCTTCCGCTCGCCGGGACGAGGACTTTCGCGGCTGGTCCGACAACGGTACCCGCCCCCGCTAATGCTCGGACGAGAGCCCGGCCAGACTCCGGGAAAGTGAGCTGGACCCACGCACTGAGACGCAGAGACGCCCGTTGATCCGTCTCCCCAGACCCCGCTCCCCCCGCGCCCGCCGCCTCGCGCTCGGCCTCGCGGCCGCGGCGCTCCTGG
>DATMBH010000101.1:0-4313 GCA_035559335.1 Gemmatimonadales bacterium
ACGCCAGCACCTCCTCGGGCTCCACCATGCGGCCCGGGCCCTCGCCCTCGCCGTGCGCCAGAGGACCGGTAGCCGGGCCCAGGATGTGGAGCGGCGGAGAGTCGCCGCGCTCGCCGCGGCGCCGCAACCGCGCCAGGTTGCGCTGGGTCTCGGCATGGGCGTACATCCGGTCGTTCATCGCCGGGCACAGCAGCAGCGGCGCCTTGCGGGCCAGGATCATAGCCGTGAGGAAGTCATCGGCCATACCTAACGCGGCGCGGGCAAGCAGCTGCGCGGTTGCGGGCGCGACTATAATCAGCTCGGGAGCGCGGCCCAGCCGGATGTGGTCGAGCGCCCGCCCCGGTTGCCACAGCGAGGTGACGACCGGGCGGGCGGTGAGGGCTTCGAAGGTTAGGGGGCGGATGAACTCGGTGGCGGACGCGGTCATCACCACATCCACCAGGGCGCCGTCCTCGGTCAGGCGGCGCGCGATGATGCACGCCTTGTAGCAGGCGATCCCGCCCGACACGCCGAGTACGACGTGCCGGCCGGCCAGTGCGCTCACGCCTCCTGCCGACGCCGCCGAGTGATCTTGTACTTCAGGCCGCCGCTCGCAAGTTCCTCCAGAGAAGTGGTCGTGAGCTTCTTCTCGTACTGGTAGGTGCGATCGCGCGGAAATTCGTTGACGAACCGCGCGAACTTGGCCGCGACCAGCACGCCCACGTACTTGTTTCCTGCTTCCTTCGCTATCTCCGTCGGGGTGAAAACCCTCATGCCTTGACCTCCGTGTCGGCCAGCCGGTCCGCGAGCGAAGCGATGTCCCGGCTCAGCTTGTCGAGTTCCTGTTTCAAGTCCGGATTGCGGCGGGTGCGCCGCATCTCGGCATCCAGTATCGCCGCTACGTCCGCCAGCGCCTCGGTGCGCTCCGCGTTCACGACGACATAGTCGTACTCCAGCGCTTCCGACAGCTCCTCCACCGCCCGGCGTAGCCGCTGGGCCAGCGATGTGGCTCGCGTACCTTTCGTGCCACCTAGCCGCTCGAACAGCTCTTCGGCCGATGGCGGCACCACGAACACCAGCACCGCGTCCGGATACATGGCCCGCACCGCGCGCGCACCGTTGATCTCGATGTCGAGCACGCAATGGCGGCCGGAACCAAGCACCGCCGAGAGCTGGCTTCTGAGCGTACCATACAGCTCGCCGCCGTATTCCGCCCACTCCACGAATTCGCCGGCGGCGATCTTCTGCTCGAACTGCTGGCGCGTCAGGAAAAAGTAGTCCCGACCGTCTTCCTCGCCGGGCCGCGGCGGGCGAGTGGTGGCCGATACCGAGTAACCGAGGTCCTCGCGTGCCGCCAGCAGGGCCTTGGCGATGGTGGTCTTGCCGCCGCCGGAAGGCGCCGAGAGGACGAGCGGAAACGGCTTCACTCCAGGTTCTCGACTTGCTCGCGCATCTTCTCTAGCTCGCCCTTCATGACGATTACCGCCTCGGTTATGGCGACGTCGTTAGCCTTGGATCCCATCGTGTTGACCTCACGCCCCAGCTCCTGGAGCAGGAAGCCGAGCCGCTTGCCGATGGCCTCGGTCCCATTCGCCAGCGACTGCTCGACCGCCGCGCAGTGTGACTCGAAGCGAACCAGTTCCTCCGTGATGTCGAGCCGGTCAGCCAGAAACGCGACTTCCTGCGCCAGGCGGGCCGGGTCCACCGCGATACCGCCGGCCAGCTCGGTGACGTTCCGACTGAGCCGCGCCTTCTCGGCCGCCAGGCGCTCCGGGGCTCGGACAGCGATGCGCCGGGCCAGCTCCCGCAGCGCGCGAGTACGTTCCGCCAGGTCGGAAACCAGCGCGGCGCCCTCGCGCTCGCGCATCGCCACGCACGCCCGCGCGGCGCGGTCCAGCACTTCAAGAACCTGGGCAGCGTCGAGGGATACTTCTTCCTGGACCACCCGGACCACTTCTGGAATCCGCGCCACGGTGGCGAGGTCCACATCGCCGCTCACGCCGAGTTCCCTGCCCACCTCGCGCAGCGCCGTGACCACCGCCCGCGCTCGTTCGCGATCCACCGCGACCTGTGCCGCCTGCGGTGGCGGCTCCACCCAGCGCCCGCTCACGGTCGCGTGGCCTCGCTCCATATGGAGCCGCAGCCGCTCGCGGATATCGGCCTCCAGGTGCGCGAGGTCTGAGGGCACCTTGCACTGCACCGACAGGTGCCGATGGTTTACCGAACGCACCTCGAACCGCAGCCGACCCCCGGCCACCGGCCCTTCGGCGGAGCCGAAGCCGGTCATGGAACGAGCCATAGCCTTACAAGATAACAGGTTAGCACGTTGGAGGGCAGTGGGTAAGCGGTTCTGCGGCCGGAGGCCAAGTGAGGTTGCCAGGCACCTGGGTCCTCTGCCCGGCGTATCGCTCTACCTGCTGCAAGCTGCTGCCTGCCCTCGGACCCTAGTTCTGAAACTCCCACCTCACGCCGAACCGCTGCAGGCTCCGCGCCATCGGGAAGCCCGGCAGCACCGCGTACCGCTCCAGGTTCGGGTTGATCAGCGTCCAGTACAGCAGCGCGCCGACCAGGCGGAACTCCACCCGGTAGTTAACCACTGTGGCGCCCTCGAGGGCGATCGGGTTGCCCTGGGCATCCACTCCGGCGGTGCCGTCGCCCCAGCCTTCCAGCGCCGCCTCCACCAGCACGTCGAGCGCGCCGCGGCGGAACCGGGGCAGAAACCGCGAGCGAAACGTGGCGGCAAGCCGGGTGTGGTGCGGCGGCTCGTAGGCCGCGTGGATCGGGTCCAGCGGGTGGCGATACCAGCCGTGCAACGTAAGGTAGGGCCGCGGGCGCAGTGCGAGCGCCGCGGTCATGGTTACCACGTCGATTTCGGTCATGCGCGGTAGCTGGGCCCTGAACAGCCCGTACGCCGGGGCGATGAATCGGCCGTGCCGCGCGAGAGTCACATCCACATCCCAGCGCGGCCGGATCCACGAGAAGCCCCAGCTCCAGTCACCCACGCTCTGCGTGGTGTCGCCTTCTACCTGACGCGAGGCCCGATAGTCGCGCCATCTCGCCGCCCCGTGGAATCGCAGTCCTGCGAACAGTCCCAGCTCGCCTGACAGACCGGCATCGCTAACCGAGCCGTCACCCACCACCGAAGTGCGCTCGGCGTACCCCGAGACCACAACTCCGCGCACCGGGGCCCACGAGAGGCGCGCGCGCAGCTGGACCGGGCGGTTGCCGCTGCGCAGCCGCAGCGCCGTTTCCGCCGACCAGGTGCTGGAGCGGTAGGACACCCCCGTCGCCATCTGCTCCTGCGAGGCCTCGAGTCCAGTGGTGTCAGCGTAGCGCGAGGTGCCGAACAGCGCATCGAATCGCAGGCCCATGCCGTCGGCGCCGGTTGCCGCGTGGGCTCGGACGAACGCGTCGGTGCGGTCCAGATTTGCCCCGTTGATTGGCGCCGCAGCCTGGAGCCCAGGTTGCGGCTGGCGCTCGACGCCGATGCGCAGCAGCTGGTATTCCACTCCCACGCGCGGTGACGGCGTCCACGTCGCCTTGCCCCACAACGACAGGTTCTGCACCGTGCCGCGGCTGGTCGTCGGTCCGTCGGTCCCGAAAAAGTCGGCGGCCAGCGATAGCCCGAAGCCGCTGTGCCAGCGGTTCAGGTAGCGCCCGCGATAGCTGTTGGTCTGCGCGTCGCCGGTTGCGAACGAGGCCTCGGTGCGGGGCCGCCGCACCGGCTGAACGTCGCTGACAAGGTGAACGCGAAGGCGCGTGGGCAGCACCTCGACTTCCACACGGCTGAGCAGTCCGATCGGGATGCGCCCGACGTCCAGCCCCGCGCTGTCGTCTCCCAGCGGGTCGAGCGCGAACCCGTCCCAGTACACCTCGATCGAGGCCGCGCCCTGCCCCGAATACGCGATAACCTCCGGCTGCCCGTACCAGCCCGCTCGGACCAGGAACACACCGGGAACATGGAGCAGCAGGTCGCCGAGCGTGAAGGCGCCCAGCCACCGTAGCTCGTCGTGACCGAACACATAACGAGTCAGGCGCGGCTGCGGGCTCGCTGCCGGCCCCAGCACCGGCAGCACGGTGCGGAAGGTGTCGGGGCTGAGGGAATCGGGGATCGAGGTGCTGGTGGTGTCGGGGGTTTGGGCGGTAAGGCGGTATGGCGGGACGGCGACGAGCAGGAGGGCGGGCGGCAGGGCGACAGCAAGGAGCCTGCAGATCCAACCCATTCGCTTGCCCCCGGTTGCGATCAATCTTCCGCCCTAACGCCCCGCCTTGCCGGCTTGCCGCCCTTCGGCCCTTCCCAACAGCCACTCGACGAACAGCCTCGTCGGCACCCC
>DATMBH010000102.1:0-23135 GCA_035559335.1 Gemmatimonadales bacterium
CTTGGGCAATGCCAGTGAATTGCTCTCGCCCGCCACAGCCCGCGAGTTGCGCGCGGTTCTGAGCGAGGCGCGGCGGACCCTCGAATCGTTCGCCCAGGCCAGCGAGGGCCCCTCGCGCCAGCTCACTGGCGCGCTCGCTGAGCTGCGCAGCGTGCTCCAGCGCATGGACCAGATGGTGGCGGCGAACCAGCAGACCACCACTGCGACGATGCGCAACCTTCAGGGTGTATCGGAGAACGTCGAGCAGATGACGACCACCCTGATGCGCACCTCGCGAACGCTGGACTCGATCCTGGTCAAGGTGAACGCCGGCCGGGGCGCGCTGGGAACGCTGGTCAACGACACCACGTTCGTCTCCGAGATCCGCGCCACCAACAACTCACTGCGCGCGCTGCTCGAAGATCTGCGCGCCAATCCCGGCCGCTACTTCCGCCTCAGGCTCTGAACTTGCTCTCGGTCCTCTTCCTCGGCACTTCGGCCGCCCGCCCCACGGTTGAGCGCAACGTCACCGGCCTGATGATCACGCGGGAAGGCGAGAGCCTGCTGGTTGACCCGGGCGAGGGCACCCAGCGGCAAATGATGCGCTACGGGGCCAGCTTCGCGTTTCGCGAGGTGTTCGTGTCTCACTTCCACGCCGATCACTACCTCGGATTGATCGGCCTGGTGCGCACGCTGGGGTTGCAGGGTCGGACCGAGCCACTGGTCTGCTATGGGCCACGGGGCGCCAGGCGAGTGATCGGTGCGGCGCTGGCTCTGGGTTTCGAGCGCTCGCCATTCGAGGTCGAGATCGTGGAACTGGAATCGGGCCAGGAGCTCTCGCGTGACGGCTACGTGCTGTCGGCGTTCGCAGTGGAGCACGGCGCGGGGGCGCTGGGCCTGGTGCTGCGCGAAGCCGAGCGCCCGGGCCGGTTCGACCCGGATGCGGCGCGGGCTGCCGGGGTGCCCGAAGGGCCGCTGTGGGGCGAGTTGCAGCGCGGGCGCGCGGTGACGCTGCCCGACGGACGGCGCGTGGGCCCGGAAGCCATCGTGGGCGCGCCGCGCCCGGGACGCAAGCTCGTTTACGCTGGCGATACGCGTCCCTGCGCTGCCACCATCCAGGCCGCCGTGAACGCCGACCTGCTGATCCACGAGGCCACGTTCGGTGCCGAGGAGGCCGATCGCGCCCGCGATACCCAACACGCCACTGCCGCGGAGGCCGCCCAGGTTGCGAAGATGGCGTCCGTTAGGCAGCTGGTGCTGACTCACGTCTCGGCGCGCTACTCGCGTGATTCAACCGCGTTGCTCGAGGAGGCGCGGGCCGTGTTCCCCGAGACGGCGGTGGCGAAGGACGGATACGTGGTCGAAATACGGCATCGCGACTAGGTGTTACGCTAGAACCCGACCGCAGCCCCTAGCAACGGGATGCCCGGGAACAGCATGTCCTCACCGAGCCACGTCACAAACGCTATGTCAACGCTGAGCTTCTCGCCCATGATGCGCAGGCCGTAGGAAACGATAGGTTCCTCAACGCCGGGGAGGATCCAGTTCTCGGTTACTAGGGCCACGCGCCGCGAGATGCGCGCGTCGGCGCCTACCATCACCATGGGCCTATTGGCGACATCGCTCTCGACGAAGCCGTATCCGAGTCCGATGGTCAGGCTGGCGTCCTCGCGGCCGACGGTACCCACGCCGTAGAGAATCCCCGTCAGGAACGACTCCGGACCTTCTTCCGGCACCCGAATGACCAGGGCGCCGGCGGCCAATTGCAGCCCCGGCGGCGACGGCAAGCCGACCTTCGGCGTCAGGAACATGAACTGATTGCCCAGATCGGTGCCTGGGAAGATCGACATCCCGCCGCCAATCGTGACGCGGTCGGTCACGCCGAAGGCCACCGATGGGAAGAACAACCAGTGGTCGGCGAAGTACCCCTCTCCAGCCGCCAGCATCCGTGCGGTGGGCGCAAAGAACAGCCGGCTGGCCTGAGGTGTAGGGAACCAGTACTGCCCACCGCGCAGCCGGGACTCGGGTGTCTCGTCGAGGCTTCTGATGTTGGCGATGGGAATCCGGATCGTCGCCACGTTGGTTTCGAAAGTGATGGCGCTGTCGGTCACTTCCCGGATCCGACCGATGTGCTGGGACCCGTCGCGCAGTCTCAGCACCTGCACGTAGCCGCTGTCTGGTGGGCGGAGCTGGGCGCGCGTGACCGGTGTCTGGGCGTCGAGCCCGGGGGGAGCGGCGAACGCCAACAGCGCCGCCAGCACCAGCAGTCTCTTTGCGGTCATCGCTCCTGCCTCCGCGCCGGCGTGGTATCCGGTTGGGCCAACGTTATGATGTCCAAGTCAGGTGGCGGCCCCTGAGGAAACCGGGCATAGCGCGCCAGTGACTCGGCCGTGGGACGCCTGAGCCTGCGGAACGCCGAGAACTCGAAGGACGGCAGCGCCAACAGGCTCACAATGGCGCCAAACAGAAGTGATCCTGGGATCAGGCCGGCGCAACCGTCGCTTCCGTCGTAACCGGAGCAGGCGACCATCGGCCCCAGTCCCGATCCCAGGCCAACCAGCAGCCCCCACTTCAAGCCGCGGCCCGGTGTGAGCGCATGGCGCTGTACGCGGACCATCTCCTGCGACGACAGGGTAAGAGTGGTTACGCTTCGCCTCAGCCCGGACCTGCTCAGGACCCAGGCAGTGTCGCCCCGAGCGGCGAGCAGTTCGCCACTGACCACCACTGTGGAGGGTCGCGGCGGGTAGAACTGGACCTGACGGCCCCGCACCTGATCGGGAGACCGCGACCGGCCCTGAGCGGTGACGGTTCCCGCGAGCGCCAGCGTCAGACCTCGTGGCTGGCACGGCATCGAGGGATGCCAGCATGCGGACTCGGACGGCCGGGAGGCCGCCGCTGAAGTGCTCAGGGCCAGCGCGGTGGCGGCTCGCGCCAGCGGGGTCCGGCTCGACATGTTGCCTCGCCGTTGGGGTCGCGCCACAATTAGGCGCCGGCGGTAGATCGTCCGTCAAGTCGGCGTGCCGCGGGCGGGTTGAGTGCTGAGGTGGCCCCGTTTAGCTTCATAGGCTCCCTTAACCGGGGCTGTAGCTCAGCTGGGAGAGCGCCTGGATCGCACCCAGGAGGTCAGGGGTTCGAGCCCCCTCAGCTCCATGTCGCTGGCAAGTTGGCGTCCTTGCGTCTGCGTACTGATGACTGGTCTCACTGCCCCTTGGTGTAACTGGCAACACGCCTGACTCTGGATCAGGAGAGTCCTGGTTCGATCCCAGGAGGGGCAACTTCAAGGGCGGCCGTGCAGCCGCCCTTTTTGTTGCCCCTCGGGACTAAGACGCTCGCTGGTGCTTCGCGTGCGATCCCAGGAGGGGCAACTTCAAGGGCGGCCGCATTCGCGGCCGCTCGCCGATCACCCCAGCAACTGGCTGCCCTTCGGTTTCGCGAAGCGGCACTGGGCAAACAACCCCAGGATCCACCATCCGGTGTATCACTTGTAGCGTCCGCTCGTTGTGCCCGTCACATGGCCTAACTGACCTGACTCGGCTGCCGAGGAGTCGAACCGCGCCGGGAGCCGAGTGCCAGCCCCACAACGGCCAAGCCGATTCCCACCCCGAACATGACCCACCGGAAGGGAGCGGGTTCTCCGGTCTCAAGCGCCCGCGTCGCATCGAGCGTGAAGGTCGCGAGTATCAGACCGGCGCCGATCAGCGCCAGCGCCCAGGTGTACCACGGAAGTGCCCTCACATCTTTCGCCAGCAACCACAGTGAACCGCCAACCAGACACACGCTGACCAGAACCGGCGCGAGTACGGGTCCCACCCACGGCATGGGGATCAGGAACAACACGTCCCAGGTTAGCAGCGATTCCGGCCAGCCGATGAACACCTTGAGCCACACGTAGTAGAAGATGTCCCACAGGCCGAACGCGAACGAGAAATACAGGAACCGGCGCCACCGGTCCGGGGCCGAGAGAACGGCCACCGTGAGCAGCATAACAAGCGTGGCCGCCTCGCGGGCGATCTCGACGGCCACGATGCGGTCGGGTAGCACCGTGCGCAGCACGGCGAGCGGCCCTTCCACCGGTCTGAGGGCCCGCAGGTAAACCACCACCGCAGCCTCGACCAGCGCCATGGACACGGCGTATGCGGCTACCCAGATCGCGCGAGTCAATGCCACGCGCCATTCTACTCGATGACATCTGGGCGGCGCCACATGGCGTGGGGCCCAGCCCGCTGAACGATGCATGGGAGAGGTCAAGCCGGACTCGAGTCCGACCTGGTTGCGGCCGCCACCAATGAGGCGCAGCTTCTCTGCGTCCCCGGCAAGGGCGCACCCATGGTCCGCGCGGCCGGCGCGATCGAGCTGTCTTTATTCCGGCAGGTCGGAAGCCGGCGAGCCAACTGCTGCCGCCGCCCCCCGGCAAGTGCCCGAGGCAAGGCGCAAGGCCAGACGCGCTACCAGCGCGATCTCTCGGAGTCGCACGTCAAGCGCCTGGCGGGTGCGATCGAGGCGCTAGACCGGTTCCCAGACCCGGTGATTGTGGTGCCGCCGGACGGGTGGCAGGTACTGGACACCTAACGGCAATCACAGATTGGCGGCGCCGCGCCAGCTGGCACGAGCCGGCGGCACCGCCGAGGAGCGCTGAGATGATAGTCCTGGTCTTGGGAGCCGTGTTGGCGCAGCAGCCGTTCGCGGTCGGACCTGTCACCGCGCTGCCGGGTCAGCGGGCCTCCGGATTCATCGAGATCCCCGCCGCAGCAGATTCCGGAACGCGTGTGCCGATAACGATCCTGCGCGGCGCCGAGGCCGGCCCGACGCTCGCGCTGATCGCCGGCACCCATGGCTCCGAGGTCGCGCCGATTCTCGCGCTCCACAGGCTGCGCTCCGAACTCGACCCGGGGCGGCTGCGCGGCACCGTGATCCTGGTGCACGTGGCCAACCTGCCCTCGTTCCTTGGCCGCACCATCTACTACAGTCCGATCGACCGGCGAAACCTGAATCGCGTCTATCCAGGCCGGCCGGACGGAACGGTCTCCGAGCGCATCGCCTACGCCATAACGCGCGAAGTCATCGAACGGGCCGACTACGTGGTGGATATGCACGCCGGCGATGGCAACGAGTCGCTGCGACCCTACACCTACTGGATGCCGCTGGGGCTCGATGCGCGGGTGGACTCTATCGCGCTCGACATGGCGCTCGCCTTCGGTCATGACCACATCGTCATTGACACCATGCGCGAGCGGAACCCGGCCGCGTCGGTCTATACCTCGAACACGGCCATGACCCGGGGACGGCCAGCGATCACCACCGAGACCGGCTGGCTGGGTGAGCCGAACGAGGAGATGGTGCGCCGGAACGTGGTCGGCGTGAACCGGCTGCTGCGCTACCTCCGGATGCTGCCCGGACCGGTCGAGATGGTCAGAAGGCCGGTGTGGCTCGCGCGCACTGAGGTGCTGCGCAGCTCAGTGACCGGCGTGTGGCACGCCGCGGTGCAGCGCGGGCAGCGGGTTGACTCGGGAGCTGTGATTGGCCACACCACCGACCTGTTCGGCGAGCAGCGGACCGAGGTGCGCGCTCCGTTCGCCGGGATCGTGCTGTATGTGGTGGCCACACCCGCGATGAATGCCGGGGAACCGCTCGCGATGGTCGGGATGCCCTCGAGCCGGCCGCCGCGCTAGCGGCCGCCGTTTGCGCACTGCCTGACGATCCACTCCCAGCGCCGGTCCACCTCGGACTGGATGTGTTCCATGCTCTGTTCCGTCAGGTGGCGGAACCGTCCCTGCCGCAACAGGTACGGGGCCACCGGCTGGGCCTCGGGCGGTTCGGGCGAGAGCCGCCATGTCGTTCCGCCCTCGACCTCCACCAGCGGGAATACGCGCGACTGGACCGCCATGCGAGCCAGTTCGATGGTCTCATCGTCGGCGTGCTTCCAGCCGGGCGGGCACGGCGAGAGGATGTGCAGGAACCGGAAGCCGCGCGCCCGGCTTGCCCTGCGCGCCTTCTCGACCAGGTCGTCCGGATAGGCCACCGTGGCCGTGGCGAGGTATGGGATGCGGTGCGCGGCCATTATGGCGAGCATGTCCTTCTTAGGACTTGACTCGGGATGGGCCGCGGGAGTGGTCGTCGTCCAGGCGCCCCACGGGGTGGCGGATGAGCGCTGAATGCCGGTGTTCATGTACGCTTCGTTGTCGTAGCAGCAGTACAGGATGTTCTCGTTGCGCTCGGCGGCGCCGGACAGCGCCTGCAGGCCGATGTCGAATGTGCCCCCGTCCCCCGCCCACACCATCACGGTGACGTCAGCGTCGCCCCGCAGATCGAGGGCTGCCCGGATACCGGAGGCCGTAGCGGCGCCGGTCTCGAAGGCGGTGTGGTACAGGGGCACACCTAACGACGACTGGGGCCAGGGTCCGGCGATCACCGACCAGCAGCAGGCGGGGAGCACTACCACTGTGTTCGGGCCCAGGGCCTTGAGCACCAGCCGCATCGCCAGCGACGCGGCGCAGCCGGGACACGCCAGATGCCCGGAGGAGAGCAGCTCCCGCTCGGGTACCCGGTCCGCGATCCGAAGCTGGCTCACAGGTTCACCCCCGCCCACAAGTCCCTGCGCCCCGAGGTCGGCGCGGACTTGGTGCGCTGCACGATCTCCTCGATGAGCGCCGGAGTCACGTCCCTGCCGCCCAAGCCGAGCACGAAGCCGAAGACGTCCGGCGTGGCGCGGCCGTTGCCGTGGTAGAGCGCTGATCGGATTTCCTCCGCGAAGATGCCGCCCCGCCCCGCTGATAGATTGCGGTCCAGCACGGCCACACGCTCGGCGCCCGCCAGCGCGTGGCGCAGGCTGCTGACCGGAAACGGGCGGAACATCTTCACTTTCACCAGGCCGACCGACTCACCGCGCTCGCGCAGCACGTCCACCACATGACGCGCCGTGGAGGTGATGGTGCCCGACGTAACGAGCAGAAGCTGCGCGTCGTCGGCGCGGTAGCTCTCGACAGCGCCGTAACGGCGGCCGAAACGCAGCAGCCATTCCTCCTCGATCTCGTCGAACAGCTGGAGGGCCTGGTCCATGGATTTCTGCAGGTGCCACTTCATCTCCATGTAACTGTCAGGGCGCACCAAGCCGCCGAAGGTGCGCGGATCGCGCACATCTAGCTTGTAGCGCGCCTCGCGGCGCGGCAGGAATGCGTCAACCGCCTCCTGCTCCGGCACGTCCACGGGCTCCGCGGTGTGGGACAGGTAGAACGCGTCGAGCACGATCATAACGGGCAGATCCACTGCTTCGGCCAGCCTGAAGGCCATAACGGTCGTGTCGAGCACCTCCTGGTTGTTCTCGCAGTACAGCTGGATCCAGCCGGTGTCGCGCTGCGACAGGCTGTCTATCTGGTCGGTCCAGATGTTCCATCCGGGCCCGAGGGCGCGGTTGACATTCGCCATGACCACCGGGTGGCGGCCGTTGGCGGCCCAGTGGAGCATCTCGTGCATAAGCGCCAGGCCCTGCGAGGAGGTGGCGGTGAAGGCGCGCGCGCCAGCCGCGGAGGCTCCGATGCAGGCGGCCATTGCGCTGTGCTCCGACTCGACCTTGATGAACCGCGCCTCCAGCCTTCCGTCCGAGCACATCTCGGCCAGCTCTTCCACCACCTGGGTCTGAGGTGTGATCGGGTATGCTGCGATCACCTCGGTGCGCGCCAGCCTAACCCCCCAAGAGACGGCGTGGTTGCCGACCATGACCTTCTTCATTCGCCCACCTTCGTCATCGTAATCGCCCCGCGCGGGCACTCGGCCGCGCACACGCCGCACCCCTTGCAGTAGTCCAGGTTCACCGCATAGCCGTCACCGTCGCGAGTGATCGCGATATCGGGACACAAAATCAGGCACAGGTCGCAACGGTTGCACACCGCGCAATTGAAGCAGCGGCCGGCTTCCTCGTACGCTTCGTCCTGCGAAAGGCCGACGTTCACCTCATCGAATCCGGCGCGCGCGATCTCGACGGCCACCCGCTGGCCAATGGCACGCGGCCGGTGCACGAACTGGCTGGTGTTGATGTCGCCGAATGTCACTACTTCGTTGAGCGGCGCATGGCGGGAGACCGGATCGTCCCCCCGCCACCGGGTGATGCTCAGGTTGCCACGAGGGCCGTAGCGCAGTTCGTCGGGATCGCCGCCGTTCACGGCCAGGCCGCCGGCCCGCAGCAGATGGCGGTCGATGCCTATTGCGGCCCGCTTGCCGGCGCCGATCGCGTGCGCGACGCTGCGCGGGTCGCGGGTGAGGTCTCCGCCGGCGAATACTGCCGCCAGGCTGGTGGCGCCCAGCTGATCGGTCGCGACGCCTGACTGGTCCAGGTCCATCCCGGTGGGAAGCGAGCGGAAGTCCGGGAGTTCGCCGATAGCGGTGAGCACCGTGTCGGCCGGAAGGCGGAACCGGCTGCCCTCGATCGGCACGGGGGCGCGGCGGCCGCTGGCGTCCGGTTCACCTAGCCGCATCAGCTGGCACTCCACTGACTTCACACGGTCGGTGCCGCGCAGCAGCGCCGGCGCCACCAGAAATGTGAAGCGCACGCCCTCCCGCTCGGCTTCCTCCACCTCGGCGGCTATCGCCGGCATCTCGGCGCGCGTGCGCCGGTACAGTACCGTAACGTCGCTGCCCAGCCGGACGGCGGTGCGCGCGCAGTCCATCGCGGTGTTGCCGCCGCCTACCACCACCACCCGAGCGCCCAGTTTGGGGCGCTCACCGCGGTTCACCTCGGCGAGGAACTCGAGACCCGGGCGGACACCTTCGAGCTGCTCACCGGGAATGCCCAAGGGACGGCTGCGCATTGCCCCGATCGCCACGAACACGGCGTCGAAGCGGGACAGAAAGTCGCGCCACGGGATGTCCGTTCCGACCCTGACACCGCACACGAACTCGACGCCGTGAGCGGCAATCCACTCGATCTGCCGGTTCAGCACCACTCGCGGCAGCCGGTACTCCGGAATGCCGAGTCGCAGCATGCCGCCGGGCTCGGCGGCAGCTTCGTGCACGATGACGGCGTAGCCGAGTCGGGCGAGGTGATAGGCGCACGACAACGCCGCGGGCCCGGAACCGACGATCCCGATCTTCCCCACGCGCGTGCCGGGCATTCGGCGCGGGGTCGTCTCGAGCGCCAGGTCGCCCATGGAGCGCTCGATCTCATGTACGGCGACGGCTTCGTCGAAGCAGCGCCGATTGCAGCTGGCCTCGCACGGGTGATGGCAAACCCTACCCGTTATGGCGGGCATCGGGTTCTCGCGCAGGAGCAAGTCGAGCGCTTGGGCGGTGCGCCCCTCGCGAATCAGGTTGAGGTAGCCTTCGACGTCTATGCCCACCGGGCACGCCTCGTTGCACGGCGCCACCCGGTCGCGGTAGACCGGCTGGATGTACTTCCACGCCCCCGTTTTCGTGACCAGCGTGCTGGTGGTGCTCACGGCCACCGGGGGAACGCGGCCTGCGGTGAGGGAATCAGGCATAGATCGTCCGGCTCCGTTCGGCGTGTCGCACCAGCCGTGCCGCGGCCTCCGCTGCCGCGACATTGGCTTCCGCCTTGTCGGGGACCTCTTCGCGGATCGCCTCGAACACCGATTCGAGTCCCACGATTCCCATCGCGCCTATCGCACCGAGAATCGCGGTATTGACGATGGGCTGGGTGCGTGATCCGAGACCGAACCGCTGCGCCACGGCGCTGGCATCCACCGTGAAGACGTCGAAGCGCTGGACCAGCTCCGGATAGTGCTCCGGATCGCGCGCGGAGTTGATCAGGATGATCCCGCCCGGCTTCAGACCAGCGGTCACATCCACGACCCGGGTCAGGGTGGGATCGAGGACGATCAGGCCATCGGGTTCCGTGATCTCACAGCGCAGGCGAATCGGGTCGTCAGACACGCGCAGGAACGCGGTCACCGGCGCGCCACGTCGCTCGACCCCGAAGGCCGGGAAGGACTGCACCTGTCGCCCTTCCTTGAACATCGCGACGGCGAGGATCTTGGAGGCCACGACCGTTCCCTGGCCTCCGCGTCCGTGAAACCTCAGCTCACGCATCGTCGGCCGGCCGGCCGGGGAGCTCTTCACGCACGCTCCAGCTGCCGGGTTGCTGGGCGCGCAGTCTGTCGCACTGGTCGCAGCTCGCGCGAACTTTTCCGCACGGCACGCCGTCCGCCTGGGCGTCGCGACACGGAATTCCAAGGCCGGGCCGCGGTGGCTTCGGAAAGCTCCGTGGCTCGCTGGCAGGATCGCGCCGGTACATGTCAACCTCCGCGCGCTGTATGACGACGCCTGGTCGCGCCGCCAGCTCCTACCTAGAACCTCCGGCCATGAAGGACTTGTGAAGTGGGGATGAGAGCTGAGGCGGTGCGCTATCCAAGGAGAGCACGCACCACGAACCACACGTTGGCGGGGCGCTCGGCCAGACGCCGCACGTACCACGGGAACCAGTGCTGGCCGTAGCTGATCAGGGTGCGGACCTTCAAGCCGTTCCTAGCCAAGCGCTGCTGGTCCGCGCTGCGAATGCCGTAGAGCATGTGAACCTCGAGGCACCCGTCAGGCACCGCGAGATCGGCTGCGATCGCGCGCAGCATGGCAATCAGCTGCAGGTCATGGGTTCCGAACACCGAGAGCGATCGGGAGCGGGCCGAGGCCTCGAGCATGGTCCGGCCCAGCCGCGCGAATGCCTGGTCCACCTCGCGCTTGGCGGGGAAGGCCAAAGCCGCCGGCTCCGCATAGGCCCCTTTCACCAGCCGGATCGCGGGCAAGAGTGGCAGCAGTGAGGCCAGATCCGCGGGAGTGCGCCGCAGGTAAGCCTGCAGACAGACCCCGACCCGCTCGTGCCGCGAGCGCAGGACCCGATACAGATCGAGCGTCCGGTCTACGTAGCTGGAGTCCTCCATGTCTATCCAGAGGAACGAACCGGCCGCCGCGGCGAGCTGAGCGAGCGAGTCGAGGTGGCGGCCGCACGCATCACTGGACAGGTCGAGCCCCAGCTGAGTGGGTTTGACCGAGATGTGGGTCGGCAGCCGCCGGTCCCTGACCGTTTCGAGCAGCGCCGCGTAATGATCGTGGACCGCCTCCGCCTCGGCGAGAGAGGTCAGGTTCTCTCCGAGCTGGGTGAGGACGGTGCCGTGGCCCTCCTGCTCCAGTCGACGGGCGGCAGCGAGCGCGTCCTCTACGTGCTCTCCCGGCATGAAACGCCGCAGCGCCCGCCGGGCGAACGCGCGTCGCGAGAACTGCGCGGCCAGCCAGCGTGAGCGTGACGCACGCAGCAGGAGCGAGCGGGCGATCCCCATGGCGGACGATAATGGCTACAGAGCGGCGGCGAGGGAAGGACAAGGGGACAGTGGGACAGTGGGACGGTGGGACAGTGGGACAGACGAAATCTGTCCCACCGTCCCACCGTCCCACTGTCCCACTAGCAACTCTCCACGATCCTCATCCGATCGGGCCGGTTAGGCACTATGCACAGGAACTCGAAGGGGCCCTCCACCACCTCGTAGCTGTGGGGCACGCCGGCCGGGATGTAGAGGGTGTGATCGGGTCCGACCTCGTGGACGTCTTTCCCGATGGTGATCCGGGCCCGCCCGCGCAGCACGTATTGTTCGTGTTCCACCTCATTGGTGTGCAGCGGCATGCCACCGCCTTGAAGCATTGTGAAGCGGCGCAGCACGAAGTTGGGTGCGCCCTGGTCCGGGCCCAGCAGCACCTGCATACTGGTCCCGGTACCGGCTGCCACCGGCCGCGACTGGGCCCGGTCGGCTGGCCCGACGAACGGGCTGTTGGTCTGTTCCATGCCGAAAGGATCGCAGCGATGGGTGGTCTTTCGCCACGGGCCTGATTAGCTTGGGCGCGGTTTCGGGGCGCCGCATGGCGGCCGGAAAATCGGCCCCGCGGCGCTCTTTGGTTTCCAACCTGTTGATGGACATGGTATTGCGATGAAAGCCAGCGACGTCAGAAAAGGCACTGTGCTACTGATTGACGGTGCCCCGTGCCGAGTTCTGGACTTCCAGCACCGCACCCCGGGCAACCTCCGCGCGTTCGTCCAGGTCCGACTGCGGAACCTCAAGACGGGCAACACCTTCGACACCAGGCTCGGCGCCACTGATGTGGTGGACGACGTGCGCCTGGACACCAAGGAGTTCCAGGTGATGTACCGCGACGATCACGGTACTCACGTGATGGACTCGGCCACCTACGACCAGTTCTACATCAGCGATGACGTGGCCGGGGACGCAGCCCAATGGCTCGAGCCGGAGATGCACTTCCAGGCCGAACTCATGGACGGCCAGGTGGTTGGCATCCAGCTACCGGCCTCCATGGAGTACACCATCGTCGAGACGGCCCCGGTGATGAGGGGGGCCACCAAGACGGCTTCCACCAAGCCGGCCCGCCTCAACAACGGCCTGACCATCAACGTGCCGGAGTTCCTGGAGGAAGGGACTCGCGTGCGAGTAGATCCGCGCAGCGGGACGTATTTGGAGAGAGCGAAGTAAGAGGGCACAGAGGGCACAGAGGGGACTTCCGCACAGGCTGGTGCGTTGTTCCGCACAGCGGCGCGTGAAAACGGTCACGGGTAACACTGGCCCAGCGCCGAAATTGGTGGTGCGGCGCCGCCGGGCCCGCTCCGGCCAGAAGCACGCGAGCGAAGGGCGCATCAGGCGACCCTCCATGATGTAACCACGACCGCAGCAGTCGGGCCCGGCCGGCGCGCCCGCCGGGTGCACCCCGGGCAGGGGTCAAGGGATCGAGTCGGCCACCTTGCAGTGGCTAATTTCGGATATTATCATCCGAAACTATTGTTTGGCTTGCTTCGGACGCCCAACGCGACAACTGGAGGATACAGCAGCATGAGCAGGCATATGGCAGGCGCGGCGGTGCGATTGGCCTGGGCGGCCAGCGCTTCCGCCCTACTGGTCGGCACAACTGGATGCGATCGCGATCGGATTCGCGGTGAGGAGACCGCGGTACTGACCCAGGCACCTAACGTGCCGCCCCCGATCACACGGCGGCACGCCACCAAGGTGATCGTCAGCCTGGAGACCCGCGAGGTGACGACACGGCTGGCCGACGGCGTCGAGTACACGTTCTGGACGTTCGGCGGCGCGGTCCCGGGGTCGTTCATCAGGGTGCGCGAGGGTGACCTCGTTGAATTCCACCTCAACAACCACCCCACCAGCCACCTCCCGCACAACATTGACCTGCACGCCGTCACTGGTCCGGGTGGCGGGGCAGCCTCTTCCTTTGTGGCGCCGGGCCAGGGGGCGACGTTCAGATTCCGCGCTCTCAATCCCGGACTGTACGTCTACCACTGCGCCACAGCGCCGGTGGGCATGCACATCGCTAACGGCATGTACGGCTTGATCCTGGTCGAGCCGCGCGACGGACTGCCACCGGTCGACCGCGAGTACTACGTGATGCAGGGCGAGTTCTACACTCGCGGTAACTACGGGGTTCCGGGTCACCAGCCGTTCGACATGCGCAAGGCGATTGCCGAAGAGCCGGAATACGTGGTGTTCAACGGCGCGGTGGGCTCGCTCACCGGCGAGCGCGCGCTGACGGCAAACGTCGGCGAAACGGTCCGGCTCTATGTCGGCAACGGCGGCCCGAACCTGATCTCGTCGTTCCACGTAATCGGCGAGATCTTCGACCGGGTCTACCGCGAGGCCGGCTCGGTGCCTGACGCCAACATCCAGACTACTCTGGTGCCGGCCGGAGGCGCCGCCATCGTCGACTTTAGACTCGAGGCGCCCGGCACTTTCATCCTGGTCGACCACTCCATCTTCCGTGCGTTCAACAAGGGCGCCCTGGGTATGCTGCGCGTCGATGGACCGCAGGACTCCGTGATCTACTCGGGCCGCATCGCCGAGGGGATCTACGTGCCGGAGGGCGGAGCCGTGCAGACAATGCCTACTCCAGAAGTGCGGACGCCGCAGGCGCGGTCCACGGCCGAGCAGATTGAGTTCGGGCGTCGCGTGTTCGATCAGAACTGCGCCGCCTGTCACCAGGCCGACGGCCGCGGCATCCCGGGCGCGTTCCCGCCACTGGCGCGTTCCGACTACCTGAACGCCAATCCACAGCGGGCAATCGGCATCGTGCTCAACGGCCTGTCGGGACGGATCACAGTCAACGGCAGCGACTACAACAGCGTGATGCCAGCGTTGACGCTCTCTGACGACGAGGTGGCCAACGTGCTCACCTACGTGCTCAGTCAGTGGGGCAACAACGGGACCGTGATATCGCGCGACCAGGTGCGCAGAGTTCGCTCGGCAACGCCACGTCCATCGGCGGCGCAAGGAGCAGCGCACTAGAAAAAGAGCAGCGCACTAGAGTAAGACAGAGGCGCAGAGGCGCAGAGCACCGCTGTCGCTCTGCGCCTCTGTTAGCTTGCAGTTCATGCGCATCCTCCTGGCCGACGCGGACCAGTTCTACGTTGCGGTGGCGCGGCTGGCGGATCCCGAGGGAGCCGGCAGGACCCCGCTCCTCATAGTCGGCGGGTCTCCGCAGGGTCGCGGGGTGGTTACCAGCGCCAGTTACGAAGCTAGGGCGTACGGCGTCCACTCCGCGATGCCGATGGCGCGCGCAGTCCGCTTGTGCCCGCAGGCCATGGTGGTGCCTGTCCCGTGGGATCTGTGCGCCCGGAAGGCACGCGAGATCCGGGAGGTGCTGGAGCGCTTCACTCCCGTGGTCGAGGCAGCATCCTCGGACGAGTACTACCTCGACCTCACCGGAACCGAGCGGCTGTATCGGGACGAGCCGCTGTCACAGACCGCCCTCCGCATCCGGGAGGCGGTTCTTGCCGCGACTTCGCTGAGCGTGTCCATAGGAGGCGGGACCTCCAAGCTGGTTGCTAAGCTTGCCGCGACGGTCGCCAAACCCGGAGGCGTCCGAGTGGTCGAGCCCGGAGCGGAGGTCGCGTTCCTGGACGGCTTCGCCCTGGCAGACCTGCCGTTCGTCGGCCCGCGATTCCAAGAACGGCTGGCGCGGTTCAACCTCCGCACCGTGGCGCAGGCACGCTCGGCGGGCCGCGAGCAGCTGGTGCGCTGGCTCGGGGAGCGGGAGGGCGAGTGGCTATGGGAGCGGATCCACGGCCGCGACCGGTCCCGCGTCGAGCCGCGCGGCGAGCCGAAGTCGATCAGTCGTGACGAGACGTTTCCTACCGACATCGCGGATGACGAGGTGCTGCGGGCCGAATTGCTGCGGCTGGTCGAGCGCGCCGGCCGTGACCTACGTGAGGATTCCCTGCAAGCGCGCACCATAACGGTGCGAGTGCGCGACCATGACTTCACGGACCGCCAGGCCAGCCGCACGCTCTCCGAGCCGGTTTCATCGGACCGTGCGATCGCGCGGGTGGCGCGTGAGCTGCTTACCCGTCTCCGGAAGGCCAGACCGGTACCGGTGCGACTGGTGGGCGTCGCGCTGTCGCAGATGGTGCGGGCCGACGACGAGATCCAGCTCCCGCTCCTGGCCGCCGCGGCGGAGCCGGCGGCCGAGAGCGATACCGACCGCGCGGTCGCGCGCGCGGTCGACGAGGTGCGGCGACGGGTCGGGCCGGATGCTGTTGCGCTCGGGCGAATCCCGTCGCGGCGCCGCCGGCGATGATGCTCGAAGGTGCTTGCTGGAGAAGACGTAACGCGCGGCGGCTGGCTCGCGGTAATTGAGCGCGGCGGTACGATCCACGCGCGGATCGCGCCTGTGCAGCGCGCGCCGCTTCGCCTCCGGCTCGAGGTACCGGAGACCGACGCTCGCGGGCTCCCAATGCAGATCGTGCCATGAGGGCCGGGAACCGGCCGGGCCGCTTCAGCGTAGATTCACAGGACCCACACCAGAGGCCGAACCGTGCTGATCCGCCGCGCGCCCGAGATCAGGTCGTCGGAGATCACCCCTGAGCGGGTGTACCTGTCGCGCCGCGAGTTCATCGCGGCCGCGGGGGTCATCGCAGGCTCGGTGGCGATCCCCGGCGTGACGGAGGCCGCCGATCGCGCCTCTCGGCGTCAGGGCCGTGAGGACCGCCTGACGCCCTACGAGCAGGTCACCACATACAACAACTTCTACGAATTCGGAACCGACAAGGACGACCCGGCCAGGCATGCGCATACCCTGCGTCCGCGCCCGTGGAGCGTCGAGATCACGGGAGAGTGCGAGCGCCGGGGCCGCTACGACCTGGACGACCTACTGCGTGGAATCGCGATCGAGGAGCGGGTGTACCGGCTTCGATGCGTCGAGGCGTGGTCGATGGTGATTCCCTGGAACGGGTTCCCCCTATCCACGTTGATCAACCGCGTCCGCCCCACCTCGAGGGCGCGCTTCGTGGAGTTCACCACGCTGCTCGACCCGGTGCAGATGCCAGGTCAGAGACGCAACGTCCTGCCGTGGCCGTACGTCGAGGGGTTGCGGATGGACGAGGCCATGCACCCGCTCACAATCCTGGCAACGGGCCTGTACGGACGAACCCTGCCTAACCAGAACGGCGCGCCGCTGCGGCTGGTCGTGCCGTGGAAGTACGGTTTCAAGTCCATCAAGAGCATCGTGCGGATTAGGTTCACGACGGAACAGCCCGCTACCACCTGGGCGGTCGTCGCGCCTCACGAATACGGCTTCTACGCTAACGTCAATCCTGAAGTGGACCACCCGCGCTGGAGCCAGGGGCGCGAGCGCCGCATCGGCGAGCTGCTGCGCCGTCCGACCCTAATGTTCAACGGTTACGCCGATCAGGTCGCGTCGCTGTATCAGGGCATGGACCTGCGCCGCAACTTCTGACCCGGCCGCGTAGATGCCAAAGCTGCTGAAACCGGCGGCGTTCCTGTTGTGCGCGGTGCCGCTGCTGCTGATGGCGCGCGATTTGCTCACCGGCAACCTGCCGGCCGAGCCGGTAAAGGACCTGACTCACCGCACCGGCTTCTGGGGCTTGTTCCTGATCACCACCACTCTGGCCGTTACCCCGCTGCGACGCCTGACCGGGTGGAACGCGGTTCAGAAACTGCGGCGCATGATCGGGCTGTGGGGCTTCGCGTACATAGCGGTCCACTTCCTGATCTACCTGGTCCTCGACCAGTTCTTCGCCCTGGACCTGATCGTCGAGGACGTGACCAAGCGTCCCTACATAACCGTGGGATTCACCGGCTTCGTGATGCTCATCCCGCTGGCGATCACGAGCACCAGCGGCTGGGTCCGACGGCTTGGCAGGCGCTGGACTACGCTGCACGCGCTCATCTACCCGATTGCCCTGGCAGGCGTCGTCCACTTCTTCTGGAGCGTGAAGGCTGATACCCTGGTGCCGACCCGCTTCGCCGTGGTGCTCGCCGCGCTTCTCGGCTTCCGAATCGCCTACCCGCGGCTGAAGTCTCGCCTGGCCGCTCGAGCGCTGCGCCCCAGAAGCTCTCTGGCCGTTCAACCGGCTGATTCCTGACACCTGTCAAGAAACCGTACACAGCAACCCGCTTGGCCCCCTTGAAGGCGGGCATGTTATCCTGTTGTCAATCATGGAAATACGTGGTGTCTCTTGCGCGGCACGGACCGTGCGAATCCGCAGCGGTGACTGCCGCTTCGGAGGCAGCTGTGAATCTGGCACGCGAGAAAGAAGGACTCAGCCTCGACACCCGTGCGCTCGCTACCGCCTGGGGCCGCGGAGAAACGATCCTGCTGGTGGACGACAGCCCGGAGCCGCGGGCCATCTTGAGTCGGTTGCTGCGGCGTTTGGGATACGAGGTGGTAGCGGCCAGCGGCGTGGACGAGGCGCTCGAGCTGATCTGGAAGGCCCCGACCCGCTTCGACCTGGTAATCACGGATGTGTTGCTAGGAAATAGCAGCGGCGTGGAGCTGTGGCGAGCGGTCCGGCGCAGTGGCCTTCGCACTCCGTTCATCTTTGCCACCGGCCACGATCGGCAGGCAGAACTGCTCCGGGATGTGACCGACGGGCACATACTGGGCAACCCGGTCTCCATCGCGCAGTTGTCCTACACCGTGCGCGACGTGCTCGACGGGCTAGCGCCGTTGCAGCTGCCTCTCTCGGCTTGACCTGATCGCGGGCGGCCCGGCTTGTCCCGGGCCGCTCTGGCCGCACTCCGGAGGCCGCGCTAAGTTGCGCACCTTCCCGCTTCCGGAGGTTCTGTGGTTCGTTCCTTCGTTGCGAGCGCAGCTGCGCTCCTGCTGATCAGTGCCCCATCGGTGGCGCAGCGCCGCCAGCAGCAGGCGACGCCGCCAGCTTCGGTCCAGCCAGCCAGGCCACGGTTTGACTCGACCCTGTTTCACGCGCTCCAGTGGCGGTCCATCGGTCCCTACCGCGGCGGCCGCGTAACGGCGGTGGAAGGCGTAGTGGGTGAGCCCTATGTCTACTACATGGGCGCCACAGGCGGCGGCGTGTGGAAGACGACCGACGGCGGGATGAACTGGTTCCCGATCTCCGACTCGGCCCTCGGCGCGGGGTCGGTAGGGGCGATCGCTGTCGCCCCCAGCGATCCCAACGTGGTGTACGTGGGCACCGGCGAATCGCCGATCCGGGGCAACGTCTCTCCCGGCGACGGGATGTACCGGTCTACCGACGCGGGCCGCACCTGGCGCCGGATCGGGCTACGCGAGGCCGGCCAGATCGCCGCGATAAGGGTGCATCCGCGCGACCCGGACCTGGTGTACGTAGCGGTACTGGGGCACGCGTTCGGGCCTAACGCTGAGCGAGGAGTCTTCCGCTCGCGTGACGGCGGGCAGAACTGGGAGCGGGTGCTGTTCCGGGGCGACACGGCGGGCGCAATCGACCTGGCCATGGACCCCCACAACCCGCGGGTGCTCTACGCCGCTATCTGGCAGGCGGTCCGGCGGCCCTGGGAGCTGGTGAGCGGCGGCCCGGCAAGCGGGCTGTTCAAGAGCACCGACGGCGGCGACACCTGGCGGGAGATCACCCGCAATCCGGGACTGCCGCAGGGGATCGTGGGCAAGATCGGCATCACAGTTTCCCATCACAACCCGGACCGGCTGTGGGCGATAGTGGAAGCCGAGGACGGCGGTGTGTTCCGCTCGGAAGACGGCGGCGAGACCTGGCGGAGGGTCAACGATGATCGCTCGCTGCGCCAGCGCGCCTGGTACTACAGCCACATCCACGCCGACCCCGGCAACCCTGAAGGCGTGTACGTCCTGAACGTGCAGCTGCATCGCTCGACCGACGGCGGGCGCACGTTTTCGACCATTCAGGCGCCGCACGGTGACCATCATGCGCTGTGGATCGACCCGACCAATCCGCTACGCATGATCAACGGAAACGATGGTGGCGCGAACGTCAGCTACAACGGCGGACGGACCTGGACCAGCATCGAGAACCAGCCCACGGCGCAGTTCTACCACGTGACGACCACCACCGACTTCCCCTACCGCGTCTGCGGCGCCCAGCAGGACAACTCGACCATCTGCGTTCCCAGTCGCACCACGGGCAACGGCATCGGGCGCGACCAATGGCAGATACTCGGCGGCTGCGAGAGCGGGTACATCGCGGTCCGGCCGGACAATCCCGAGGTCTCCTACGCAGGTTGCTACGGCGGCTACCTGGATCGTCATGATCTGCGCACCGGCCAGCGGCGCAACATCATGGTGTGGCCCGAGAACCCCATGGGTCACGGGGCCGCGGCGCTGCGGTACCGGTTCCAGTGGACCTTCCCGATCGTACTCTCGCCACATGACCCGAACACGTTGTTCGTGGGCGGGCAGATGGTGTTCCGTTCCACCAACGAGGGCCAGAGCTGGACCGCCATCTCGGGCGACCTGACGCGCAACGACTCGACGCGCGGCCGGCCGTCAGGCGGTCCGATCACGAAGGACAACACCAGCGTCGAGTACTTCGGAACGATATTCACCATCGCGCCCTCGCCGCGGGACCGAAACGTCATCTGGGTGGGGTCCGACGACGGTCTGGTTCACATCTCCCGCGACGGCGGGCAGAGCTGGCAGAACGTCACGCCGCGCGACGTGCCGGAATGGACCACCATCTCTCTCATTGAGGCCTCGCCCCACGAGCCGGGCGTGGCCTACGTGGCGGCGCAGCGCTACCGGCTGGATGACTTCACCCCGTATATCTGGCGCACCGATGACTACGGACGCAGCTGGACCCGCATAACGAGAGGAATCCCGGAGCGCCACTTCATCCGCGTGGTGCGCGAGGACCCGGCCCGGCGCGGCCTGCTGTACGCGGGCGGTGAGTTCGGGGTATACGTCTCGTTCGACAACGGGTCTTCGTGGCAGTCGCTGCGCCTGAACCTGCCGGTGGTGCCGATCCACGACCTGGTAGTGACCCAGAACGACCTGGTCGCGGCAACGCACGGGCGCTCGTTCTGGATCCTGGACGACCTCACGCCGCTGCACCAGTTGGCTGACTCGGTGGCCGGCGCCGAGGCCTTTCTGTACCGCCCGCGGGACACCTGGCGGCTGCGCGGTGGCGTTGGCTCCGGCTCCGTGGGCCGCAACCCGCCGCCCGGTGTGGTCATCTACTACAACCTGCGGCGCCAGCTCGACTCGGGCACCGTGGCCTCGATCCAGATCCTCGACTCGGCGGGGGCCGTCATCCGCACCTTCCCGCTGCGGCCCGACTCGACCCGCGCGGGTATGAACCGGTTCCTATGGAACACCCGCTACCCCGATGCAGTGACGTTTCCGGGCCTGATCATGTGGGGCGGCAACGTGGCTGGGCCGTTCGCCCCTCCCGGTCGCTACCAGGTGAGGCTGTCAATCGGTCCGTGGAGCAGCACGCGGGAGTTCAGGCTGCTAGCCGATCCGCGCGTGAACGCGACGCCGGAGGATTACGCTCGCCAGTTCGAGCTGCTGATTCGGATTCGCGACCGGCTTAGCGATGCAAACGACGCGGTCATCGCGATCCGCGAACTGAAGACCGGTCTCGACCAGACAGTCGAGCGGGCCCGTGGCCACGCGCGCGCAGCGGCGATCCGCGCCCGAGCCGACAGCCTGCGCATGGCGCTGTCGGCAGTGGAAGAGGAGATCTACCAGGTGCGCAACCGGAGCGGGCAGGACCCGCTCAACTACCCCATCCGCCTCAACAACCGCATCGCGGCCCTGGGCAGCGTGGTGGCCAGTGCCGACGCGCGGCCGACCGATCAATCGTACCAGGCGTTCGAGTATCTCTCGGGCCAGCTCCAGGTACAACTCGATCGGCTGCGCGCCATCATGGAGCGAGACGTGCCGGCCTTCAACACGCTGGTGCGTGAGGCGGACCTGCCCGCGCTGCAGGTGCGGCCCGCGCGCAGGCCCTAAGGCTAGGCGATAAGGCGATAAGGCGGCAAGGCGGTAAGACCAGGGGCGCTGTCCCCCTTACCGCCCTACCGTCCCTACCGCCCCTACCGCCCTCACTGCCCCCACCGCCATTCTCCATCCATGCACAACCCCACCGCCGGGCAGCGTCGTGCCATTGAGGCTCCGCTGGGTCCGGTTCTGGTTGTGGCGGGACCCGGCGCTGGCAAGACGTTCGCGCTGATCGGGCGCATTGCCCACCTCATCACAGTCAGGGGATTCGAGCCACGCCGCATCCTGGCCGTGACCTTCACCAACAAGGCCGCAGAGGAGATCGGGTCGCGGCTGACCGAGGATCTGGGTGAGCGGGCCGAGGCGGTCGAGCGCGGCACCATCCACTCCTTCTGTGCGCGCGTCTTGCGTGAGTTCCCCGAGCCGGTCGGGCTCAAGGCCGGGTTCGGCATCGCGGATGAGGATTACCAGCGCATCGTGCTGAGACGACTTGGCCAGGGACGGCGCGCCGGCCAGCTGCTCGGGCTTTTCACGCGCCGCCGACTCGCGGGCCGCCGCCTGACTGAGGGCGACGAGGCGCTGTACCAGGACTATCGCCACACCCTTCGTCGGCGGAACATGGTGGATTTCGACGACCTGGTGGTGCTCACGGACCGCTTGTTCGACGAGCGCGCCGACATCGCCGAGGTGGTCGCATCCCGGTACTCGTATCTCTTGGTGGACGAGTTTCAGGACGTCAACCAGGTCCAGTACTCGTTGCTGTGCCGGCTCGTGGCCGCGCATCGCAACATCTTCGCCGTCGGCGACGACGAGCAGTCCATCTTTTCATGGGCAGGTTCGGACGCGCGGGTACTGGAACGGTTCCAGCGCGATTTCAGGATCGATGATCCGATCCTGCTTGACCGTAACCACCGCTCCAGCCGGCAGATCTTCGCCGTGGCCCGGCGCCTGCTTTCCGAAAACCCGTCGCTGTTCGA
Source organism: Gemmatimonadales bacterium (assembly GCA_035559335.1). Taxonomy (GTDB): domain Bacteria; phylum Gemmatimonadota; class Gemmatimonadetes; order Gemmatimonadales; family JACORV01; genus DASXPG01. The sequence continues at coordinate 22,176 of DATMBH010000102.1, forward strand.
GAAGGACCTCAGCGCTCCGAGGCTCTCGGCGTATCCAGTGCGGGCAGTTGCGTTTCCGGACGATGAACGCGAGATGCAGTGGATCCTCGATGACATCGCCGAGGACCGCGGGCGCAATCCCGGCCTGCCGTTGGGTGAGTACGCCGTGCTGTACCGCAGGCACGAGGTGGGCGAGCGCATCGAGGCGCAGCTGCTGAAAGCCGGGGTGCGGTGCCGGCTCGCCAAGGGACGGCCGCTCACCGACGATCCGGTCATCGGTTACGTGATAGCGGCGCTCCGGCTGGCGCTGGATCCTGAGGATTCGACGGCGGCGGAGTCGCTCGCCAATCGGGTACTGCCCGAACACCTGCGCGAGCGAGTTGACGCTGAGCTCGACTCGGCTCCGGGACGCAACTACCTGGCTGCGGTCCGGCTCGCGGCCGAAGCCATGCCCCGTGGCGATCCGGACACCAAGAAACTGTGGCGGCTGCTGTATCAGGCCGAGAACCTCGCGACGATCCGGGAGCGGCACGCCACCGTCTGGGGTCTGGTCGAAGAGCTGCTGAGCGCCCGGGTGGGGCCGTATCGCAACGTCCTCGAGGAGCGCTACGAGGATCTGGCCGACCCGGAGGCGCTGCCGGCGGCGCGCGAGCTGGCCGCGAAGCTCCGCGAAGCGCAGCAATCGCGGGCCCGGGTCGTCATCGAGCCGATGAACGGCCTGGAGCTGGGCCTCAGGGCAATGCTGTTCGGCGCCGGAGTGAAACTCGCTCGTTATGCGCAGGAAATCGAACAGGCTGAACTGGACGACGTCCCCATCGGGCTCGCCGACGCCGGGCCCGAAGGGCTCGCCTACACCGTCTTCAAGGCTCTGCAGCTGCTCCACGCCCGGGACGCGGCGACGGCCATGCGGGAGTTCGTCACGTTCGACATCGAGACCACCGACCTGGATACCAAGTCCTGCGAACCGGTGGAGCTGGCGGC
>DATMBH010000103.1:0-16432 GCA_035559335.1 Gemmatimonadales bacterium
TGCCCACTCGGAAGTACGCGCCACGCGACGGATCTTGCGCGTCCAGCACCACCAAGTCACTCGCCCCCGGCAGGTGGCCGGCCTCGATGCGGCGTCCCAGCGGCTCGTAGCGAAGCCACCGACCGGCACCCGCCATCCACACCGTGTCGTCGCCCGGGTCCGCGACGATCGCCCTGACGCTCCTGGGCTCGTAGCCGTCCAGCGGCCCGACCGTCTCGCGCAGCGACAGGAACCCGCGATCGTAGGTGGCCAAAGCGCCGGCGGTGGCGACGTACACGACCGCCGGGGTCGCTGCGACGGATACGACGCGCGAGAAATCGGTGAACAGGATGCGGTCGCCGGGGGACCAGAGCCTGGAAGGCTGGGCGGAAAGGGCGGTAAGGCGGTTAGGCGGTAAGGCGGCAAGACCCAGCAGCAAGGCCGCGACGGCCGGCATCCTCGTACCGACCACCCTTACCGCCACGCCGCCTTCCCTCATTACCGCCTTCACCTCACCTCCGGCGGCTCGAGACGCGCCAGGACGGGCAGTTCGATGTCGTGCTTTGCTTCGGCCAGCTCGCGCCACAGCGGACTGAGCACGCCCAGCAGGTCGTCGGGTCGCAGCGATCGCACGGAGCGGTGGCGTGCCACGTCTTCGGCGGCGCGCCCGTGCACGTGGGCGGCCGCGGCGCCGGCGACCTGGGGCGGTGCGCCGCGCGCCAGCCACACGGCCGCCATTCCCGACAACACGTCCCCGGTGCCGCCGGTAGCGAGCCCCGGGTTGCCGCTGGCGCTCACCAGCGGCGGCAGACCGGGCGCCGCGCACACGGTGGGCACTCCCTTGAGCAGCACCGCCTGATCGACCCGATCGGCTGCGGCCGCCGCAGCTCCAAACGGATCGCGCCGGGCGCGCTCGGCGAGGTCGGGGAACAGCGCCGCGAACTCGCCCTTGTGCGGCGTCAGGAGCACCCGCTTGCCTGCGCACCGCTCCCGCAGTTCGGCCGCCGCGCCGGCGAACGCCATCAAGCCGTCAGCGTCGAGCACCACCTGACGCGCCGCCTCGAGCACGGCCCGCGCGAATCCGGCGCGCGCCGCGCCGCGCCCGAGCCCGCAGCCGAGCACCACGGCGTCGGCCCACTCGATCGCCTCGAGGCACTCGGGCTCCAGAGGCGTGCCTAACGCACTGGCCACGCACATCACCTCGGGACTCGAGGCCTGGGCCGAGCTGACGGTGGCCTCGCTGGCCACCAGTCGCGCCAGTCCGGCGCCCGAGCGCAGCGCCGCGCGGGAGGCGAACACCGCCGCCCCGGCCATTCCTGCGGCGCCGCCGGCCACCAGCACCTTGCCGCGGTCACCCTTGTGCATCTCGGCGCTGAACGGCGCCAGCACCTCGGAGAGCCAGGCGTCGGTGACCACACCCGGCCATGAGGGATCGGCCGGCGGAAACCCGATCTCCACCGCCACGATCGCGCCGCACACGGTGCGCTGCAACAGGTGTCCGCGCCGGAACGAACCAAAACTCACGGTCATGCCCGCGCGCACGCACGGCGCGTGCACTTCGCCGGTCGAAAGATCGAGTCCGGTGGGCCCGTCCACGGCCACCACTGGCGCTCCCACCTTCATGATGCGTTCCACGGCCCTGGCCGCATCGCCGCGTGGCGAGCCGGCCGATCCGGTCCCGAGCACGGCGTCAACGACCACTCCCTGCCCGCCCCAGTGGTCCTCGAGTCCCACCTCCCTGATGCCGTGGGCAAGGGCGAGCGCGCGGTTGGCGCCGTTGTCAGGCGACACCTCTCCCGGTAGCGGGCACACCGTGACGCTTACCCCGAGGGCCGCCAGGGCGCGGGCCGCCACCCACCCGTCTCCGCCGTTGTTGCCGCGGCCGCACACCAGCAGCACGCCGTCGCGGAGCCTGCCACCGTAGCGGCGCGAAATCTCCAGCGCCACGGCCCGGCCCGCCGCTTCCATCAGAACGCGGGAGGGGATGCGCGAGTCCTCCCGGGCCCGCCGGTCCCATTCCGCTGCCTCCGCCGCCGCAAGCACCGGTACCACGCTCACGCTATCATCACCCCCGCATAGCTCACGACACTGGAATGGTCTCCGGTCACTTCGCCGGAGTGGCTGTAGTGCACGACGTCGGCCCGGGTGGCGCCCAGCAGCCGCGCCGCGTGACAGACCGCCGCCGCGGGCACCCTGCCGCACATCGTGACCCGGTGGTGGCGGGTCACCGCCAGCAGCGCCTCGCCGTCGAGGCGCTCGACTTCTACCAGCGCCAGGCGGTCCTTGCGCGCGTTCACATCCGCGGCCTCGTAGTGGTTCATGTCGCTGGATGCCAGCAGCAGCACCGGTTCGGGCTGCTCCCGCACCACCGCGGCGAGCGCCTCGCCAAGCTGGCGGGTGCGGGTCCAGTCGCCCCAGCCCAGGACCACCGGCACTACAGTCACGTCGGGCCGCCGCGCCAGCAGAAACGGCAGCTCCACCTCCACGGCATGCTCGCGCCGGTGAGCGGCGGGGTCGTCCTCCAGCAGCGGGCACTCGGCCAACAGGCGCGCGGCGAGCGGCTCGTCCACCGGTACCTCCCCCATCGGCGTCAGCATCGAGCCCAGCGCCAGCACGCTTCCGCCGTGGCGCGATTCGCCCTGTCCGGTGTGGTTAGGCGCTACCACGATGACTCGCCGCGGCACATCGAGGCCGGCGAATACCCGCGCCGCGGTCCGGCCCGAGTATACGTAACCGGCGTGAGGGGCGATGGCGGCGCGGGCTGCGGCCGGCTGCGCCGGCATCTCGTCCAGCAGCGAGCGCACCGTGCTGAGAAGTCGGGCCGGTTCGGCGGGGTAGAACAGGCCGGCCACGGCCGGCTGGCGGGGACGCACGGCAACCCGGGATGTCAGCTGCGCGGCCAGCCTAACTGGCCGCGCCGGTCATCTCCCGCTCTCGACGGCGCGGCCATAGGTGACCTCGCCCTTGTGGATGCGAATTACGAAGCCGCACTCGGCGTTGGTGCAGGCCCAGGCCTTGTAGGTCACCGGAGCCCCGTCGGGCCCGTAGTCCGATAGCGGAACCAGCTGCCCGGTCTCGCACTTCAGGCACTCAGGGAATTCCACGTCCACCGTTTCCCCCATGGCCACCTCCCCACGAAGTCAGCGGCCGCGCTCCGCTTCCTTCCACGCGCTCCACGGATAGCCAGACTCGAACGCCTCGGCGAACGCGAACACCCCCTCGAAGTCCTCCGGGCGATCGCTGTCCTGGGCCTTGAGGAGCCCGACGCCTATCAACGTGAACACGATCTTCCCGATGTCAGCGGTGGACCGGATGCCCCAGTGCTCGAGCACGGTGCGCGACAGCAACCCGTACTGGGCCAGCGCGAAGTCGCGGCAGGCCACCGCCAGCTCCTCGCCGCTCACGTGACGGCGCACCGGGAGGCTGCGCTGCAGGTGCTCGAGCGAGGCGAGCACGAACAGGTAGGCGCGCTCGTCGTAGGGACCCTGCCGTTCGCGGATCCGCTCCAGGACTTCGTCGGCGAATTCGAGCTGGCTCATGTGCTGATGCGAAGCTAGGCGTCCCCGATCGCCGCGGTCAAGCGCCGGGGCAGGCCGTACAGGGGAAAACCCGCCGCCAGCTCGGCCACCTGGTCGCGAACCTTCCGCACCACACCCTCCACTCCGCGGCCGGTGAGCGCCGTGTCGATCAGAGCGGCGATCTGCCTCATTTCCGGCTCCCGCATGCCCCGGGTGGTGAGGGCGGGCGTGCCAATCCGGATGCCGCTGGTCACGAACGGAGACTGGGGGTCGCCGGGAACGGTGTTCTTGTTGACAGTTATCGCCGCTCGTCCCAGCGCCTCCTCCGCCTCCTTGCCGGTCAGCTGCTTGCTGCGCAGGTCCACCAGCAGCAGGTGCGTGTCGGTGCCCCCGCTCACCAGGTCGTAACCTCGTTCCGCCAGGGCCTCGCCGAGCGCCCGCGCGTTGGCCACCACCTGACAGGAGTACTCCCTGAAGGACGGTTGCAGGGCCTCCCCGAACGCGACCGCCTTGGCGGCAATGACGTGCATCAGTGGTCCGCCCTGGGTGCCGGGGAAAATCTCCTTGTCGACCCGGGAAGCGTGCGACTCCCGGCACAAGATCAGCCCCCCGCGCGGGCCGCGCAGGGTCTTGTGCGTCGTGCTGGTCACCGCGTCGGCGAACGGCACCGGCGAAGGATGGACTCCCGCCGCCACCAAGCCAGCGAAGTGCGCCATGTCCACCACGAGGAACGCTTCCACCTCGTCGGCGATGGCGCGGAAGGCGGCGAAGTCGATTACCCGCGGATAGGCGCTGCCGCCAGCCACCACGACCCTGGGCCGTTCGGCCCGCGCCAGCTCGCGCACCTGGTCATAGTCGATCTGGCCGGTGTCCTCACGCACGCCGTACTGCACGCTCCGGAACATCCGGCCCGACTCGTTCGGCTTCGCGCCGTGCGTCAGGTGACCGCCGTGCCGCAGCGCCATGCCCAGCAGCACCTCGCCGGGCCGCATCAGCGCCAGGTACGCCGCGAAATTCGCCTGGGAACCGCTGTGCGGCTGCACGTTGGCGTGATCGGCGTGGAACAGCTCCTTCGCGCGCGAAATCGCGAGCGCTTCGATCTCGTCCACCACCTCGCAGCCGCCGTAGTAGCGCCTGCCCGGGTAGCCCTCGGCGTACTTGTTGGTCAGGGGCGAGCCCATGGCGGCCAACACCGCCGGCGAGGCGAAGTTCTCGGAGGCAATCAGCTCCAGGCCATCCGCCTGACGCGAGGTCTCGCGGCGGATGAGCGCGGCGACTGCAGGATCGGTCGCTGCCAGATCGGGGCTCTCGAACAGATCGGTCACAGGAGCGAGGGTAAAAGTAAGGTAACGGAAGCCTGGCTCACAGAGCGGAACGCCGCTGCCTGACCTCCAGTTCCACCCTGGCCAGGATCATCTCGACGCCGATCCGGTTCTGCCCTCCCTCGGGCAGGATCACGTCGGCCCAGCGCTTGGAGGGCTCGACGAACTCCAGGTGCATCGGGCGGACGGTGGACAGATATTGGGCGATCACCGATTCCATCTGCCTGCCTCGCTCGATCACGTCGCGCTGAAGCCGGCGTATGAACCGGACGTCGTCGGCCACGTCAACGAAGACCTTGATGTCGAGCCGCTGGCGCAGCCTGGCATCCACGAACAGGAGGATCCCCTCCACAATCACGACATCCGACGGCTCGACCCTAACGGTGCGACCGGCCCTGGTGAAGCTGGCGTAGTCGTAGGTCGGCTTGTCCACCGCCCGCCCGGCGATCAGCTGGTCCAGTTGGGCCAGCAGCAATTCCGTGTCGAGGCTGTCAGGGTGGTCGTAGTTGACCCGGACGCGCTCCTCGAAGGGCATCCCCGACAGGTCCTTGTAGTAGGCGTCCTGCTCGATGACCGCCGTAGTACCGCCCACCGCATCGGTGATGGCCCGGGTGACGGTGGTCTTCCCGGAGCCGGAGCCGCCCGCCACCCCGATGACGAGCGGTCTCACACCCAGGTGCGCTTCAGCTTCGCGACCCGGGAGATGCGCTGCTCGGCCAGACGGTCCGCGGCTTTGTAGGTGGGCAGGCCCTCCGCCCGAGCCAGCTCGAACACGCGCAGCATCGTGTCGTAGATCTCGGCCGCCTTGGCATGGGCGCGCTCGGCGCTCCAGCCCTCCAGCTCGCCGTTCACGTTGATCAGACCACCCGCATTGATCACGTAGTCCGGGGCATAGAGAATGCCCTTCTGCTCCAGCGCGTCGCCGTGCCGCGGCTCGGCCAACACGTTGTTGGCCCCGCCGGCTATGATGGTGACCTTGAGCTGCGGGAGCGTCTGGTCGTTCACCACCGCTCCCAGCGCGCAGGGAGCGAAGATGTCGGCCTGGACGCCGTAGATCTCCTCGGGCTTGACCGCCTTCGCACCGAACTCGCCCACCACTCGGTCGACCTTCTCCTTGGCGATGTCGGTGACAATCAGCTTCGCCCCCTCAGCAGCAAGGTACTTGGCCAAGTAGTAGCCGACGTGGCCGCAGCCCTGGATGGCCACCGTACGCCCGCCCAGGTCGTCGGAGCCGTATTTCCACTTCGCCGACGCCTTCATCCCGCGATAGACGCCGTGGGCGGTGACCGGCGACGGATCGCCCGATCGGCCCAGCAGCCCTGCCACGTGCTCGGTTTCGTGATGCACGTATTCCATGTCGGCAGGGCTAGTGCCCACATCCTCGGCGGTGATGTACCTGCCGCGCAGCGACTCCACGAACCGTCCGTGGGCCCGGAACAGCGCCTCGCGGTCCACCGGACCGTCAGGCGCCAGGATCACCGACTTGCCGCCACCCAAACTGAGACCCGCGACCGCAGCCTTGTACGTCATGCCCTTGGCCAGCCGCAACGCGTCCACGACGGCTTCGGCCTCGGTGGCGTACTTCCAGTAGCGCGTGCCGCCCAGCGCGGGGCCGAGGGTGGTGTTGTGGATCGCGATCAGGCCACGGTACCCGGCCGACGCATCGTGGCAGAAGAGCAGCTGCTCGTGGTCGTGATCGGAGAGGATCTTGAATATGTCCATCGGCTCGTCGGTCTCAGGAATGGGTCAGTAGCTGGCGCGCGATAACCACGCGCTGGATTTCGTCGGTTCCCTCATAGATGCTGATGACCTTAGCATCGCGCATCAGCTTCTCCACCGGGTAGTCGCGCATGTAGCCGTAGCCGCCGAAGATCTGGACGGCATCGCTAGTTACCCGCATCACCATGTCGCTTGCGAACAGCTTGGCCATTGAGGCATACAGCGTTACGTCCTCGCCGGCGTCCCGGCGCCGCGCCGCCTCCAGCAGCAGGCTGCGCGCGGCAGCCAGCTGGGTGGCCATGTCGGCCAGCTTGAACTGCACCGCCTGGAACTCGGCAATCGGACGCTCGAACTGCCGGCGCTCGGTAGCGTAGCGGACCGCGTGCTGGAGGGCGCTGCGGGCTATTCCGCAGGCCTGGGCCGCCACACCCAGCCGTCCTCCATCCAGCGCCGACAGCGCGTAGCTGAAACCTCGACCTTCCTCTCCCAGCAGTGCGTCGGGCGGCAGGTGCAGCTGCTCGAACGTGACGGCCACGGTGTTAGAGGCCCTGAGACCCATCTTGTCCTCGGGCTTGCCGGGAAGGTACCCCGGCGTATCGCGCGGGACGATGAACGCGCTGATGCCGCGCGCGCCCTTGCGGTCGCCCGGCTGGTCTGTGCGGGCCATGGCGATCACGACATCGGCGAGCGCCCCATTGGTGACCCACGCCTTGGTCCCGTCGAGCACCCAACCACCGTCGCTCGCGCGCGAGGCCTGGCAGCGGAGGCTCGCCGCGTCGCTGCCGGAATCGGGCTCTGAAAGGGCGAAGGCTCCGAGCAGTTCTCCGCGGGCCATGGGCCGCAGCCACTTTTCCTTCTGCGCTTCGCTCCCCCAGCGCAGCAGCATCTGAGTCGGCAACGAGTTGTGCACCCCCATCGCGATCGCCACGGAGCCGTCGGCGGCGGCGATCTCCTCCAGCGCCAGCAAGTAGGTCTCGGTGTCGAGCCCCAGGCCGTCCCAGTCCTCGGGGATCAGCATACCGAAGAACCCCAGCTCGCCGAGGCTGCGCAGCACCTGAACCGGCAGCGCCTTCTCCTCGTCCCAGCGCAGCGCGTGCGGCACGACATGCTCGGCCGCAAACTCGCGCGCCAGCTCGATTATCTGCTTCCGCGTCTCCGCCGCCACCACCGTCACGCTATCCGTCCCCCTGTCCCACCGTCCCACCGTCCCACTGAACTTCTAGTATTTGTAGAACCCCCTGCCAGTCTTTCTTCCCAGCTGCCCCGCCGCGACCATCCGCTTGAGCAGCGGACAGGGACGGTACTTGTCGTCGCCCAGGCCCTGGTGCAACACGTTGAGGATCGCGAGACACGTGTCGAGCCCTATCAAGTCAGCGAGCGCCAGCGGCCCCATGGGGTGATTCATGCCGAGTTTCATGACGGTGTCGATGGCCTCGGCGCTTGCGACACCCTCCATCAAGCAGAACACCGCCTCGTTGATCATCGGCATCAGCACCCGGTTCGACACGAAGCCGGGGTAGTCGCTGACCTCGACTGGCACCTTGCCGAGCGCCCTGACGGTGTCCACCACCTTCCGGGTCGTCTCGTCCGAGGTGGCCTGGCCGCGGATCACCTCGACCAGCTGCATGACCGGCACCGGGTTCATGAAATGCATCCCGATCACGTTCGCGGGCCGGCTGGTCCGCGCCCCTATCGCGGTCACGGAAATGGACGACGTGTTCGTCGCGAGCACCGCGCCGTCCGGCGCGAAGCGGTCAATATCCCCGAAGATCCTGAACTTCAGGTCCTCCCGTTCACTCGCCGCTTCCACCACCAGCTCGCAGTCCTGTACGGCCGCAATGTCGGTCGTGGTGCGGATCCGGGCCAGCGCCTGGTCGCGCTGGGCCTCGGTGGACGCGCCTTTCCTTATCTGGCGCTGGAAGTTCTCGCGGATCGTGGCGAGCGCCTTTTCCAGAGCTTCCGGCGCCACGTCTATGAGCGCGACGTCCCAGCCGTGCTGCGCGAACACGTGGGCGATGCCGTTGCCCATGGTGCCCGCGCCGATGACCCCAGCCCTCATCGCCTGGTGCCTCCGAAAACGAACCGCGCGCTCAGTTGAGCGCGCGGGTGGAGGGCTGGAAGCGATGAACGACGAGGGTTACCACCAGCAGGTTTACCAGATCCTTCGCGATGAAGGGAACAACCCCCGCGGCAAACGCGGCAGTGGCCGAGCCGGTGATGACGAGGAGCTGGAGCATTCCCCCCACGTGAATGGTGGCCAGTCCGGCCAGCGCGGCGAGCCCGCGCTGCAGCGGATTGACGGCCCTGGCGCACAGCAGACCGGTGACCGCGGCTGCCAGCGGGTAGGCCAGCAGGTAGCCGCCTGTCGGACCGAACAGCCGCGCCAGGCCGGGGGCTCCAAACGGCGTGAAGACCGGAAGGCCGGCGACGCCCATCGCCAGGTACGAGACCATCGCCAGAGTGCCGAACCTGGGACCCAGCAGGCCGCCCACGATCAGCACCGCGAGCGGCTGAAGCGTCATGGGCACCGGAGTGCCTGGCAGCAGGATCGATACCTGGGCCGCCAGCGACACCAGCAGGGCGCCAACGATCGCGGCACCGATTCTGGCCGCGAGGGGCCGGGTCTCTGGGGCGGCGATTGCAACGGACTGGAGGTGGTTCATCAGACGCGCTCCACTGAGAGGGCCACGGCGCTTCCGCCGCCGAGGCACAGGGTGGCCAGGCCCGTGGCCTTGTCGCGGGCCAGCATGGCGTACAACAGGGTGGTGAGCACTCGCGCTCCGCTGGCGCCGATCGGGTGCCCCAGGGCGACCGCGCCGCCGTTCACGTTCACGCGGTCCCAGTCCCAGCCCAGGCCGTCGCCGTCGGCGAGAGCCTGGACCGCGAACGCTTCATTCGCCTCGATCAGGTCGTAGTCCCTGATCGTCTTTCCTTCCTTCTTCATGAGCGTGCGAACCGCCTCGATCGGGGCGAAGAACAGGTCCCGGGGCTCACCGCTGCCGGTGGCATACGCCGTTATGCGCGCCAGCGGTTTGAGGCCGTGGGCCTTGGCCCACGCCAGGGACGTCACCACCAGTGCACTGGCCCCGTCGTTCAGACCGGGCGCGTTGCCGGCGGTCACGGTGCCGTCCTTCTCGAACGCCGGCTTCAGCTTCGCCAGCGACTCAAGCGAGGTGTCGGCCCGCGGCGCCTCGTCGCGCTCGACGGTGACGGTGCCTTTGCGGTCGGCTATCTCGACCGGGACGATTTCCGCCGCGAACCGGCATTCCTGCTGCGCCGCAACCGCCTTGCGGTGCGATTGGAGCGCGAACTCGTCCTGGCGCTGGCGGCTGATGCCGGCCTTGCGTGCCGTGTACTCGGCGTAGCTGCCCATGTGGCAGTCGCCGAACGAGCACCACAACCCGTCGTGGATCACGCCGTCGACTAGCTGCTGGTTGCCGAACTTCACGCCGCCACGGATGCCGAACACATAGTACGGCGCGCTGGACATGGACTCCATGCCCCCGGCCACCACGACCTCGTTGTCACCGGCCTTGATGGACTGCGCAGCGAGCATCACGGCCTTAAGACCGGAGCCGCAGACCTTGTTGATGGTCAGGCTCGGAACGGTGGCCGGCAGGCCCGCGGCGATCGCTGCCTGGCGCGCCGGCGCCTGGCCGACCCCACCCTGCACGACGTTTCCCATGATCACTTCCTGCACTGCGCCGGGCTCGATGCCCGCGCGCCGCACGGCCTCGCGGATCGCGACGGCGCCCAGCTTCGGCGCGCTCAACGAACTGAGCGCCCCTTGGAACTTCCCGATCGGCGTCCGCGTCGCCGAGACTATCACGGCAGTGGCGTTGTCACTCATAACCCACCTCGATGCTCACCCCTGACCCCTGGCACCCGATCCCTGACCCCTGACTGCCGACCCTAAGGCACCCGCGCCCTGCTCCGCACCTGCTCCAGTAACATCGCAAGAAATGCGTCCCGCGGCATTACCTCTTGCTTCTTCCCGGCGCCGCGGGCTCGCACGGCCACGGTTCCGCCTTCAGCCTCACGAGCGCCGACCACGGCAAGGTAGGGGACCTTGTGCACCTCACCGTCGCGCACCTTGTAGTTCAGCGTTTCGCTGCGTTCGTCCAGATGGGACCTAATGCCGGCCCCGCGCAACTGCTCGTGCACCGCACGCGCCGCCGCAAGCTGGGCGTCGGAGATCGGCAGGACCCTCACCTGCTCCGGCGCGAGCCACAGCGGGAAGGCGCCCGCAAAGTGCTCGATCAGGAAGCCGATGAACCGCTCCATTGTGCCGAAGATGGCGCGGTGGATCATAACCGGCCGGTGCGGGCGGTTGTCTTCGCCGGTGTACTCCAGCTCGAAGCGCTCGGGCAGGTTGAAGTCCAGCTGGATGGTCGCGCCCTGCCACTCCCGACCGATCGCGTCGTTGAACTTGATATCGATCTTCGGTCCGTAGAACGCGCCCCCGCCCTCGTCCAGGCGATAGGTCCTGCCGAGTCGTTCAAGCGCGCCTTTCAGCGCGGCCTCCGCCTGGTCCCAGACCGCGTCGCTGCCCAGCTTCTCGGCCGGGCGCGTGGCCAAGTCCAGCCGGTAGCTGATTCCGAACGTCTGGCCAAGAACGTAGTCGACCAGTTCCAGACACAGCGCGATCTCATCCTCGATCTGGTCGGGGCGCATGAACAGGTGCCCGTCGTCCATGGTGAGGCCGCGCACTCGCAGCATGCCGTGAAGCGTGCCCGAACGTTCGTTGCGGTACACGTTGGCGATCTCAGCTAGCCGGATCGGCAGGTCGCGGTAGCTACGCTGCTGCGACTTGTACACTAGGATGTGCATCGGGCAGTTCATCGGCTTGACGCGGTAACGCACGCTCTCGGCGTCGCCCGCGGCGGCAGCCATCGCCGGGAACTGGTTCTCCTCATAGTACGGGAGGTGCCCGGAGCGCACGAACAGCTGCTCGCGGGTGATGTGCGGCGTGTAGACCAGCTCGTAGCCGCGCGCCAGGATCGCGTCCTCCACGAACCGGCGCAGCTCGAACTGAAGCCGGGCGCCCTTCGGGTGCCAGAAGATCAGGCCCGGGCCGACATCGTCCTGGATGCTGAACAGGTCGAGCGCCTTGCCGATGAGGCGGTGATCGCGCTTTCTAGCCTCTTCCAGCCGGTGCAGGTACTGGTCCAGCTCCTGCTTGGAGAACCATGCCGTCCCGTAGATGCGCTGCAGCATTTGGCGGCGCTCATCGCCGCGCCAGTAGGCGCCAGCCGCGTGCAGCAGCTTGAAGTAGCGCAGTCGGCCGGTCCGATCCAGGTGCGGCCCGCGGCACAGGTCGGTGAACGGCCCGTTGGTGTAGGCCGTTATCGGCTCCCCGTCCGGGATTTCCTCGAGCCGCTCCAGCTTCAGGGGATCCTCCGCGAAGCGGCGGCGCGCCTCGTCGCGCGTCAGCTGTTCGCGCACGAACGGGTAGTCGGCCTTCACCACCTCGTTCATTTCCTTTTCTATCTGTTCGAGGTCCTCCGGCGTGAACGGCCGCGGCACCTCGAAATCGTAGTAGAAGCCATCTTCGATCGGCGGGCCGAAGCCGATGCCGGCTTCAGGAAAGACCCGGCGCACCGCGGTGGCCAGCACGTGAGCCGCGGAATGACGCAGGCAGTACAGGGCGTCGGGGTCCTTCTCGGTTAGCAGCTGGAATCTTCCCGAACGAGTCAGCGGGCGGTCGAGTTCGACTAGTTCGCCATCCAGCCTTGCGGCCACGGCGGCCTTCAGCAAGCCGGGGCCGATTGACGCGGCGACCTCACGGGCCGTCGTCCCCTCGCTTACGCGGCGCTCGGTTCCGTCGGGAAGCGTGAGGACCAGTTCAGCCATGTACCTCGCTCACGTGAGAAAGGCGCGGATTTGTCTTCCGAACAGGAAGTAGGCGGCAAGCAGGGCCGCGATCACCGCGAAGGCGGCTGCCCACCCCCACATCTGACCCGGGGTTAGCCGGCCTGCGGAAGGCGGCTGGCCAGTCGGCGCAACTTGCGATGGGACGCCCATTTCGCCACTCTTCAAGGCCGAGGAATATAACCGCGCACGGGCCCCAATGGGACGTATCAGGAACGAGAATCGCTTCAGCGCCGCAGATGCTTTCGCCCTGGTATCGGGGGCGCTGGTGGGCCTTGCCGCGGGTGTTCTGGCGGGATCGGCGATGGGCCGCGTGAATGCGCACCGCATCAAGCGCGCGCTGGCCCGCTGGCGCGACAGGCCGCGCCGGGTGGTGTGGTCGGCGGAGGAAGCCGAGCGGCTGGAGGCTGCGGTGCTCGACGCATTGCGTCGCGATGTGGTTCTGGCGCGCCGGCCGATTCGCGTCTCGGTGCTCGGCGAGGGGCTGGTGGAGCTGACGGGGCGCGTCAACCACACCGCGGAAGTAGGGCTTGCCGGCGACATCGTGGAGGGAGTCGAGGGAGTGGACACGGTACTCAATCACCTGCTCGTCGCTGGGGTCGATCCAAGCACTGTAGAAGTACCGGGGCCCAAGACGCCGCGGGCCGCGCGCGGTTAGCGCGCAGGATGTCCTGAGCGATGGGCGGCCCGCGGTGAGCGGGCTTTTTGTTGAAGAGACAAGGAGCAGGACGCAGGGTGAAAGACGACAGGATGAGCGCTGAGGCAACCACCAGAACGCGCGAGCTGGCGCCGCAGTACGATGCGGCTGCGATAGAGGGGCCGATCTACCGCGAGTGGCTAGCGCGGGGGGTGTTCACTCCCGACGGCCGGAGCACGGCGCAACCGTTCGTGATCGTGATTCCGCCGCCTAACGTGACGGCCGTGCTGCACATGGGTCACGGGCTCAACAACAGCGTGCAGGACGTGCTGATCCGGTTCGAGCGGATGCGCGGCCGTGACGCCCTGTGGGTGCCGGGCACCGACCACGCCGGGATCGCCACCCAGAACGTGGTCGAGAAGCTGCTGGCCCGCGAGGGAAAGACCAGGTTCGACCTCGGACGCGAGGAGTTCATCAGGCGGGCCGAGGCGTTCGTGGCTGAGACCGGGACCACGATCCTGGAGCAGCTGAAGGCCATTGGTTGCTCCTGCGACTGGAGTCGCACGGCCTACACCCTTTCGCCGGCGCTGTCGCGGGCGGTGCGCGAGGTGTTCGTGCGCCTGTTCGAGGAGGGGCTGATCTACCGCGGTCACCGCGTCATCCACTGGTGTCCCCGCTGCCACACCTCGCTCTCGGACGAGGAAGCCGAGCACCATGAGACCGACGGCCACCTCTATCACATCCGCTATCCGCTGACCGACGGGAGCGGGTACGTGACGGTGGCCACTACCCGGCCCGAGACGCTGCTGGGCGACGTGGCCGTGGCCGTGAACCCGGGGGACGAGGCCAAGCGGCCGCTGGTGGGCCGGACGGTGCGGCTGCCGCTTGCCGAAGTGGAGATCCCGGTCATCGCGGACGAGGCGGTGGAGCTGGGTTTCGGCTCGGGGTTCCTCAAGATCACGCCGGCGCACGACGCCAACGACTTCGAGGTCGCACGCCGCCACGGGCTGCCGATGCCGGTGGTGATGAACGCCGAGGCTCGGATGGCCGACGAGTCGCTCGATGGCAGGGCCGGCGGCAGGGTCCCCGAGGGGCTATTCGGCATGGACCGCTTCGAGGCGCGCGAGGTGATACTAGCGATGCTGCGGGAGCGCGGGCTGCTGGCGAAGGTGGAACCGTATCGGCTCGCAATCCGCCGCTGCTACCGCTGCGACACGGTGGTTGAACCGCGGCTCTCCGATCAGTGGTTCGTGCGCATGGGGAGCTTCGCCGAGCGCGCGCTGGCCGCCTATCGCTCAGGCGAGGTGCGGTTCATACCGGAGCGTCGCGGCGACGAATTCGAGCAGTGGCTGCTTAACATCCGCGACTGGAACATCTCGCGGCAGCTGTGGTGGGGCCACCGGATCCCGGTCTGGTACTGCGACTCCTGCCTAACGCACGCGGCCTACCGGGAGGATCCCAGTGCCTGCGGGAAGTGCGGCGGGCCGCTGCGCCAGGACGAGGACGTGCTCGACACCTGGTTCAGCTCGTGGCTGTGGCCGTTCTCGACGCTGGGCTGGCCCGACGACACGCCCGACCTGCGCCGCTACTACCCGACCGACGTGCTGGTCACCGCACCGGAAATCCTATTCTTCTGGGTGGCCCGCATGATCTTCGCAGGCCAGCATTTCATGGGAAGGGTGCCGTTCCACACCGTGTACCTGCACGGCACGGTGCGCGACACTCAGCATCGCAAGATGTCCAAGTCCCTTGGCAACGGGATCGACCCGCTGGACGTGGTGCGGCTGTACGGAGCCGACGCCCTGCGGTTCACCGTGATCAGCTCGCTCGCCGTGGGAACCGACATCATCCTCGACCCCAACGATTTGGCGACGAGCTTCGCGAGCGGCAGGAACTTCGCCAACAAGTTGTGGAACATCGGACGGCTGGTCATAGGAGAGGCCGAAGCCCGAGGGCACCGGGGCACCGACTCGCCGGCGGCGGGGCTAAAGCTCGAGGACCGGTGGATACTCTCGAAGTTGGATCGGGTGATCAGGGACACCACCAGGCACCTGGAGCGGTTCCGGCTGAACGACGCCTCGGGCGCACCATACCATTTCCTGTGGGACGACTTCGCCGACTGGTACCTGGAGTGCATCAAGCCGCGGCTCCGGGGCGAGGAGGAAGGCGGAGACGTCGCGCTTGCCGTGGCCGTGCACTGCTTCTCGGAAACCCTGAAGCTGCTGCACCCGGTGATGCCGTTCATTACGGAAGCGCTCTACACGCGACTGCCCGGCAACGAGGGTCGCACGCTGACCACCGGACCATGGCCCGAGCCCGCCGGCCGCGAGGATCCGGCCGCCGAGCAGGAGTTCGCGTTCTTCCAGGCCGTGGTATCGGCCACGCGGGAGACGCGCGCCAGCTTTGGCGTGAAGCCAAGCCAGCTGGTGCGCATCTCGGTGCAGGCGGATGGCTCGCGATTCGACCAGCTCTCACGCCAGCAGCGTCAGATCATGTGGCTGGCCCGGGTCTCGGAGCTGTCGTCGGAGGTGCGCGGGGCCGGCGTCACGGTGCCGCTGCCTGACGGCGCAACCCTGCACGTCGAGCTCGGCGAGGCAACCGACGTGGCTAAGCACTGCGAACGCCTGCGCGCCGAGCACCAGCGGCTCTCGAAGCAGCTCCAGAGCCTGAGGGCCAAGCTCGAGAACCCGGGCTTCGTGTCCAAGGCGCCGGAGCAGGTGGTCGCCGCCGAGCGCGCCAAGGCGGTGGACTGGGAGGCGAAGCTCGCGCACCTGGAAAGCCTGATGCGGGGGCTGGGATGCGGATGACGGAGTTTCAGCGGCACACAGGCACGGTGGCACGGTGGCGACTTCTCCGTGCCTCCGTGCCTCTGTGCCTCTGTAGCTCTCTGGTCTCATGCGCTTCCGCCGCGGACCCGCCGGGCGGTCCGCCCGATCCCGAGCCACCGCTGATTGTCAGAGTCGCTCCGGAGTCGGGAGCGGTCCTCACCGAGCCGCCGCGCAGCGTCGAGGTTGCGTTCAACGAGGTCATCAGCGAGCGGATCCCGGGGCCGCGACAGGACATCTCGAGCGCGGTCATCCTGTCGCCGGTGCGAGGCGAGACCCGGGTTGCCTGGCGGCGCAACCGATTGGAGATATGGCCGCAAGAGGGATTCGAGCGCGGTCGCGTCTATCACCTGCAGCTGCTGCCGGTCATTCGCGACCTGCGCGACAACCGCCTGGCGCGCGGCCGAGTGGTGGTGTTCTCCACCGGCCCGCAGCTGCCTGAGGCGACTCTCTCGGGGACCCTGGTCGACTGGATTGGCGCACGAGCCGCGGCCCTGGCGCTGGTCGAGGCCGTTCTGCTGCCGGACTCTCTTCCCTACCGCACCATCACCGACTCGTCAG
>DATMBH010000104.1:0-7272 GCA_035559335.1 Gemmatimonadales bacterium
GTGAACAACTACGGCGAGGCACGGCGTGCCGGGACCTACACCCTGACCCTGCGCTAGAAGGAGACCGTGCCGGTGACACAGCGCTTCGTACCACTCGCACTTCTGGCAGCTTCCGTGGCCGCCTGCGGCGGCGGCGCCCGGCCCACGCCGGCTGCGCGACCGTCGATCCCCGGGTTTCGTGGCACCCTTTACGCGGGCCAGCAGGCATCAGGCTTCCTGACCGCCGCCGACCCACGCCTTAACCGCAACGCCGCGTACCACTTCTACTATTACACGGCGACCGCTGGCGAGACGATCGTTCTGGAGGTGCTGTCGGACCAGATGGACGCCTACGCAGTGATCCAGGACTTCCAGGGCAACGCGATCGCCAGCGACGACGACGGCGGCGAGGGCGTAAACGCGAGGCTAGAGTACACCTTCACGAGCGGGGGGGTGTACCGGCTGGTGGCCACCACCTATGCCGCGAACACCTACGGCCCCTACACCATCCGCGTGAGCCGGCCCGCGCCACTGAGCGCCCACGGCACGATCGTGCGCGGCCAGACGATAAACGGGGTGCTGACGTCCAGCGATCCGCGGCTGCAGCGTGATGCCGTGTATCACGCCTACCTGTACACCGCGCGCGCCGGCGAGACCATCACGGTCGAGGTCCTTTCCGGCCAGCTGGACCCCTACGCGGTGATTCAGGACGCGCAGGGCAACGCCCTGGCCAGCGACGACGACAGCGGCGGCAACCTCCAGGCGCGCCTGACCTACACGTTCCCGAGCGCGGGGGTGTACCGCATCGTGGCCACCACGTACGCGTCGAACACGTACGGGCCGTATACGCTGAGGGTGTACTAAGGCGCTAAGACGCTAAGGCGCTAAGACGGCAAGAGAGGCGGAGAGGCGAGGTTCGCGCTCCGCCTCTGCCTTTTCCCTTGTCCGTTCTCCCCTCCCCTTCTTACCGCGCTGCCGCCCCACGGCCTTGCGTCGCCATACCGCCCTACCGCCCTACCGCCTATCTTCCCCGCGTGTCGCGACTCCCCCTCGCAGTCCTCGCATCGGGCAGAGGCACTAACCTTCAGAGTCTGCTGGATCGCGGGAGCGAGGCTCCGTGGGTGGTCGCGCTCGTGATCTCGAACAACCCCGACGCAGGCGCGCTGGAGCGCGCCCGGCTGGCCGGTGCGGCCACGGCGGTCATCGGCCGCGACGGCTCGGATGCCACCGGGCTGCTGGAGCACCTCAGGCAGCACCAGTGCGCCCTGGTGGTCTTGGCTGGCTGGCTCAAGCGTGTCCCGGCGCCGGTGGTCGCCGCCTACCGCGGCCGGATCCTGAACATCCACCCCGCTCTGCTGCCCTCATTCGGCGGCGCGGGGATGTACGGGCGCCGCGTTCACGAAGCGGTGCTGGCCAGCGGCGCGCGCATCAGCGGCGCGACGGTGCACTTGGTGGATGAGGAGTACGATCGCGGGCCGATCATAGCACAGTGGCCGGTACCCGTGCTGAGCGGCGACACGCCCGATTCACTGGCGGCCCGGGTGCTCGCAATCGAGCATCGCCTGCTTCCTGAGGTGGTGGCGCACGCCTGCGATTGCATCTCGAGGGGAGAGCCGATCCGGCCGCTGTCGGCCGGCGGCGAAGCGTTCGCCGTGGCTCGCGCACCTAATGGGCGACTTCACCTGCAGTGGGCGGAGAACAGCTGATGCCGAGAGCCCTGATTTCGGTCTCCGACAAACGCGGTGCCGTGGAGTTCGCCCGCGCACTGGTCGCGGCGGGCTGGGAGATCATCTCGACCGGTGGCACCGCGCACGCACTCCAAAAGGAGGGTGTGCAGGTAACTCCAATCGAGGCGGTGACCGGCTTCCCCGAGATAATGAACGGGAGGGTGAAGACGCTGCACCCTGCGGTGCACGGCGGCATCCTGGCGCGGCGCGGCGACGCGGCACACCTGCGCGAGCTGGCCGCCCACGGCTTCGCACCCATTGATCTGGTCGCGGTGAACCTGTACCCGTTTCGCGAGACGATCGCGCGGCCGGACGTCACGATTGACGAAGCCATAGAGCAGATAGACATCGGCGGTCCGTCCATGCTGCGCTCGGCGGCGAAGAACCACGAGAGCGTGATCGTGGTCGTGGACCCATCCGACTACCGCCGCGTAGCCGAGGCGCTGCAACACGGCGGCGTCACCAGCCAGCTGCGGCGGGAACTGGCGGCCAAGGCCTTCACCCACACCGCCGCATACGACGGCGCCATCGCTTCCTACCTGGCGCAGGGAACCGGCGGCCAGCTCCCCCCGACCCTGGTGCTGGTGCTCGAACAGCGCCAGTCGTTGCGATACGGGGAGAACCCGGGCCAGCGGGCCGCGTTCTACGTCACCGGTGAAGTCGGCGGGATGGGAGCGATGAACCAGCTGGGGGGCAAGGAGCTCTCGTTCAACAACATCCTCGACATCGACGCCGCGGTCCTAGCGCTGGGGCCGTTCGAGCGGGAGGTGTGCTGCGCGATCATCAAGCACACCACCCCGTGCGGTATCGCGGTCGGGCGCAACGCGGTGGAGGCCTACCAGCGTGCGCTGCGCACCGATCCGGTCTCCGCCTTCGGATCGGTGGTGGGGTTCAACACAGTCGTGACCGCCGAAACGGCGCGCGCGATGGCCGACCTATTCGTCGAGTGCGTGGTCGCTCCCCGGTTCCAGCCCGAGGCGGTGCAGGTGTTGGCGCAGAAGAAGAACCTCAGGATCGTCGAAGTGCCGCGGCCTGATCCCGGCGCGCTCGATTTCAAGCGGGTGCAAGGGGGATTCCTAGCCCAGGACCCGCTCCGGTTCAACGCGGCCGAGGACGCCTGGACGGTGCCGACGAAACGCAAACCGACCGACGATGAAATGACGGACCTGAGGTTCGCCTGGGCCGCGGTGCTCAGCGTGAAGTCCAACGCGATCCTGCTCGCGAAGGACCGGGCTGCCATTGGGATCGGTGCCGGACAGATGAGCCGGGTGGACAGCTCCATGCTCGCGGTCCACAAGGCCCGCCAGGCAGGTCACGATCCGGCCGGCAGCGTGCTCGCCTCGGACGCGTTCTTCCCGTTCCGTGACGGCGTGGACGCTGCCGCCCAGGCCGGGGTGAGCGCCATTATCCAACCCGGTGGCTCGGTGCGCGACGCCGAAGTTGTCGCGGCGGCCGACGAACACGGGATCGCGATGGTGATGACTGGGGTAAGACAGTTCCGCCACTAATGAGACGCCACGCCCTCGCCGCACTGACCCTCGCGGCCCTCCTCGGCTGCGGGACCGACCTGCCCGAAGGGACCACCTCGTTCACGGTCGGGCGCACCACCGTGCGCACCGACTCACTGCTCGACGACGTGGGCGCGATCTGGTGGGTAGGCGATTCGACCCGGGTGCCGGCCCGTGGGCCGGTGCGGCGCTGGTACCAGGCGCTGGCCGCCCGTTCCGGCGACAGCGTGTTCCAGCTCGTCAGGCGGCTGGGCGCCGTGCCGGTCAACGTGCTGCTGCAGACCTGGGCCGAGCGGAACGCGCCCGACACCCTGTGCGGGTTCGTAGCGCCGGGCGAGCGACGCTGCTTCACGGGAAACGACGCGCTGCGGCGCGAGGTGGTCGCGTTCTTCGAGGCGGCCGCCGCGTACGCACCGCAACTGCGATCACTGGCGCTGGAGGAACTGGACGCCGCGTCCCGGCGGCGCGATCTGGCGGACGTCTACCTCGCGCTGACGCGAACCAGGTCGCTGGACTCCTCGGTGCTCGACTACGTCGGCTACCCGGAGCTCCAGTTCGACATCACGCTCGCCCGCGCTTTTTCCACCGGCAATACCACGCCGCACGTCGACCCGGCGCGCCCCCGCGGCACGCCGCGGCGCATGTTCCTGACGCCGGACCAAGTGTATCCCACCCGCAGCTACCGCTCGCCGACTTACGTGTGGCTGATGCTCGTGCACCAGATGAGCCACGAAGCCGTGCGGCGCCTGTTCACCGACCGGCCGGAACTGCTGTCGCACGGCTTCCATCTGCGTGCGGCCTTGGAGCTCGAGATCGCGCGCAGCGGTTACGCGGGCGCGTTCTGGGACGACATCCTGTCGGAACAGCTGGCGCGCGCGCTGACGATCCGCATCCTGGCACGCGCGGCGCCCACCCTGACGTGGGCCGCCCGCACCGAGGCGCTCAACCAAAACATGCCGCTGGTGCCGTGGCTGGAAGACATTCTGAGCCAGTACGAGTCGGACCGGCAGCGCTACCCGAACCTCTCCTCGTTCGCGCCGGAACTGGGGGCATTCCTCGACACGATCCCGCTCGACACCTGCCGCGGCGCCCCCACACCCGGCGTCGTGCTGGTGGCCGCCGGACGCCACCGGGCGACGGTGGGCTGGATCGCCCCCAGCTCGCCGTTCCTGCGCGAGGGGCTGCTGGTAGGCGACACGGTGAACACGATCGACGGCGACAGCGTCGCGGCTGCCGACCTGCTGCTGCCCACTCGCCAAATGGCGCTAAAATGGTCGCAACACCTGCCGGCGGAACTGGGCATCCTCGGCATCAGGCGCCGGGGCCGGAACTACGCGATCTCGATACCGATCAACTGGGAGAACCGCCAGGCGGTGCGAGTGGCGTCACAGGCGAGAAGCGCCGTCCGGGGACCGGGAGAGGAAGTGCCCATCTGCCGGTGGATTAGGTCGGCGGTGAGACGTTAGGTTTGGAACACACTGAAGGCGCCCAAGCGGGTTGGTGGAGTCCCCTGTAACCACTGCCGCACCCGCAGCGCCTTCAGCCTGCCCCCTGCGCTTTCCACTCTCTCGCCAACGGACGCAGCGTCAGAACCGCCACTGCTCCCACCACCATTACGCTCGCGCCCACGACGGCGAAGATCGCCGCGTATGCCACCTCTCCCGTCAGGCGCTTAGACAGCTCCACCAGCAGTCCGCCCACCAGGGGCCCGGTGAGAAATCCGATCGAGCCCGCCACCTGAAACCCGCCGAACAGCCCCTCCCCCGCTCCGTGGCGGGCCATCTCACCCACCAGCACCAGGTTCGGCGCGTACATCAGTGCCGAAAGAACCCCTGACGCCACCATCGCGGGCGCGAGCATCCAGGCGGGAAGCAGGCCGTAGCACGCGTACGCGGCGCCGAATCCCAGGTTGCCGATCGCCAGCGGCAGCAGCCACCGCGAGCGGTCACTCAGCCTGCCCACCGGATAGCACAGCGCGGCGAACGGCAGCATGAACAGCGACATCAGCATCCCGCGCTCGGCGGGGCTTAGTCGCACGACCTCGGCCAGGTACAGGGTGAAGGTCGAGACGAAGACACCGATAGTGAAACGGTCCTGGAAGCCGAGCATCAGCGGCATCCACGAATGCGGCGCGCGGTGGTCCCAACGGTAGCGCGATCCCGGTTCGCGCGGCGGCGCGACCGGCGCACGCCGTGCTGGCGCCAGCGCCACCAGCGCCGCGACCAGGACTATGGCGGCACCGGCGTAGTAGACGGTGGCCGGACTGCGGCCCACCAGCACCCCGCCCAGCGGCGCTCCGATCGCCACTCCAACCATGACGCTGCCCGCTATCAGGCCGAGCGCGGCGCCGCGCCGTTCACCGCCCAGCCGGTTCGCCGCCACCATTAGCAGCGTGACAGCCGGCAGGTGTGCCGCGCCATCGAGCGCCCGAAACACGAACAGCCAGGTGAGCGAGCGCGCCTGGCCCATGGCGGCGAACAGCGCGGCATCAGCCAGCAGCAACGCCACCAGCCAGCGGGCTAGGTGGCCCTTGCCCCTGAGCCGCATCATCACCACTGGCACCGCCAACATCCCGGCGACCATGTTCACCGTCATGAACAGGTGCGCGTGGAACCGCGTGCCGCCGTGAGCGACGATTACCAGCTCCGAGAGTCCCGGCACCAGCAATGTCACGGGCACGAGCGTAAGGACCGCCGCGAGGGCGAGAGACAGGAGCGGGAGAGACATTGCGGAGAGTACCAGGGGCCGGGGGCTGGGGGCTAGGGGAGCGATGGGTGAAGGGTGAGAAGGTCCTCGCCCATCGCGCATTCCCCTCACCCCTTACCGGATCACGCCCTACCCCCTTAAGCTTCCCCGCACGGAGGGCTAGACCTAACTGGTAAGGCGGCGGTCTTGAAAACCGCTGGGCGCAAGCCCTTGGGGGTTCGAGTCCCCCGCCCTCCGCTCGAGGATCAGGGAGCAGGCAAAGAGATAGGAGCTAGGAACCAGGGGCCTGACCCCTGGGACCTGTTCACTCCCTAGCCCCTTGCCCTTCCAAAGCAATCCTCACCTCCGACAGCAGCTCATCCGGTGTGAAGGGCTTGGACAGCAGCGGCACGTCGGAACCGATCTCTTCGGCGGTGTAGCCGCTCATGAACAGCACCTTGAGGCCCGGGCGCTCGGCCACCAGCCGCTCGGCGAGCACGGTTCCCGACATCCCCGGCATCACCACGTCGCTCAGTAGCAGGTCGATCGGGCCATCGTGCGCGGCGGCCACCTGCATGGCTTCCTCCGCGTTCGCTGCGGTGACCACGCGGTAGCCGCGCGACCTCAGCACCCTGGCCGCGACGCGCCGCACCGCGTCCTCGTCTTCCACCACCAGCACCGTCTCGCCAGCGCCTTCGGTAACGGGCCGGGGATAGTCGTGCCGCGGATCGGCGGCCAGCGTCACGCGCGGTAGGAAGACCTTGAATGTCGAGCCGCGTCCCGCCGACGACTCCACCCACAGATGTCCGCCGCTCTGCTTCAGGATCCCGTAGGCCGTCGAGAGCCCAAGTCCGACGCCCTCGCCCGTCGGCTTGGTGGTGAAGAATGGCTCGAAGATCTTCTCCTGGTGTTCCGCGGCTATTCCCACACCCGTGTCGGCCACGCTGACCATGACGTAGGGCCCGGGTCGCACGTCCGGATGCATGCGTTGCGTGGCCTCGGTGAAGCCGACGTTGGCGGTGGCGATGACCAGCGTTCCGCCGGCCGGCATCGCTTCCCTGGCGTTGACGACCAGGTTCATCATCACGTGTTCGAGCTGGCCCGGATCGACACGGGCGCGGCCGGCATCCGGCGCCAGGTCCATGACGAGCTTCACGTCGCCGCCGACGAGGCTGCGGATAAAGTCCTCCATGTCGCGCAGCGCCTCGTTGACGTCAATCACGCGCGGCAGCAGCCTTTGGCGGCGTCCGAAGGCCAGCAGCTGGCGGGTAAGCGCCGCGGCGCGGTCCGCGGAGCGGCGGATGCTGCGCACCTCTTCGCGCTGCTCCGGTGACAGGGTGTCGTCTCCAACCAGGATCTCTGCGCTGGCGACG
>DATMBH010000105.1:0-12631 GCA_035559335.1 Gemmatimonadales bacterium
GGCGGGCACGCCAACGTGATCCATGTGCCAAGCGCTCAGAAGATGGACCTCTATCTCATCGGGGATGACGAGCTGCATGCCTGGGCGATGCAGCATCGGCGCAGGGAGCGCATAGCCGGGAACGATGTCTGGCTGGCGCCCGCGGAGTACGTAGTCATTCGAAAGCTCGAACGGGTCAGGATGGGCGGATCGTCCAGGCACCTGAGAGACGTGAGGGACATACTCGTCCACGCCGGTCCGGCGCTCGACCCGGCCGCGCTACGGGCAATGGTCGCAAGCCGAGGGCTCGAAGCAGCTCTCGAGGCGGCACGCAACACCCCGGACTAGCGTGAGTCCCCGCCAACTCATCACCGTCGCACCGCCTATCGAGCGCGTCCTGCTGGTGGGCGCGCCGCGCAAGGGCACTCCCGAAGCGCGCGAGGTCGAGGAACATCTCGACGAACTGGCGCGCCTGGCCGACACGGCGGGCGCCGTGGTGGTGGGGCGCATCGTGCAGCTGGTCGCGGCGCCGAATCCGGAGACCTGGATCGGCGCCGGAAAGGTCGAGGAGATCCGCCAGCGCATCGCTGAGTCGGGCGCAACGATGGTGATCTTCGACGAGGAACTTTCGCCGCGGCAGGGCAAGCACCTGGAGGACGAGTTCAAGCTGCGCGTCATGGACCGCACCGAACTCATCCTCGACATCTTCGCGCTGCGGGCCAGGAGCCGCGAGGCGCGCATGCAGGTAGAGCTGGCGCAGAGCGAGTACCTGCTGCCGCGGCTCACCCGGATGTGGGTGCACCTCTCGCGCATCAGGGGTGGCATCGGTCTCAGGGGTCCGGGTGAAACTCAGCTCGAGGTGGACCGCCGCCTGATCCGCCACAAGATCACCCAGCTCAAATCGAAGCTCGAGGACGTCGCCGCGCACCGGGCCAGGATGCGCGCGCGCGTGAAAGACCGCGGTGTGCGCAAGGTCGCGCTGGTGGGCTACACCAACGCGGGCAAGAGCAGCCTGCTGCGCGCGCTCACCGGCGCGAACACCCACGTCGAGGACCGCCTGTTCGCCACGCTCGACACGCTGAGCAGGGAAACGGTGCTCAACGGCACGCGGCTGCGCATCACCGACACGGTGGGCTTCATTCGCAAGCTGCCCCACGGCCTGGTTGCCAGCTTCCGCGCCACGCTCGAGGAAGCGCTCGATGCCGATGTGCTGGTGCACGTGGTGGACGTGGCGCACCCGGCGTGGGAGGACCAGGCGCAAGTGGTGGGGGAGGTGCTCGATGAGGCGGGCAAGCGGGCAGGCGGGCAGGGGGGCATGGTGATCATGGCGCTCAACAAGGTGGACCTGCTCGACGGGCCGGATCGCCTCGCGCTCCAGCGCTTGGCGGCCGAGCGCGGCTGGGAAGCGGTCCTGACGAGCGCGGCGACCGGCGCCGGAATCCCAGAACTGCTCGGCGCGATCGCGGCAGTCCGGGCCTGAACGATACTGGCGCCTTCCGGCCTAAGATCGCGGACTGGCCAATCTGGCTGCGGCGAAAAGAAGAGCGGCGTCTAGGGCCGTGCGGGCCGTCCACGCTGCGGCCGCACCAGTGATTCCATGGGATGATACAGCGAACCATAGTCCCACGGCGTAGAGCGGGAATTCGATGAGGTGGATTGCCGCGGTGACCTCCGGTCTCCCGGCTCCCTGCACAGCGGCATACGGAAGTCGCGCCAGTGCATTCAGCACCATGCCGACTACCAGGATCTGCATCGGGCGCGTGCCATGTTCGGCGAACTCGCTTCCCAACCACAGCTGCAGGCCGGGCCGCGCCAGGGCGATCAGCACAAGTGCCACGGGAACGAGCACCACAGCGAGAAACCACACGCCGCGGCCCAGCAGGCGTCGTGCTTCTCCGTGGTTCCCGGCCGCGGAAAGGGCGCTGAACGCAGGAAATAGGGTGGTAGCGATGGCTACCGGCAGTATGGCGAGCTGATTCACCGCATCGTATGGCGCAGTGTACCAGGCCACGGCCGTGAGCGAGACCAAGGAACCGACGACATAGCGATCCAGGTAAGTCATCAACGGGCTCAGCACATTGCTGACCGTCAGCCACCCGCCGTAGCGAAGCAGCGATCGCAGTCGCGCGGTGCTCAGCCGAATCCGCGAGCGCAGCTCCGGGATGGTTGTTAGGCAGGCGTAACCGAAGGCCGCAAGGGTTAAGAATCTGACTGCCACTGCCGCCGCAACCACTTCTGGCAACGTTCCCCCAAGGACGGCCACGCCAAGCGGCGCGAGCAGTGTCGCGATCCCGGTGGGCACGCGCACCGCATTGACAATGCCAAACCGGTGAAACGCCTCAAGCGCTCCACTGAGGGACGCCGTTACCATTACGGCCGGGAGTGCGACCGCGACCACCCTAAATGCAGCGATCACCGCCGCCTCCAGGTGTCCCTGCACTTTCAACATGTCAACTAGAACTGGCGCGAGTACCCAGAAGCAGGCAGATGCCATTGCACCAAGCAGTACCTGCACTATCACCGCACTTCCAATGATCTCCGGCAGCTCCTGATGGGCGCCGCGACCATGAGCCTGCGATACCTGATATGTGGTGGCCCTTCCGAGCCCCAGATCGAACAGCGCGAGATAGCTGACGGCGACCCAGACGAGTTGGAAAGCCCCGAATTCCTCGGCGCCCAGTGCGTCAACCAGCAAGGGAACTACCAGGACCGCGGCCACCAGCTGCGCGGCCTGTCCGCCAAAATTGAGCAGCGTGTTCCGGGCGATGCGCTTTCCCCGCGGGTCGAATCCGCCTGTGGCCGGCGAACTCACGTCAGGCCCTGTCCACCGGCGAAGTGGCGGCGCTCCGCGTTGCACGCACCCAGTCCAGGTGATCCTTCCGTCGAGCAGCGAAATCCTGCCTTACCACACCGAGCAGCGAGGCGAAGGCAGCTTGCGCCACGGCGCCGGCGTGAAGCAGCCACCCGTAGACCACTGCGGAGCGTGCTCCATGCCGCTTGCCGACGAAGGCGCGCTTGGCGCGGGCCAGGCGCACAAGATACTCCATCGGCGTGCGCGATCGGCTCGACGAACCGCGTACGTGCATCACCACCGCCTCCGGCACCACCACGCACTTCCATCCGGCGCTGGCTGCTCTCCAACAGTAGTCAAGGTCCTCAGCATAGAACCCCAGCCGCTCGTCGAAGCCGCCCAGCGCTTCGAAGCATGCGCGCCGCGTGGCGAGAAACGCGCCGTCCACGTATGAGACGCCGAAGGTTCGCTTCCCACGCACCGCACGCCTCACCCGGCTCCAGAGCTGTTCCAGGGCGACCACTGACCCGAGCGCTTCCGGCACCGACGGCAGTGGTCCATAGCTTCGCTGCCAGGTGCCATCAGGGTACACCTGAGTCGGTCCTGCCACCCCGACGCGTGGATTGGTTCCGAACACGCGGAGCAGCGGCTCGATGCTCGAGCCCGGGATCCACTCCAGATCCGAGTTCGCCGCAATGATCACTTCCGCAGAGGTACCCGAGGCGCCTCGGTTGATACCCGACGAGTAGCTCCGATCGCGGTTCTGAACGAATCGAATTGGGAAGGTGTAAGCCCGCGGATCTACCCGGTCACGGCAATCCCCTTGATGCGGCCATCCGTTATCTACCAGCACAACCTCCGCCATCAGCCCCGCATCCGGGTGGCGCCGCAGCGAATCCAGGAGGCGCACCACCAGCTCGTGCCCACCGTACGCCACGACGACCAGCGCCGCGGACGGAGTTCCGGGCGACCCGCTAAGCACGCGCCGACTCGATTCTCGCGACCAATGCGGCGCAGACCCTTTCACTCGAGTACCGCTCCTCGAATGCACGACGCGCGTTGGCCGCTTTTCGGCGTCGGCCGGGCTCATCGCTGAGCATCTCCCGGATGGCGCGCGCAAGCGCTCTCGGCTCACGCGGGTCGTAGCTCATACCGCAGTCGAGCTGGCCGATCAAATCCCTCGCTTCTCCTTGAAGCGACGAGATCACAGGAATGCCGCCAGACAAATACTCGAATAACTTGTTAGGTAAGCCCTGGGGCGCTCCGGCCCGATACGCAGCCACGCCAATCGCGGCGCTCTGCAACATCACGGCCAGCGCGGCCGGCTCCAGCCATCCGGTGAATACCACGTTCTCGAGTCCCGCTGCGGCTCGCCGGTAGGCCTCGGAGTCCTCGCCGTCACCGCTGATCACGATTTGCACGTCCTCCGGTCCGGCGTCGGCCAGCATCCGCCCGGCCTCGAGCAACGGGAACAGATCGTAGGTGCGGCCGAAACTGCCCACAAACCAGACCAGCCGGCGTTCGAATCTCACCCCGCCAGCCTTGAGGCGCTCCCGGGCGGCTGCAACCGCGGTAGGCGAGACCCGGAGGCGAGGATACCCCAGTGGGACTACTCCGTCGTGGCGTGATTCGGTTCGACCAGCGAGCCTCAGGGCCCAATCCAGGTAGCCGCGCGAAATGCCGATGATCCCCGTGCAGTCGCGCAGCGCAGCCCGGGCTTCACGGTAAAGCGGCATGAGGGCAATGCGAGCCAGGGGCCGGAGCGGGGTCGCCACAGCCTCCGCCAGCACATCAGGCCACAGGTCCCTAACATCAATGAGAACCGGAATGCCGTGACTGCTTCCCCAGGCCGACGCCGCGCGCGCCAGCTCGATCGTCGGCAGCGAGCAGAGGATCACGTCCGGCGCACGGACGGTCTCGCGCTGCACTCTGAAATCACGGGCCAGCTGTCTGTGGTTGACGAGTCGCGCCAGCGAGACGTTGCGCCGATACAGCACGCCCCTCAGAAAACGCAGTTCCACGCCGTTGTCCAGGACAACGGGCCTCGCGTTTCCCGGAAAGTACTGCTTCGCGTAGTGGTCCACGTGCGACGTCCACCACGTAACCTGATGGCCGCGCTGCACCAGCTCGTCCGCGAGAAGTCCCGTTCGAAGCAGTCGAGGCGTTCTGCCGGGAAGCGGCAGAGGTTCACCAACCGTGATCAGCCACACACGCATACGATGCCCGGTCGTCAGACCGGTGGTTTCACGGCGGTTACGTACAGGACTTTAAAGGATGTGACTGGTCCCGTACCGATTGGCGCCCGCTGCGCAACTGGCGCAAAGCCCTCGGGCAACTCGGCCGGCACCTCGATGAGCTTGCCGTACACCAGCCGCTTCAGCCTGGCCCGTCCGCGAAGCGTGCGGGGCACCAAGTGCAGAGCCTCCAGAACAGTCCGAGCCAGCCTGAGCGCCAGCCCTTTGAGCTGCGCAACCACACCAGTGGCCGGCGGCTCAACCGGAAAAGCCCCCTCCACGCTCACCACGAAGCCGCGGCGTTCCAGTTCCGACCGGAACTCGGCCGCCGTGTGGTAGTGAGTGCTGTGGGGGCTGGTGATGAAGTCCGGACGTTCCGGGTTCGCGTTCACGAACAGGACCGTACCGCCTGGCGCGACGATCCGCGTGAGCTCGTCGAACGCCGAGGTCATGCGAGGCACATAATAGCTGGCCTCAAAGAACAGCACTACGTCAAAGCTCGCTTCCCGAAATGGGAGGTCCTCGGCCGTCATTCTCACCAGGCGTTGGAGATCGCCGTAGTGAGCCCTTCCCGACCTAAGCAGGGCCATGGAGTAATCGCCGCCAACGACCAGCTTCGCGCTGCGTGACAGGAGCGCCAATCCCTGCCCGGCACCACAGCCGATCTCCAGCACCCGCTTCCCGCGAGCGAGCTCGGCGCCGGCTGCGTAGCGGGTGTACATCATCTCGGCTCCCTCGGCCGACAACGGGATGCCAGTGGTCTCGGTGAGGTCTTCGAATCGGGGCGATTTCACGGGGCTGATATGTAAGCGCCCCCGGCGCGCGCGGCAACGTGCTGCCATCGGCTTGAGCCAGCGGCCGAGACGTGGTTAAATTGCTAGGCTCGCGCGGTTAGCAGGCGCAATCGTTACCGCAAGGTGACGTCCGTCACAAGAGTCCCCTCTTCAAGAGGCGAAACGAGTTGACTACCTCGGCAACGCGTAACCAAATCCCGTTCTTCCGCTACCCGCACCTTTTCAACCAGTACCGCGACGAGATCCTGGCGGCGCTGGTGGACGTGATGGATCGCGGGGCATACATCCTCCAGAAAGACCTCGCGGAGTTCGAGGCGGCCATTGAGCGCTACATCGGCGTCAAGCACGCCTGGGGTGTGGCCAATGGCACCGATGGTCTCATCCTTGCGCTGCGCGCGGCCGGAGTAGAGCCGGGCAGCGAAGTGATCGTACCATCGCACACCTACGTGGCCTCGGCAGCGTCCATACACTTCGTCGGAGCTACGCCGGTCCTGGTTGACTGCCAGGACGACCACATGATCAGCCCTGCGGCAGTGGAGAGCGCCATCGGGCCCAGGACCACTGCCATCATGCCGATCCAGCTCAACGGCCGCACCGCCGCCATGGACGAGCTGCAGCGCATCGCCGACAAGCACGGATTGGTCATCGTCGAAGATGCGGCCCAGGGACTCGGCTCGAAGTACAAGGGAAGGCCCGCCGGAACCTTCGGTGCGGCGGCCGAGTTCAGCCTCTATCCAGCGAAGGTCCTGGGTTGCTTCGGCGACGGCGGCATCGTCACTACCAACGACGATGAAGTAGCGCGGAAGCTGATGCTGCTCAGGGACCATGGGCGCAACGAGGATGGTCTGGTCGTCACCTGGGGGCTCAACTCGCGCCTCGACAACCTCCAGGCGGCGATTCTGAACGTGCGGTTGAAACACTTCCCCGCCGAGATCGAACGGCGGCGCCAACTGGCCCGGCTGTATCGCGAAGGACTGGGGGACGTGCCGGAACTGCTGCTCCCGCCCGGCCCCGACAACGATCCGGACCACTTCGACGTCTATCAGAACTACGAGATCGAGGCCGAGCGCCGCGACGATCTGCGCCGCCACCTCGAGCAGGATGGCGTGCGCACCATAATCCAGTGGGCCGGCACACCGGTACACGGTTTCGGCCTCCCCGGCGTGCGCGTTACAGACCTGCCGCGGACCCGCTTGCTTTTCGAGCGCTGCTTCTTGCTCCCGATGAACACGTCTCTGACCGACGACGAAGTTCACTACATCTGTGACAGCATTCGGCGTTTCTATGGGCGCCCCGTCTGATCTCAAAACTTCGGTGACACCTCGCCGGGAACTCGGTGACCTGGCTGGCGCCGATCAGCGCCACGAGCCGCTCGTGCTTCCAGACGGCGACCGCGCCTGGCTGATCGAGGCTCTGCGCCGCATGGTGCTGATCCGGGCGGTGGAGGAACGGATCGGCGATGAAGTCGCCGCGGGGAAGGTGCGCTGCCCCTGCCACCTCGCGATCGGCCAGGAGGCGGTTCCGGTTGGAGTCGCCCGCAGCCTTCGACCCACCGACCGCGTCTTCGGAGCGCACCGTTCTCACGCGCACTATCTGGCGGGCGGCGGGTCCGTCAGAAAACTGATGGCCGAAATCCTCGGCAAGGACACCGGAGCTTCTCGCGGCATGGGAGGCTCGATGCACCTTACCGATCCCGAACACGGCCTGCTGGGCACGGTCCCGATCGTGGGCGCTACGATACCGATCGCCGTGGGCGCCGGTCTGGCCGCGAAACTCGACGGCAGGGGAGACATCGCGGTGTCGTACTTCGGCGATGGCGCCACCGAGGAAGGCGTGTTCCACGAGTCGCTCAACCTGGCCGCAACCATGCGACTCCCGGTGCTGTTCGTGTGCGAAAACAATCTGTTTTCCAGCCACCTCCACATCAGCCTACGCCAGCCCTCGGACTCGGTGGCACGTTACGCCGATGCGCATCGGGTGCCGGCGGCTTTGGTGGATGGAAATGACGTGGTGGCGGTGGCTCGTGTGGCGGCGCAGGCGATCGAGACGATGCGGGCCGGAGGCGGCCCGGCGTTCATCGAGGCGGTCACCTACCGCTGGCGCGGCCATGTCGGCCCGCGCGAGGACGAGGATGTTGGAGTGCGCCGAAAGGACGATCTAAACCTGTGGAAGGGCCGCGATCCCGTCCGGCGGCTGTTCGAGGCGCTCCGCTCTGAGGGTGCAGTGGGGAGTGACGCACTGAGGGCGTTCGAGGAGGAGGCGCGCGCTGAGGCCGCCGCGGCCTGGGCGCAGGCCGAGCTGGATCCGTTCCCGCCTCCGGAGGCCCTGCTGGATCGGGTGTACGGGGGACGCCGCTGATGGGCGTGACAGGCTACGGGCTGGCAATTCGCGAGGGCTTTGAGTACCTGCTAGCGAATCACCGCGAGGTCTTCACGATCGGTCAAGGCCTGTGGAGTCCGTGGTACGTCGGAAACAGCATGACCGACCTGGACCATCGCTTCGGACGCGAGCGGGTGATTGACACGCCAGTCTCGGAGTTGGCCACCACCGGGGCGGCTCTCGGCGCGGCGCTGTGCGGCTACCGTCCCGTGGTCATTCACCCGCGCGTGGACTTCATGCTGCTGGCGGTGGACCAGATCGTGACCCAGGCCGCCAAGTGGCGCCACATGTTCGGTGGCTCCGTCCGGGTGCCGCTGACAGTGCGCGGAATCATCAACCGGGGTGGTGAGCAAGGCGCGCAGCACTCCCAGTCGCTGCACTCATGGTTCGCGCATGTTCCGGGCCTCAGGGTAGTCATGCCAGCGACGCCAGCTGATGCGCGCGATCTGCTGATCGCGAGCGTGCTGTGCGACGACCCTGTGCTGTATATCGATGACCGCTGGCTGTACGGCGTCGAGTCCGAACTGTCTCCCCCGGTCGAGATGGACCTGCGTCGCGAGTCTCCGCGCCGCGTGCGCGAGGGACGCGATATCACGCTGGCCGGCGCCGGCTACTCGGCCTGGCTGTGTGTGGAGGCGGCCCGCGTGCTCGCCGAGGATGGAATCAGCTGTGACGTTATTGACATCCGGGTGCTCAACCCGCTCGACGCCCGCCCCATAGTGGACTCGGTGCGGCGCACGGGCCGCCTTCTCGCTGTGGACGGAGACTGGCTCACTTGCGGGTTCGCCGGGGAAATCGTCGCACGTGCTGCTGAAGCAATGGCCCCATCGGCCTGGCGAGCCTCGCCGCGCCGGTTGACGCTGCCCGACGCGCCAGCTCCTACCAGCGGGCCGCTCGAGAAGCTCTACTATCCGACCGTAAACGATGTGGTCGCCGCTGCCCGACAGGTGGTGGGGGCTCGCGCGGACACCTGGGAGTAGCTCCAACGTATGAAGCGGGTTTTCGACCTGTTAGTCTCGTTCGTCGGGCTCCTGATTCTCAGCCCACTGTTGCTGGTACTCAGCGCACTGATCTGGCTCCAGGATTTCAGGTCACCATTCTACGTCGCGGACCGCACCGGACTGGGGGAGCGGCCGTACCGTATGGTGAAGTTCCGCTCCATGGTGGTGCGCGCCGATCGGACCGGGGTTGATTCCACGTCTGCCAACGACCCGCGCATCACCCGTCTGGGCCATTTCATCCGGCGCTTCAAGCTCGATGAACTTCCGCAGCTCTGGAATGTCCTTAAGGGCGAGATGTCTTTCGTCGGCCCGCGCCCTAACGTCAAGCGGGAAACGGACATCTACACGGCAGTGGAGAAGCGGCTGCTGACCGTACGGCCGGGGATCACCGATCTGGCCTCGATCGTGTTCTCTGATGAGGGAGACATCCTGAAGGGCAGCGAGGACCCCGATCTGCGCTACAATCAGGTGATCAGGCCGTGGAAGTCGAGGCTCGGCCTGCTGTACGTTGACTCCAGCGGCCCGATCAGTCTCGATATAAGGCTCATTTGGCTGACGCTGGTAAACGCCGCGCACCGGCGGAGGGCCTTGGCGGCGGTGTCGCGACTAGTGCGGGAGCTGGGTGGGGACGAGGAGCTGGCGCGCGTAGCGCTTCGGGAAGATCCCCTGCGTGCCGCTCCGCCGCCTGGGGCAACTCAGG
Organism: Gemmatimonadales bacterium; assembly: GCA_035559335.1. GTDB lineage: Bacteria > Gemmatimonadota > Gemmatimonadetes > Gemmatimonadales > JACORV01 > DASXPG01. The sequence continues at coordinate 9,879 of DATMBH010000105.1, forward strand.
TGGTCCAGAACCGCGAGGCTGTGCCGGTCTAGCTCACGGCCAGCCGCGGTCGGTCGAGGGGAGCAGTGCAGGGAGCGCCGCTCCCCATCTCTGTCTCAGCAGGTCGGCGCGCAAGTTAAGGCGAACTCCCGCGACAAGCTCGGACCGGCCAGCGCCGTCACGTGTGGCGCCGAGTTCAGCTCCGATCTCCACGCCCGGGCGCGGCGCTCCGACAACCGTTATGCGCACCCCTGGCATTCGGTGCACCGGGCGGATCAGAAAGCCCTGCCCGGGCTGAGCGAGCACCGAATCCGGCGGGAAGATCTGGCGGAAGTCGCCGGCGCCCTGTCTGATGTACGACAAATCGAGCACTGTGCTCCACGTCTGCGCAGGCCTCCACTCGGCCCGCAGCAACACTTGATCGTAGTCGGAGAAGTTGCGGCCTAGGCCCACGTCGCGCTGTGCCCAGCGCAGTTCGGGGTTGAAGCTGTTGCGGTAAGCGAGGGCGGAGACCCTCGTATAGCCGAGCGAAATGAGCAGCGGCGCACGGGCGAAGGAGCGGGTTGCCGAGACGCTGAGTCCGTACGATGCGGGGCGGCGGTCGGTGAGTGTATCATCGTCCACCTGAATGTCATCCAGGAAGCCGCCTGCTTCCACACGCACCGAGCGGGAAAGCGGCACGCTGAGGTCGGCGCCGAGGAAACCGTTGAAGCCGGTGCCTCCCGGAGAGTCGTTGAAATCCGACAGCAGCGCCAGGTTGAATGGCGCCGAGAGCACGGGGTCGAAGCCGGCCCCCCGGCCCCCATACACTCCGGTTTCGACCAGCGCCAGCCACACGCCGCGACCCAGGTCCGCGGCCAGCCTGTGAGCTATCAGCCAGCGTTGGACTGGAACAGCCGCAAGGCTGTCGGAGTCGCTGAGGCGGCCGGTGAAGCTTTCCAGCCTCAGGCGCCAAACCCGCAGTGTGGCGCCGATAGTCTCTGTCGAGTAAGCGGTCGGTGAGATCAGGAGACCGTCGAACAGGGCCGGCCCCCACTGGCGCGCATAGCGCCCCCAGTGCACGTCGCCCTGGCTCCCGCCCAGATGCAGGTACGCCTCCTGCATTCGCCCGGATATAACGCGCGGGGTGTAGCCAGTGTACTCTGGGTCGTCCTTCAATCGGTTGTCGAAGGCGGGCGCGGCAACTGCCACAACGGGTCCGCGGACCGCCGCGATGCGCACTCCACCGGCTGGTGATGTGCCTCCACTGCCGCCGCTTCGCAGGGTCTCCCGCCGGCCGTTCGTGTAAGCGCGCAGGGCCACCTCCGCTACGGCTGCGCTGCTGTCTTGAGCCGGAGCGATTGCATCGCGCAAGCTGCGGAGGGCTGTCAGCGCCGTGGGCGTCAAGCGGCTGGTATCAGCGGCCGCAACAGCGCGTCCCAGTTCCGTTACTCCGTAGGGCCGGCTGAGTGGATCCAGGCCGGGCAGTGCTCCGTGAGCGACTGCCCACGTGGCGAGTCGATCGAGGTTTGAGCCAATGGGGACCAGGACGCCTCGCTGCGCTGACGCCTGAGGAGGCCCCCCTAGACCGCAGGCGAGAGCCGCGAGGACCCCAAGGGCCGCTGGTCTCACAACTGCCGGCTAATGACGATGATTGAGAGCAGCGACGTGACCAGGCCGCTGGTGATGGTCAGCAGCTGTACCCAGTTGGGGCCGACATCGGTGTCGGGCCTGAAGGGGACCACGACGCGCGCCCCCGGCTCCACGTCCGCGCCGCGGCGGTCCACGCGGCCGTTGGGCTGCACGATGTAGGTCCGTCGCGCGTCGGCCCGGCGGGCGTAGCCGCCGGCGCGGTCCACGTAGTAGCCCGCGCCCCGTCCGGGCGCGTAGGAAACCCCCACCGGGCTGTTCACAGCCCCTTCTACCACCACCACCGGCTGGTACTGCGGTACGTGCAGCGAGTCGCCGGCGAGCAGAATCAGGTTGTCGCGGTGGTTCCGGTCCCGGAGCACACGCTCCAGGTCTATGCCTACCCGCCCGGCGCGCGCCTCGGCGCGGTTGAACTGAGCGCCCCGCACGTAAGCCGCTTCCGTCAGGCCGCCCGCGCGCTCGAGCAGGTCCGTTATGCGTTCGTCCCTGCGGGTGAGGGTGTAGCGCCCAGGAAACCGCACCTCCCCGCTCACAACCACATTGCGCTGCAGCTCCCATCCTGGCAGGCGGCGGATGAAGACGTTGTCGTAGGGCTGGAGCACCGGGTTGCCGGCCCTGGAGCCTGCCTGACGGGCGACATAGCCGGTCGGGTCCAGAACGAACGTCGAGTCCAGCGGCACCCTGATTACCTCTGCCAGGCGGCCGTCGGTGCGTTCGTGCGGCAGTCGTGAAATCTCGGCCTCGAGCAGGTAGGCCTCGTCACGCAAGCCACCGGCCAGGATCACGGCGTCCAGCAGCGTCATTGAGTCGCGGAACGTATGCAGCCCGGGCCGCTGCACGCTGCCGAACACGGCGATCTGTCGCTGGGGTCTGAAGCTGGTGCGCGAGTACACGGTGACCTCGTCCAGCTCCATCAGTAAGGGGTCCGGTGAACCGGGCACCAGGCTGACGGGGATCAGCCGCCGTGTCGAGTCCGGCTCCAGCCTCAGGATGTGGGCGCGCTCGAGGTAGGTGTCGGGCTTCGGTCCGCCGGCGCGGGCCAGCAGCGCCGAGAGCGTCAGGCCCGAGTCGAGCTCGTAGGTGCCCGGTCTCCATACGTTGCCGCGCAGGGACACCTGGTTTCGCGGCGGGCCGACCACGGAGTA
>DATMBH010000106.1:0-3433 GCA_035559335.1 Gemmatimonadales bacterium
CGTACTCCTGAATCAACCCGTGCATGTCGCGGATCTCCCCGAGCCGCTCCAGAACCGCAGGCCGGGCGCCCCGCGGTAAGCCCCACCGGAACAGCAGACCTGCTTCCAGACGACGCATCCAGTAGTAGCCGGAGTCCATCCATTCCGGGTCTACGCGGCCGGCCAACCAGTAGAGCGCAAGGGGGATTCCGAAGCACCAGCGAAGCTTGCGCACGAGCTGGGCACCGCCGAGCATTGAGAGGTTGCCCCAACTATGGACGAGGTCCCCGAGGTAGTACAGCGCCGACGCCCGGCGCGTCCTCCGCTCTCGCTTCGACCCCGATGCTGAAGAAAGCCCGCGGGCGAGGAAATACAGGCCCATGGCCACCTCGAAGGGGATTTCGAGGACCCAGCGAATAATCGCGTCGCGCAGCATCCTCCCGGGAACTAAGGGCGGCCGAGCATCCTGGCCAGGTCCCCGGTCGCGGCGGCCGGGCCTCTTGGCCAAGCAGAGATGTTCGTATCCCAGCCATACCCAATCAGCCGCAAGACCGACCCGATCCCCGGTGCTTCGCTTCAACTCAATCGCGCAGCGCATGTGATGTGTCGCCCTTCGCAGTTCTCCGGCCGTGTGCTCCGTGTGCGCCAGCAGATGCTCGACTCGCCAGGCCAGGTCGACGGATGACCGCACCAGCGGGTGACGCTGAAGCTGTTCCAGAAGTCTGCGGCTGAACTCGCCCGTGTGCTGTACGAACGCGGCCAACGCGAGCATGCTTCTGACGGAGCGCTCCTCAAATAGATTGCGGTCAATGACGAACATGCGCATGTCGGCGGTTTGTGTGTGACCAGGCACCCCGGCTCTGTCATGCCACGTCAGCCCACAACGCGTGCTGACCTCTCGAAGAAACGATGACGCTCTGCACACTACCACGAGCGAGTGTGGACAGCGACGCTTCAACCACGGGACCACCCGACGCTCGAATCCGTCGCCGTGCTTCGAGGGGATGCCCGCACGCGCACGGCCAAGCTTCTCTTCAGCCATCTCAGCGGTGCCCGCATACTCCAGCCATACAACGCGGCCGAATCGGGGAGCTATGTGCTGGAGCATGGGGAAGATGTCCCAGTCGTCGTCGCTGTACCCGGCCACGAGAAGCGTCGGCGAGTGTTCCGTCAGTTCGTCCAGTCGCTTTCGGTTCGCTCGCGCGGGCTGTGTGCCCGCCTGGGAGATCGCCGCCGACAGGAACTCGTACGGTTGCGAGGCCTGACTGGTCGGTGCGAACGACCCGTGCAGCTTCACCACCCTCAAGAGTTCGGGCCCATCTCCGCACTCGAACTCCCGACCGATGAGGGGGCACTCGGTCACGCACCGACCGAACTTCCTTGTGGCCGCCTCGATGAGCAAATCGAAGTTCAGCGTGACGCACGCATGCAAGAGTCCCGCCCTCGCGGCCTCCGCGATGAACCCGTGGTTTGCGTTCCACTCAGAGCCGTTCAAGACGTCGAGGTAGGCAAGCGCCCCGGGTCCGTGGCCGAAGATCATGGCATCCAGGAGCCGCTCTAACCGTGCATCGCGCAGCATGGTGCGAGCGGTTCTCACAGAGTCGCGCGAGCACCCGGTGCATTTCAGGCCCATCGCGATCCCCCGTCGGAGCACCCTCTGAAGGCCGCGGACAAGCGGGCCTGCGAGGGGCAGGCAAGCGGGCGGATCGCACGAGAATCCCGCACCGACAAACGGCAGGAGCCGCTTGGCCTGCAGCGACTCTGCTACACACTCCACCGCCAGCGCGTATCCGGGGTCATGTCCCCACTCGGATGCGATGAGGAGACGTGCATTGGTCAAGCGTGAGCCGGGCTCGCCGATTCCTTCCACAGTCGCGATACCTCTTCTGGTGGCAACGCCCGCGCTCCCATCTCGCGCAAGCGGTGGTTTGCCAGGTCCTCCAGCGTCCACACCGGCTTGCCGGCGGCGAGGAGTTCCTCGGCGAGGCGGTCGAGTTTGCCGCCGGGGGAGGCGTGGAGGATGGCCGCATGGCACCATCCACGACCTCAGACGCACCTTCGGCACGCGCATGGCCCGGGTGGTGCCGATGCACGTGCTCAAGGAGTACATGGGGCACGCCAAGATCACCACCACTCAGGAGTACTACCTCGCCGCAGAGACCCAAGACGCGGAGCGCGCCCGCTCCGCCATGGAGACACACATGACGACGCCACAGCCAAGACGCATTCAGGACGCATTTCGGCCTTCGGACGGTGCTGCGGACGAAAACGCCCGCGGCCAAAAACACCAGAAGTCCCGTGAAACACGGGACTTCTGTGAACGAGGCGGACGGGACTCGAACCCGCAACCACCGGATCGACAGTCAACGGGGCGAATGCCCGAACCCCCGACAAAACGCGGACTTGCGCGACATCCCGCGCGTCCCAGCAGCGCCGGCAGCAGCGCCCGCCGCCGAACCCCCCCTCCCGCACGACCTGGCGGCCGTCGTCGCGGCTTGGCCGGCGCTCCCGCCCGCCGTCCGCGCGGGGATCGCGGCGATGGTGCAGGCGTCCGCCGCCGGGCGCTGAACGTGCCCGCTCGCCCGCCCGGACCAGCGGCACAGTCCGCCATCGTCGCCAGAGTCGGCCAACGCTGGACCCTTGGCGGATAGTGCCGAATTTGGCGGAGTCTGGCCGTGACCACGGCGGCACCCCGTGGCGTAGGTACTTGGAAGGCGACCGTCGGCCGCTACGCCCGCGGAAACAGCCGCGGGTGTTGACTGACGTTGTTTCGGATGTCCGGGGGATGAATCGCCTGGTGCTTTGCCTTTCGACACGACCACCCCCGCTCGATTTGGCAGGTTCTGAGCGACCTGGTGGCGCCAGCCGTCCTGAGTCAGCAGAACATGTTTCCACCGAATTGACCGATATACTCTACTAGGGTCCCAATACTCCAAGATGTCCCGAAATCGCGTCAATCCCGCTCTCGCCTGGCTCTGCCTGATCTGGTTCGGGCTGACCAGCACGCTGCTTTCTGGCGGAATGGTCGTCTGTCAAGACGGCCACGGCGGGTCACGGGTCGAGTGGGGGTGCGATCGGAATATCAGCGGCGAGTGCCTGACGAGCTGCGGGAGCGAAACGGGCGATGATCCCGGCGATTCGCACCCATGCCAAGACACTCCGGTCGACGCCGGTGAGCAGGCGAAAGCAGCGCCGCGATCGACGAACGATCTGACCATCCCAGTCCAGGTGATGGCCGCGCTGGTCCTCGGGCTTGATCCGCCAACGCCGGCGAGGGTTGGCTGGACAAGCACCGCGAGCGAGCGTCCGCCGGATGCCCTGAAGCGCATCCGAACCGTCGTCCTCCTCGTGTAGGTGGTGAGGGCCGAGGCTTCCACTCGGAAACCCCGGCCGCTGATGCTGCGCCCGTAGCCCAATGCGGGCGCGTGGCAATGCCATCGTTCGGCCCCTTGTA
>DATMBH010000107.1:0-3585 GCA_035559335.1 Gemmatimonadales bacterium
TCGCACCACCCCGATCGCGTCCGCCAGCCGTTGCGGCTCCACCCCGTCAACCCGAACCCGCTTCTGCCTGGTGCGCACGTCATACCCGGCGCTGACGCGGCTTGCCGGCGCCTCCGTGCCCCCGTGCCCCGGCGCCTCGCATTCCACCTCGAGCCAGAACCCCTCGCCGCCGAACCGCGCGAGCTCCCGGTCACTCGCGCCCCTGAAGGAGCGGAACACCCGCGGGTACAGCAGGGCCTCGATGAGGCTCGTCTTGCCGTGGCCGTTAGGCCCGACTATCACGCATCCGGCCGGCGGCAGCCCGATATCGGCATCCGCCAAGTTGCGGAAGCCGCGGACCCGGAGTTCGGCGACCCGGCCTATCGCACCAGCACGGTCACCGTGCCGGTGACCGTCTCGTTTCCTAGCAAGTCCGTGGCCCGAGCATAGAACCCAAAGCTCGCGTTCCGGAACCCGCTCAGTGGCACCGCGTAGCCGACGGTCAGCACAGTGTCATTTGCCTGGACTGGCGGGTAGCCGAAGTTCCCGCCCACGACGTAGAACCACAGCGTCTGGACCCGCGAGCGATCGCGGGCCGTGACCAGGATGTTGAGGGTGGAACCGGTGACCGTCGTGTCGCTACCGGGAACCAGCTGGATCGTGGGACCCTGGCTATCGGGGCCCGGGCTCGACGGCTCGGACAGGTTCTCCCGGCACCCGCACATGACCCCCGCTGCGAGGGCCGGAAATGCCAGCCGGGAGAGCCGCCGAAACACCCTTCAGAATACGCCAAAACCCTTGATTTTTCAAGGGTTTGCGACGCTTCTCATGGGATCGTAAATGCGGTGCTGTCGCGGCCCCTATAGCCGGCCACGTCAGAGGCCCGGGCGAGCACGTGAAGGACCGTCCCGGAGACGAGTCCAGCGGGTATCTGGAACGTCAGCTGCCGGCTGAACTCCGTGGTTCCAGCGATCGCCTCGGTCGAATCGAGCCGGAGCGATCCGTCCGAGCTCCACAGGGTCCAGAAGAAGAACTCGAGCCCGTCCGCGTCGAAGGCGTAGGCGCTACCTACCAGCGTGTCAGGGCTGGTGACCGTCGTGCCCGGCGCGAAGCTAAGTCGGACATCGGGCGGGACGATGCGCTCGCGTGGGTCGGTGCATGAGAGCAAGAGGGCACAGAGGGCGCAGAGGGCACGGGGGGCGCTGGGGGCACGGGGGGCACGGGGGTCATCCGCTGCCCTCCGCTGCCCGCTGCTGCCCTCTGTCCCCTCGGTGCCCTTTGCAGTAATCACTTTCCTTCGAATCTCGCCGCTCGCTTCTCCAGAAATGCGTTCAGCCCTTCCTTCATGTCCTGCGTGCTGGCCACGAGGCCGAACGCATCCGCCTCCAGGCGCAGTCCTTCCTCCAGTGTGGTCTCGAGGCCGCGGTCCACCGCTTCGATCGTCAGCGCGATCGCAACCGGGCCTTTCGAAAGGATGGTGCGCATGATCTTCTCGGCTTCCGGCAGCAGCTGGTCCTGCGGGACCACCTTGCTTACCAGACCGATGCGCAGTGCCTCCGAGGCGCTGATGTGTTCACCCGTTAGCAGCATATACAGCGCGTTGCCCTTGCCGACGATGCGCGGCAGTCGCTGGGTGCCGCCGTAGCCGGGCACGATGCCCAGATTCACCTCGGGCTGGCCGAACTTCGCGTTCTCGCTGGCGATGCGGATGTGGCAGGCCATCGCTAGCTCGCAGCCGCCACCCAGGGCGAAGCCATTCACGGCGGCGAGCACCGGCTTGCCCATGCGCTCGAAGGCATACAGCATCTGCTGCCCGTCCAGCGAGCGCTTGCGGCCGTCGAGCACGCCCTGTTTCGCCAGGTCGCCGATGTCGGCCCCCGCCACGAACGCCTTCGGTCCGGCGCCCGTGAGGATCACGCCCCGCACCGCCGGATCGCTTTTCAGTGCAATGGCGGCCTGAAGCAACTCCGCCACCACGGTGTCGTTCAGCGCGTTCAGCTTGTCGGGACGATTGATGGTGAGGACGGCGAGGCCGTCCCGGATCTCGAGCAGGAGAGTTTGGTAGGTCATGGTGGAAAGCTAGGCGGGAGGACGGGAGGTCGGGAAGACGGTCCCTCCCGTGCGCCGTGTCCCCGTGCCCCCGCCGTGCCCCCGTGCCCTCTTTCTTGATGAAGCCCCCATCACACTCTCTTACTGGAACCGATCTCGGTGCGCGGGTATTATTCTCGCCAACATGAGTCGTCCGTTCTGGATTCGCACCCTCGCCGTTGTGGCGCTCCTGGTCCAGCTGTTACCGCTGGCCGGCGCAGCGCTGTGTCTCGACCGGGGCCGTGGTGCCGCCGAGTCGTGTGAAGCGATGGGCATGACGGAACGGGCGCTGACGGCCGCGGTAGTCCCGGCATCCGATTGCCATCCCCTCGAGTGCCCGCTGATGGGAACGTGCGCGCCGCCGCCTCCGGCGTGGCGCGCGAGCAGCGGTGTGCCGGACTTCACGTTTGCAACCAGCCTCGTGTCCGACGCCCGCAGTCCGCTGGCGCCGGTCTCGTTCGACCCCAGCCCGACCTCTCCTCCGCCGCAAGCCTGACCTCCAATAGGTGAAGTGTGCCCGGGAGCGTGTGCTCCCGCGGCGACGTCGTTCAACCTGGGAGAGGTCGGTACATGTCGTTCGTGAAGTTCGCGCTGGTCGCCGCCGCGCTTGCCGGCGTCGCGGATTTGGCGGGCGCTCAGACTCCGGCGCCGGATACCATCGATCTGGCCCGTGCAATCGCGCTGGCACGGGTGGCCAATCCGATGCTGGCCGCCCGCGATGCCGAAGTCCGGGCCGCGGGAGCACGCATCGCGCCGGCAGGCGCACTGCCCGATCCACGCCTAACGCTTGGCGCAATGAACTACATGCTGCCGAGCCTTTCGGCGCGCATGGACCCGCTGTCGATGAACCAGATCACGCTGACCCAGATGGTGCCGATCAACGGCATGCTGGGCCTGCGCCGGGCGGCGGCCCGCCACGACAGCACACGCACGGCCCACCTGCGCGAGGCGACCAGCCTGATGATCGAGAGCGAGGTGCGCGCGCGCTACTGGGAGTTGTATCACACCGATCGCTCGCTCGAGATCATGGACCGCACGCTGGCGGTGATGCGCGAGCTCTCGAACGTGGCGCGCACCATGTACGCGGTCGGAAGCACGGTGCAATCGGACGTGCTCCGCTCCCAGGTGGCCATAACGCGGCTGCAGCAGGAAATCGCCGAGATGCAGCTGCAGCGCTTCCGGGTGGCCACGGCCTTCAATGCGCTACTGGGGCGGCCCGGAGAGGCGCCGGTGGTGCTCCCGCCGCCAGCGGCTCATGCCGAGCACGGCACACCGATGCACGCGCTCGAACTGCCGGAGCCGCCGTCGCTGGACTCGCTGATGGAGCTCGCCGCGGAGCGCAATCCGGAAATCCTGGCGATGCAGGCCGGGCTTGACCGCGCGGCCAGCGAGGCGCGCCTAGCGCGCAGGATGATCGTGCCCGACCTCGAGTTAGGTGTCGGGTACGGCCAGCGGCCGGGAGACAACGACATGCTGTCGCTGATGATCGGGGCCAGCCTGCCGGTGTTCGCCCGCTCC
>DATMBH010000108.1:0-3854 GCA_035559335.1 Gemmatimonadales bacterium
ACCGCCCCGGAAGGGTGGGTCCGCGCGCTCGAGGACGGTGACCTGCGCGCCCTCGTCAGCGGCCGCCATGGCCGCGCACATGGCCGCGTTGCCACCGCCGACCACGACGACCCGGCGCGTCAAGGGACGCCGTGACATACGTTCAGCACCCTCCTGTCTGGGCGTATACGATTGTATACCAAAATGGAGCGGGAAGCCCCGCGGGGAACTAGGTGCTCCCAGGGAGGCCGGCCAGCAGCGGCCCGACGATGTCGCGCGCGACGCGGCCCGGCAGGCCGGGCGTCAGCGGAATCCGGGGGTTGAGCACGAAGTGCGTTGCCCCCGCCGCGATGTAGGCGGCGACCTGCTCCCGGATCGCACTGCTGTCCGTGCCGAGGTGGACCTGGACCGATCTGATGATGCTTTCGGGATCGCGGCCGACCGCCCGGCAGTGGTCATCCAGAACCGCGTTCAGGCGCACGAACTCGTCTACCGACTTGCCGTTGAAGTTCCACCGATCCGCGTGCCGGGCCACGACTCGCAGGGTCAGCCGCTCGCCGGTCCCGCCGATCGTGATGGGTGGCCCCGGGCGCTGGACAGGCTTTGGGTCGCACCGAGCCTCGAAAAGGGTATAGAAGCGACCGTCGAACGACGAGACCTCGTTGGACCATAGCAGCCTCACCACCTCGCACGCCTCGTTCATGGCGCGGATGCGCTGTCCGGCGGTGCCCAACGGGATCCCGTACATGCGGTGCTCGCCTTCATGCCAGCCGGCGCCGATGCCGAACTCCAGGCGACCTCCCGACACGTGGTCGATGGTGGCCGCCATGTTGGCGACAACCGCCGGATGGCGATAGGTGTTGCCGGCGACGAGGATTCCGATCCGCGCCCGACGCGTCAGCGCCGCCAGGGCGCTGAGCAGCGTCCACGCCTCGTGGCACGGATCGCCGATGTCCATGCGCAGTGGCACGAAGTGATCGAACAGCCACAGGTCGCTGAAGGCCCCGATCTCGTCCGCCTCCTGCCAGATCCGGACGAGGTCGGGGTAGCTCGCACGCGACTGCTCGGTCTTGAACCCGAAGGTGACCGGCCGCATCAGGCAGCCCGAATGAAGCGGTCGCGGGTGAGCGGCATGTCCCGCAACCGGACGCCGCTCGCGGCGAAGATGGCGTTGGCGATGGCCGCGGCGGTGGGACCCGCGACCGCCTCCCCGATGCCGCGCGGCGGCTCATGGGGCCGCGGGACGATTTCGACGTGGAGCTCCGGAGCCTCACTGAAGGTGAGGATGGGGTAGGACATCCAGTCCCGCGACGTGATGCCCTCCGGCGTGAAGGTGACCTGCTCCTTGAGGGTCCAGCTGGCGGCCTGGATGATGCCGCCCTCCAGCTGGTTGGCCAGTCCGTCGGGATTCACCACCAGGCCCGCGTCGCAGGCGGCCCAAGCCCGTGGCAGGGCGATGTCGTCGGCGATCTCGACGTCCGCCACGACTGCCACGTAGGCGCCATCGTTCTTGTACTGCGCGAAGCCGATGTCCAGGCCTCGTCCATCACGGTCTCGGCGGCCAGCCCATTCTGATGCGACGCGAACCCGCTCAATCACCTCGCGCGCCCGCGGGTCGCTGAGGTAGCGCAACCGGTAATCGATGGGATCGGCTCCGATGCGGTCCGCGACCTCGTCCATGAAGGACTCGATGGCGAAGACGTTGGCGTGCGCGCCGAGCGAGCGGAGGGCCGACACGCGCACCGGCGTGTGCGGCACGTAGTGGTTCACCACCCGGCGGCGCGGGAAGGCGTAGATGGGATTCGCGTTGCGCCCGCCACCCGAGGATGGCGACGGAGGAGGAGCGGCGACGGAGGCCTGCAGCGCATCGGCGATCTCGGCGCCAGCGATGAGGTTGGTGAGATCCGCCGCAGGGTCACCGTCAAGCCGTTCCGCGGCTCCGACCGCCCCGGCGCTGCCTGGCCGATTTCGGTGGCCGTTTCCCCACACCTCGTGGTGCCAGTGGAGGATCGTCCCGTCCGCGGCCACATCGGCCGAGATACGGATGAACATGGCGGTCCCGTACGGTTCCCACGCGAACTCGTCGTCGCGCATCCACTGGAGGCGTACCGGCGTGCCGGGCACGGCCCGCGCCAGCAGTGCGGCGTCCAGCGCCGCATCGTCAGCGCCGTTCGCGCCGTAGCAGCCGGCTCCCTCGCGATGGATCACCTCGACCTGGTCCTCGTCGACGCGCAGCACCTTGGCCAGCTCCTGCCGCAGGTGGTAGATGCCCTGGCTGTGGGTCCAGACCCGGTACCGATCGCCCTCGGTCACGGCCACCGCGCAGGAGGGGCCGATCGACGCGTGGGCCAGGTAGGGCCGCGAGTACGTGGCCGCAAGGCGCAGGGCGACGTCGCCGTTGGCGGTCGGCGCGCCGTCCTCCGCGGCGACGACGTCGCGCGTCTCTGCCTCGAGCATGAACGCCGCCGATGCCGGCAGCGGCGGTCCCGGCCCCCAGCGCGAAAGGCGCCGCAGGCGGCGAGCGGCACGGACAGCCTGCTCCTCGCGCTCGGCCAGCACGGCCAGAAAGGTCCCGTCTCGCACGATGGCGCGCACGCCCGCCATGGCGGCGACCTCATCGGCTTCGCAGTCCACCAGGCGCGCCTGCGGAGCGGGCGGGCGGCAGACGCGACCATGGAGCATGCCCGGTAGCTCGAGGTCCTGGACGAAGGCCGGGCGCCCAAAGACTTTGGCCGGCAGGTCGACCCGGGGAACGGCCACCCCGATCGGCGAGCCCGGTACCGGTTCGGCCAGTGGCTCGTCACCGGTGATGAGGGTGGCCTGGATCTGGTCGTCCACCAAGCTGCCGTAGGGAATCCGGTCCCCGTCGCGGAGTACCACGCAGCCGTCGACCACCCTGAGCCGATCCGTCGGGACGGAGCATCGCTGGCTGGCGCGGTCCACCAGAGCCAGGCGCAGGGCTGCCGCGGCGACTCGGAGGCCCTCGTTCGCCTCCTCCACCGAGCGGCTGCCGGAGGTGACGCCTTCATCGGGGCTCGCGGTGGTGGTGACGTCCTCGACGTGGACGCGTGCGACCGGCACAGCCAGCTCGTGGGCGACGATCTGTGCCTGTGCGGTCCGGATGCCCTGGCCGAACTCGACCTTGCCGCTGCGCACGCGCACCGTGCCATCGGCGTTCAGCGTCAGCCAGTGACCGATATGCGGGTACGCGCGCAGGATGGCGGTCACGTCGCGCCTCAGGCTCCGGCGCGGGCGAGATCCGCCGCCCGCTCGACCGCCCGCACCATGCGGTCGTAGGCTCCGCAGCGGCAGAGCACGCCGTCGAGGGCGGCCCGGATCTCGGATCGAGACAGCGCGCCGCGTTCGGCCAGCAGTGCCGCGCCGGTCATCACCACGCCGGTGAGGCAATACCCGCACTGGGCGGCCTGGAGGTCCAGGATTGCGCGCTGCATCGGGTGCGGATGTTCCTCGTCACCCAGTCCTTCGATGGTCGTGATCGATCGGTCCGCGACCGCCGAGATCGGCAGGTTGCAGGAGGTAGTCGGCCGGCCGTCGAGAAGGACCGTGCAGGCGCCGCACATCCCATCACCGCAGCCGAAGCGGCTGCCCTTGAGTCCCAGATCGTTGCGCAGGACGTACAGCAGCGGGGTATCGGGCTCCGCCGCGGACTCCAGCCGGTGACCGTTGACGAGGAGAGTCGTCACGCCGTGTACGGTTGCACACAACGACCGATGCGCGCAACGCGATCGGTCAGTGCTCGGCGGGGCGATCCAGCTCCATGGCCATCCGGACGTTGAGGGCGTTGTGCATGTGCCGGCGCGCGGCCTGTTCCGCGGCCTCCTCGTCCTGGGCCTTCACCGCCTCGATGATCGCGC
>DATMBH010000109.1:0-10869 GCA_035559335.1 Gemmatimonadales bacterium
GACAGACGTCCCAGTCGGGCGCAGCCGTAGGCGCTGCTTCGAGTGCCGACAACCTCACGATCGCAGCGCTGTGCAGCGCCTTGCGGCACTGCTGCTCGGTTCGTTGCAGGTGCCGCTCGGTGGGTTCATGTGGCGCAATGATCAAGCGCGAGGCGGGCCCGTCGGCGCGGACCGTAGCCCAGGCCGGGATCAGAACCTCTTCGTCGGCCGGCCAGGTGGACCCCGCGACCACCACCGGCGGCCGGCCCGGCCCGGCCAGCGCGCGCAGGTGCGGGGCGGAAGGGTCGATCGTCCGCGCCCGCGCCTCCGCGGCGTCGTGTCGCGTGTCTCCCGTTATGCACACTGCCCGCTCCCGCGCGCCAAGCTCGATCAAGCCGGCGGCAGCGGCGCTGTCGATCGCCCCCACCACATCCAGCGCCGCGTAGGCGGGCCTGAGAAGCCAGCGGGCCGGCGCCGATCGGCCCGAGGAAGTTGGGGCGAGGGCGGCCGAAACGAGCGCCAGGCGCACCGCTCTGGAAGCGGCGGCCGCGGTCAGCTCGGGCCAGATGTCCGTGGCGCTGAAGACGAGTGCTGCCGGACGCGCTGCGTCCAATGCGCGGGACACCTCGGCGCGGGTGTCCACCGGCAGGTAGCCGGCGAAGTCGACGGGGAGCGAGGACGCAAACCGTTCGGCTGAACTGCTGGAGTAGGTGAAGATCAGCTGCCAGTCGGGGTGGCGCTCTCTCAACCGTCTCAGCACGACCTCGCCCTGCCGGCCTTCACCGACGGAGGCGGCGTGGAACCACACCAGCGGTGCAGCGGGCCGACGCTCGGCGCGGGCCCACGCCTCGAGGGCCGCGGCGCCATTGAGGCGGCCGCGCAGGCTCCGGCCGGTCTTTCCGTCGAGGTGGGAGAGCGGACGGGCCAGCGCCAGGGCCGCGCGCCAGCCGGCGCGGTACAGTATCATGCGCACGGTCACTACGTTACATCCGATGAAGGTCGGCGACTATCTCCGCAGGACGCGCGAGCCCCGCTACAGCCTGCTGTTCGCCCTGCCGCTGCTGCTCCTGTATGAGGTGCTGGCGCTGCTGCTGACGGGTTCGGCATATGCCGGCGTCCGGAATGGGGCCGACGTGTTGCTGAAGTCGCTGTTCGTGGCGCTGGGAGGACCGGACGGCCTGGTGGTCTTCGGACTAGTGCTAGTCGGGGCGGGCGGGTTTCTGGTGGTCAAGGACCTGCGGCGCAACCGGGACCTCGAGGGCCGGCTGTTCGTCGCGATGCTGGGCGAGAGCTTGGCGTATGCGGCGCTGCTTGGGTTCGTGGTGGGCTGGCTGACGTCGCTGGTGTTGGCCGGACCCGGATTGCTGGCCGCTGGCGCCGGCAACCTGTCGTTAGGCCAACAGCTGGTGATCTCGCTAGGCGCAGGAATTTATGAAGAGCTGCTGTTCCGGGTGCTGCTGACCGGCGGACTGCTGTGGGTGCTTACGGCGGTGCTCGAGTGGCGCCGCTGGGTGGCCGTGACAACCGCCGTGGGGCTGTCGGCCGCGATCTTCTCCAGCTTCCACTACCTGGGCTCGCTCGGCGACCAGTTCACGGTGGAGAGCTTCACCTACCGGCTCCTGGCCGGGATCATCCTGAGCGGGCTGTACGTTGGCAGGGGGCTGGGTGTCGTGGCGTGGACGCACGCGTTATATGACGTGATGCTGGCGGTGGCGTGAGGCGGCAAGGACCATTCGCACTGTCACTTGCCGCTCTACCGGCCTTACCGCCTGGCTGCCCTTTCCGCGATGATCGAATCCAGCACCTGCCTGAACACTTCGATCGGTTGCGCTCCGCTCAGCAGGCCCCCCTCAATGTAGAAGGAAGGGGTGGAGCGGGCGCCGGAGCGATAGGCACCGACCGCGTCCTGCCGGACCACTTCGCGCATCTCGCCATTCTGAAGGCAGCGCACGATGCGGTCGCGGTCCGCCCGGGCCGAGTCGGCCAGGCCCAAGAAGTAGGTACCGGGCTCATCCAGGGAGGCCCAGCGCTCCTGGTGGCGGAACAGCAAGTCGTGCACTTCCCAGAACTTCCCCTGCGCCGCGGCGCACATGGCAAGTTCGGCCGCCGGGGTGGCGTTGCGGTGAATGCTGAGGGGGAGGTTCACGAAGATGAAGCGGACCCGTCCGGTGCGGACGTACTCGCGCTCGATGTGCGGCAGCGTCTCGCGGAAGAACCGGGCGCACCACGGGCACTGGAAGTCCGACATCTCATAGACCGTCACCGGTGCGTTCGCGCTGCCCCTGGTGCGGGCAGCCAGCAGCGCGTCCTGGGTCCCCAAGGTGCCAGTCGGAGCCAGTGCGGTGGCACTGAGCGCCAGCGCCACGGCGGCGAGAGCCCTGCCGGGACCGGTCACCGGAGCCTCTCTCCGGGCTGTATCGTCCAGATGGCGATCACGCCGCACCTCAGGTTGGGGAGCTGGAACTCGCCCGGCACCTCGAACTCGGAGCGATAGATCTCCACTCCGCGGATCTGGTTGATCGGGAATGTAGGACCGGTAGCGAAGGTCGCCGGGAACCCGTCCAGAAAGAACTCTGGCATGCACTGCCTGGTGGACCGCGCCATCCGGATCACGCACCCCCGGGGGGTGCAAGCGCTGACCACCCCGGTGACCGTGCGCAACAGATCGGTGATGTTGGTCGCGCGGCGTTGGTTGATTTCCTCGCGGGTCAGGAAGATCCCCGTGCCGTGTGCGCGGCGGCGCTCGAAACCGGCTTCCGAGCGCCAGTCGGTATCGGCACTCACCACCTCGACGCCGGCGACCTGCACCGGTCGCGCCTCGAGTTCGAACTCGTGACTCATGGACTGGGCCTCCGCCAGTTCCACCATCCAGGAGCCGACGGCGTACCCTATGGCCCTGATCTGCACTACGCGGACCCCAGGCGGGACGTCGTCTAGAACAAACCTGCCCGCGCTGTCGGATATGGCGCTGAGCGCCGTACCCAGGACGGTGATCCGAGCGCCTTCTACCGGGTGGCGTTGTTCCCTATCCACGAGGCGGCCGCGGATTCGGCCGGGCGCGAGCTGGGCGTACACGTCCGTTACGGCCGGACCGGCAACAAGCAACAGCAGCCCGGTGCAAACGGCAGCGCGTAGGCCTGCGAGGCGGCGAGGCATCGGTGACCGAACCAAAGGCGGTCCGGTCTGAATATGTAAGCGCTGGTGCGCCGGGACGGAAGGCGGCGCTGCGACCGCGTTGCAGGGTCGAACGCCCGGCGACCGCGTTTCGAGTTGGCCCGGCCGGGGGGTCTTGCGCAACCAGCCGGCCGACTGCAAGCTCTGTACGATCATTGGCGTGGGCATCCGGGCTGCGACCGGTCCCGCGCGACTCGTCGAAGTGCTTGGGACTGACTTTTGTAAAATGGCAACAGTGGTGCGGCGGGCGAGTGGCCACTCGTCGGGCCGTGCCTTGTGTAGCAGGTGCATTATCGGTGTCCGGGCAGTCAGGGTTCCTTGTTCAGGGGGGCATGCGATGAGGCGTTCCTGGTTGAATCCCCTGTGCCTCGCCGGACTGGTCATCGCGCTGGTGAGCGCGTTGCCGGCGGTGGCGGCGGCACAGAACGCGATCATCCGGGGGACGGTCCGAGCCGAGGGCGGCGAGCCTGTGGTCGGAGCCAACGTGTATTTCGTTGAGCTCAACCTGCAGGCGGCGACGAACGACGCCGGTCGGTTCGTGATTACGGTTCCCGGAGAGCGCGTGCGCGGGCAGCAGCTGCAGCTGCGAGTCCGCGCGATCGGTTATCGGCCCAGCAGCAGGGCGGTGACCATCGCAGCGGGTGAGCAGACTGTGGACTACACCCTCGCGCAGGACATCAACCGGCTCGAAGAGCTGGTGGTGACCGGCGTGCTTGAGGGGACGGAGCAGACCCGCGTTCCGTTTACGGTGAGCAGGGTGGATGTGGCCGACGTTCCGGTCCCATCCGTTGACCCTCTCCGGCTGCTGGCCGGCAGGGTCCCGGGCGCCAACGTGCAATCGTCCAGCGGCCGGCCGGGCCGGCAGCCAGACGTCATCCTGCGCGGCCCCACGTCCATCAACGCCTCGGGCCGCGGTCAGGGCCCGCTGTACATCGTTGACGGCGTGATCATCCTCGGCGGTCTGCCGGACATCAATCCGTCGGACATCGAGAACGTCGAGGTGGTCAAGGGCGCAGCCGCCGCGTCGCTTTACGGCGCGCGTGCGGGTCAGGGCGTCATCCAGATCACGACCCGCAGCGGCCGCCGCTCGGCGGACGGCATGAGCTTCAATCTGCGCAGCGAGGTGGGCGCCTCGGACATCGAGGGCGACTTCCCCCTGGCGCGCCATCACGCCCTGATGATGGACGCGCGCAACCAGCGGTTCTGCATCTCGGTCGCCAACCAGCCGCTGTGCGCACGCACGATTGACTGGAACGCCGAGGTGGCGCGGGTCAACAACGAGCCAGGCGACTATGCTCTGACGCCTCAGGGCTTCCCGGTGGATCCGGGCGCCTCGACGGCCATCGGGCCGCTGCGCCACCGGTTTCTGGTGACGCCGTTCCCAGGGCCCAGGCTGTACGACCCGGTCGAGCAGGTCACCACGGCGCTGGCGTTCAACCAGAACACGTTCGACATGACCGGCCGGTTCAACCAGACCCAGGTCTATGCCAGCGTGTCGTCGCTCCGGCAGGCTGGGGCTATCCGGTTCCTGGACGGTTTCGAGCGCTACAGCGCGCGGCTCAATGTTGATCAGCGGGTAGGCAGCGCGTGGAGCATTTCGCTGCGGTCGTTCTACTCGCGCAACTACCAGGATGGCTTCCAGGAGGACGGCGGCGGCAACGCATTCTTCCGTCTTACCCGCCAGCCCGCGCAGGCCAACCTGTTGGCCAGGGACACTCTGGGCCGCCTCTACGTCAGGTCCAACATCATGGGGCAGGGGCAGCAGAACCAGAACCCGCTCATCCCCCTGCTGCACTGGACCGACGAACAGTGGACCGACCGGTTCATCGGCGGTACCACGGTGCGGTTCCAGCCGGCGAACTGGGTCGATATCGAGGGTAACTTCTCGGTTGACTACCGCAGCCAGACGTATGACTTCTACCAGGACAAGGGGTACCGCACCACGCACCCCGCGTTCACCGGCTACGTCGGCAGCATCACCAAGTCGCACGACGAAGAGGTGGGCTTCAACACCAGCGTGAACCTAACCATGCGGCGCAACTTCGGCCGCGACCTGGCCACGCGCTGGAGCTTCCGCTACCTCTACGAGCAGCAAGACACCCGGTTCCGCCAGGGCGGCGGCAACACCTTGTCACTGGTGGGCGTTCCGCAGACCCAGAACGCGACAGTTGGTATCTTCACCAGCTCCAGCAACACGTCGGTTCGCCAGATGGGTCTGTTCGCTGGCGTCAACCTCGAGTACCGCGAGCGGTACATTGTAGACGCCTTGATCCGGCGTGACGGCTCGTCCCTGTTCGGCTCGGCCAACCGCTGGGCGACGTGGGGCCGCGGCTCGCTGGCCTGGCGCATGTCGCAGGAACCGTGGTGGTTCGGCGGCGAGACGGTCAACGAGTTCAAGATCCGCGCCTCGCGCGGCTCGGCCGGCGGCCGCCCGTCGTTCTCTGCGCAGTACGAGACCTGGGGCGCTTCCGCCGCGGGCCCGACGTTCGGGAACCTCGGCAACGTGAATTTGCGTCCCGAGCGCACGATCGAGAATGAGGTCGGCGCCGACTTCGAGTTGTTCCGTCGCATCGGCGTGAACCTCACTTACGCGCAGTCGGAGACTCGTGACCAGTTGCTCCTGGTTCGGGCCCCGGTTGAGCGCGGTTTCGGGAACCAGTGGGACAACGGCAGCACCATGGAGAACAAGACGTGGGAGCTGTCGGTCAACCTGCCGCTGCTCACGCGGCGTGACATGTCGTGGTCGTGGCGCTTCACCTGGGACCGTACCCGCACGGTCATCACGGAGCTGACGGTCCCGCCGTTCAACTTCGGTACTGGCTTGCAGGCCACCGGCACGCTGTTTGAGGCCCGCGAGGGAGAGCGGTACGGCACGATGTACGGCCGCCGCTGGATCCGCAGCTGCGCCGAGTTGCCGCCGGTTTACGCGGCTCAGTGCGGCGGCCCCGGCAGCCAGTTCCAGATCAACAACGAAGGCTACGTGGTCTGGACGGCCGGGTTCCTTCCCAGCGAGGGCATCACGCGCAACCTGTGGGGCACGAGCCTTCCCGGCTCAGCCGCTCCGTGGGGTGTAGGCCTGAACTGGGGTGCGCCGATCATCCTGCGCGACACGGCGTGCATCACGACGCCGAGCGCGAGCTGCTCGGGCCAGAACGTGGCCCTCGGCACCGGTCTGCCTGACTGGCAGTTCTCGGTCAGCACGAACTTCCAGTGGCGGCGGCTGTCGGTGTACGCGCTGCTGCAGGGTTCAATGGGCCGCGAGGTCTGGAACCAGGGTCGTCACTGGTCCCACCTCGATTTCATAACGGCCGCGGTTGATCAGAGCAGCGCAACCGTCGAGACCGCCAAGCCGATCGGCTACTACTGGCGTGCGGCTCCGCCTGACGCAGCCGGCTTCGGTGGGTTCTACGATTTCTTGCAGCAGAATGAGTACTTCGTGGAGACCGCCTCGTATGCCAAGATTCGCGAGGTGATGGTTGCGTACAACGTCGGCCCCGTGGCCGGCGTGGGGAACTGGACCGTGAGCCTGGTGGGAAGGAACTTGTACACCTTCACCAACTACCAGGGTTTCGATCCTGAGGTCGGAATCGGCGGCGGTCAGGCGGCCTCGGCAGCGATCAACGCCACCGACAGCTTCACGTTCCCGAACACGCGTACGTTCACGATCAGCCTGTCCACGAGCTTCTAAACGGAGGTGCTGTGGCCGCCGGAACAGCGGCGGCCACAGCACCGCACGGAGGAAACGAAATGAGGAAGTGGTACCGACTGCTGGCCGGTGCGGCCCTGCTCGGCGCGACTGCCTGCTCGGATCGGCTGGCCGTGGAAAACACGAACTCAGCCGACCGGACCCGAGCGCTGGCCCGGCCCACAGACGTCGAGGCGCTGATCAAGGCCTCGTTCTTCACGTTCCACCAGGGGATCCTGGGGACCAACACCAACATCCAGCCCGGCCTCATGAACATGGGGCTGGAGAGCTACGCGCTGCTGGCGAACTTCGGGATGGTGATCAGGGGCGCGATACCCAGGCTGCCGATCATCAACGACCGGGGCAACCAGGTCGGTGCGGAGAACTACGCTCCTTATCAGGCGTTGCACCGGGCGGCGCGCCAGGCGGCCGTGGGATTGGCCGCGGTGAACGCGCCGGGCTTCACGTTCTTCCCGGCCAGCGCGGCCCAGGTGCGCAGAGCAAGGGCGTTCGCGCACATGACCATCGGGATCGCGCTCGGTCACGTGGCCCTAGCGTATGACTCGGGCGCTGCGGTCAACGAGAACGACGACGCGACCGGGCCGCCGCTGCCGCTGATCGGGTATGACTCGCTGATGCGGTACGCGATCAGCAAGCTCGATTCTGCCATCGCGATCGCCCCGGGAATGCTGGCGCTCGGTACTGACTGGATCAACGGCCAGGCGCTGGATGCCAACGGGTTGATTGCGTTTGCCAAGTGCTGGCGTGCGCGGTTCCGCGCCAACGTCGGACGCACACCGGCCGAACGCGCCGCGGCGGACTGGTCTGCGATCCGTCAGGATGCGGCTGACTGCGCCGCGGCGTTCCCGAACGACTTCGCTGTGACCACCAACACCACCACAGGTTGGACGGTGGCCTGGCCGCTCCAGCACTACCTGTATCAG
This sequence comes from Gemmatimonadales bacterium, assembly GCA_035559335.1. Taxonomy (GTDB): domain Bacteria; phylum Gemmatimonadota; class Gemmatimonadetes; order Gemmatimonadales; family JACORV01; genus DASXPG01. The sequence goes on from DATMBH010000109.1 coordinate 7,783, forward strand.
AACTGGCACCAGATGTGGCAGTTCATGGTTGGCATGGCTGACACCTCGGGTGCTTACGATGCGTGGCTGGCCACTCCGCTTGCGAACCGGACTGCTTTCCTGGTGCGCACGCCGGATCGGCGCTTCCCGTCAGGCGACACCCGCGCGGCACAGCAGGCGGCGTCGAACCTTGCAGTGGGTTATCCGACCGGGACCTACGATGCTACCGGCTTGTGGTGGCACGTGAGGCCGTACTTCCGCAACCGGTTGAATGCGGACGACGTGACGGCCGATCCCTGGGCTTCGTCCCAGTACGACTTCTACCGCACCGCGTTCCATCGGTTGCCATCGGGGCTGAACCGCAACGGTCCGCACCCGCTCATCATGGCGCCCGAGATGGACCTGCTGCAGGCAGAGGCCGAATACCGGGCCGGGAACTTCGTCAACGCGGCGCGCCTCATCAATCGCAGTCGAATCACCAGAGGTGGGTTGCGTGGTGTGGACACCGTCGGTACGACGGCCAGCACGCTCGTGCCGGGTACCGACGGCGTGGCGGGATCAGCTGGGTGCGTGCCGAGGGTCCCGAACAACACGGCGACAGCCGCGTCCTGTGGCACGCTGTTCGAAGCGCTGAAGTGGGAGATGAGGATGGAGACGGCGTTCCTGTGGTGGGGCGCCTGGTACTTCTACGGCCGCGGGTGGGGTGACCTGCCCACCGGCACGGCGCTGCACTTCCCGGTGCCGTACCAGGAGCTGGATGCCCGCCGCCTGCCGATTTACTCGCTGGGCGGTGTCGGCGGCATTCAGTCGAGCGGCCCGAGCAACTACGGGATTCAGTAGGATAGGATGACGATTCGTCGGACGGCTGCGGTCTTCGGCGCGAGCGCGCTTCTGTCGGGGTGCTACACGTACTCGTATGTGCCCCGCGATGTGCCCATTCCTGGGCAGCTGGTGGCGCTCGATCTGAACGACCGCGGCCGTCTCGACCTCGAGCAGCGCATCGGACCGGATGTGGCGCGGGTCGAAGGACAGGTGGCTGACGCCACCGACACGGCCTTCACCGTGCGGATCAGCAGGACCCTCGGACTGTACGGCGGCCAGAGCCGCTGGGACGGCGAGTCGGTCACATTCCGTACCAGCCAGGTGCGGATGATGCGGGAGCGCCGGTTTTCGACGGGACGCACCGCGGTGCTGGTGTCAACGTTTGCGGTAGCATTCGGGGCATTCATCGCTTCCCGCAACCTGCTTGGCTTGGGGACGGAAGTCGACAGAGTGCCTCCGGTGGACAACGGTCCTGGTGACCAGTGACGTCTCCATCATCACTTATGGCGAGAGAACCCAGACCATGAATCTCTTCCGACTGAGTGCCTTCTGCGTCGCCGCGGCCGCGCTCGTGGCCTGCAAGCCGGACGAAGACGGCGAGCCCTTTACCCCCAACCCGACGGCAGGCCTGCGCTACGTGAACGTAGTCGGCGACACAGGCGCGCTCGACTTCCGCGTGGTTGATGTCGTAACGAACGCAACCCAGACCGGCGCGACCTTCCGCACCGGCGGGGCAGTGGGTGGGGTGACCACTGCCTTCATGCCGCCGCACACACCGATACCAGCGGGAACGCGCCGCATTCGGGTGTTCCTCAGCAGCAGCGATCCGGCGGTGGCGTCGACGATACTCCTGGACACAAGCTATACCTTTGAGGCGAACCGGGACTACACGTTTTACGTCTACGGCTACGCTAGAACCGGTTCAACTCCAGGGATGACCGCGCTGATTACGCAGGATGGTGACGTGGCGTTCCCGGCAAACAACACCAACAAGATTGCGGTCCGGGTCATCAACCTGATCCCGCCTACGGCCGGTGCTCCCAGCCCAACCGCTGCGGTTGACGCGTGGGTGATCACTTCAACCCAGGCGCCTCCGTATCCGGGCACGGCAACCTTCCCGGGCGTAGGTTTCCTTAGCGTGACCCCGTACTCCCAGATTGACACCAGCGCTTCGACCGGGTGGCGCGTGGCCGTTACTGCGGCCAGCACCAACACCCCAGCGGTGATCGGGCCGGTGTCCATGCCGGTCGGAATCCGGGGTACCTCAACGGTGAATCCGATTGCCGGCGCTTATGTTGCAGGGAGCGCTATCAGCGCGGTGCTGGTGCCTCACGGTGTGGCAGGATCTCCGGCTGGCAGCTTCACTACACCGTCCATTCTCTATCTCATTGATCGGCACCCGCCGCTTACGGCTCCGTGACGAAAGGAGCTGAGGCGCTAAAGACGCTAAGGCGCTAAGTAAGACGCAACGACGGGAGGTAGTGCAGGCGGGCTGACGCGGTTGGTCGCCCGCCTGCCGCTTTTTCGGCTGTAACATTGGCGCGCAAGCTGCGTAGTATTCCCCCGATGAGTATGCTTGGCCTACTGGTCATCGTGGCGCAGCTGCAGATCCCTGCGCCAGTCGGGTACGTCAACGACTTCGCCCGGGTCGTGGCCCCGGCTGCTGCGGAGGCGATGCAGCGTGCGATCGAGCGGGTGCGCGCGACCACGGGAGGCGAGATTGTGGTCGTGACGCTGGAAGACCTGGGCGGGCGCCCTGCGATCGAGGTGGCGCGCGACATCGGCCGGCAGTGGCGGGTGGGGCGCGCTGGCGCGCCGGGTGAACCGGCGCGCAACACTGGAGTGGTGCTGCTGCTGAAGCCGGGCAGGCGGCCGGGGGACGGGCAGGCGGAGATCGCGATCGCTACCGGCACTGGGGCTGAGGGGTTCGTCACCGACGCTCTGGCAGGGAGAATCCGTCGCGAGATCGGCCGGGTCGCAGTGGAGTCCGAACGCTACGACGCGGGGCTGGTTCGTGGCGTGGAGCTGCTTGCCGAGCTGTTCGAGCGTGAATTCGGCACGGCGCATCCCGAAGGCTCCGGGTCCGCTCGCAGGAGTGGCGGGCGGGGCGGGGGGCCGTCGGTGGCAGTGATCCTGGTGGTGTTTATGGTCCTCGCCGCCATTGCCGCGATGAACCGCGGCTCGCGCCCGCTGCGCTATGGGCGAGGTGGCGGATTGCTCGAAGGGATTATCATCGGTTCCATTCTGTCTGGCCGTCGCGGGCGGGACGGTTGGGGCGGTGGATTC
>DATMBH010000110.1:0-7384 GCA_035559335.1 Gemmatimonadales bacterium
TGGGCGTACAGCGCGTCGAGGTAGGCGACGTAGTCGGCGATCTCCGCGAGGCGGTCCTCGCGCGTCATCCACGTCGCCCCGACCCTCGCATCGGGCGAGCGCCCTCCGGACGGATCGAGGTAGAAGCGGTTCAGAGCCTCGGGCGCGACCACCAGGTGGCGTCCGTCTTCGAGCGACTCGAATTCACGGATGAAATCACGCGCCAGCTGGCTGAAACCGTGGAGCACGAACCACACCTGCTCCAGGCCGGGGCCCTGCTCACCCAGCGTCAGGTACCTCGCTGTCCGGGTGACCTGGATGTGGTGCTCTCGGGCCGGGCTCACCGCCCGAGGCTGGCGAGCGCGGTGCGGACCGACGTGCCGCCGTCGGCGGCCACATCCGTCCACGCGAAGACCAGGCTGGGGCCGCTGCGCGCCATCCGGGGGAAGCCAGCGGGACGCCCGACCGCGGTCCGGGCCACCGTGTGCATCTGTCCCGCACCTCGCTCGGTGACAAGCCGAACCCGCAGTTCGCCGCCCTGCGGCGTGTCCTCGATCCAGCTTACCAGCGCGCGACCGTCGTCGAGCAGCTCGATGTCCACCCGCCCGACCGGATGGCCGTCGTCAACCCGGACCTTGGGCCCGAAGCTGGCGCCGGCGTCGGAGCTGAAGGCCGCATACACGCGGCGCTGATCGGCCGCCTGCGTATACCATGCGACGGCGACGCGGTTTCCCGAGGCCGCGACCGCCGGGCCGTTTACCGGGCAGGCATTGATCTCCCAGCCGTCGCTGGCAATCGGGGCCGGAGCCGTCCACGCGCCGTTCACGTGCCTAACGATGTACGTGTCCCGGATCTCGGACGGCGAGCGGTCGCGATACACCACTATCGGGCCGTTGCTGGTGACGGCAGCCGAGGTCTGGCAGCAGTCGCAGATTCTGCCGTCGAGCTCGGTTTCCCCACCGACGCTCCCGTCGGGCTCGATGATCGACGCGCGCAGGGTCATCTCGGCCACGACCGAGGAATCGCCGCGCCGGTGCGCGGCCTCCGCCGCCGCGTACTTCCGCCCGTCCAGCCACACCAGACCCGTACGTCCGCCACCCATGGGCCAGAAGGAGACGAAGCCGTGCTCGCTGTGGGTGCCGTCGCGGTGCGGCGTGACCGGCGTAGTCCAGCTCGCGCCGGCATTGGACGTCCGCGATACCGCGATGTCGTAGGCGTACGGCGACTGGGCGCTCCGGACCAGCCAGTGCGCCACCAGCGCCGAGTCGGACAGCGCGAGCAGCGAAGGGAAGTCGGCCCAGTTCACGAACCAGCCACGGCCACTGGCGATAGTGCGCGGCTCGGTCCAAGCGGAGCCGTCCAGCCGGCTGTACATCAGCACGTGACCCGAGTCGGCGGGCTGGATCCAGGAGAGGAAGACCGTGCCAGCCGGACTTACCGCCAGATTGGGCTCGGCGCTGCCCACTCCGGCCGGGGCATCAACCGGACCCAGTCCGGAGAGGTCCAGTCGCTCTTCGCCGCAACCGGCGACGAGCAGCAGCATAACGAACGCGGCTCGGGGAGAACGTATCATCGTCATGCGGCGGTCAGTCCGAAACGTTCCAGGTGCGACCCTGGCGAATCAGGGCATTGAGATCGTCCTTCTGCGGGCCGGCCGCCGCGATCTGCGCGTGAAGGTCGCGGTCGTAGCAGGGGCCGCTGTCGGCGTACAAGACTCCGATCGCCACCGGATAGACCGGCGGCTCCAGCCCGGCGAGCAACATGGCCAAAGCCTTGTTCTTCTCGTCGTGCACCAGGATGTCGTCCAGGCCGACGCCGTTCTCACCAACGGTCACGACCTCGAGCTCCATCCTGCCAGGCTTCAGCCGGAGTCCGCGGTTTCGGTCCCTTCCGAACAGCAGCGGCAGTCCGTGCTCCAGGTGCAGTTGCGCCTCCGCCGCCGTCTCTTTCGCCGTGAAGTTGTCGAACACGCCATCGTTGAAAACCACGCAGTTCTGGAACACCTCCACGAAGGAGGCGCCGCGGTGCCCGTGGGCGCGCTTAAGCACCTGCACCAGGTGCGGTTGCATGGTGTCTATCGAGCGCGCCACGAACCGGGCGCCGGCCCCAAGGGCGAACTGGCAGGCATTGACGGGGTTGTCGACCGAACCCTGGGGAGTGGAGGGCGACTTCGTGCCGCGCCGCGACGTCGGCGAGTACTGGCCTTTTGTCAGGCCGTAGATCTCGTTGTTGAACAGCACGATGTTGAGGTCCACGTTGCGCCGCAGCGCGTGGAGCGTGTGGTTCCCGCCTATCGAGAGTCCGTCGCCGTCACCGGTTATCACCCAAACGTCCAGCTCGGGGTTGGCCAGCTTCACGCCGGTCGCCACGGCCGGGGCGCGGCCGTGAATGGTGTGGAACCCGTAGGTGCTCATGTAGTACGGGAACCTCGAGCTGCAGCCGATCCCCGAAACGAAGACCGTCTTCTCGCGCGAGACGCCCAGCTCCGCCAGCGTCTTGTGGACGGCCTTGAGAATCGCGTAGTCGCCACACCCGGGGCACCAGCGCACTTCCTGGTCGGAGGCGAAGTCCTTCGGTTGCAGCACGGTGGTCATTGCTTCCTCATACCTCCAGTCGGGAGCGAATCGCCGCCAGGACCTCGGCACTCTTGAACGGCCTGCCCGTCACCTTGCTGAGCCCTATGGCCGGCACCAGGAAACTGCTGCGCAGCATCGTCACCAATTGGCCGGTGTTCATCTCCGGAACCAGGATCTGCTGGTAGCCCCTCAGCAGCTCACCCAGGTTGCGCGGGAACGGATTCAGATAGCGCAGGTGGATGTGCGCTACGTCTAGGCCCTCGGCGCGCGCCAGCTTCACGGCCTGCTGGATCGGGCCGAACGTCGAGCCCCAGCCTACCACGGCCAGCGACCCGCGCGTCGGTCCCAGCGCCACCTGCTGCAACGGGATGTCGGCGGCGATGCCCGCGATCTTCGCCGCCCGGGTCTCCGTCATGCGCTGGTGGTTCTCGGGCTCGTAGCTGATGTGCCCGGTGTCGTAGCTGCGCTCGATTCCGCCGATGCGATGCTCGAGGCCCGGCGTGCCGGGCACCGCCCATACCCGAGCCAGCGTCTTCGGATCACGCAGGTACGGGTAGAACCCGGTTGGGTCGGTGCGGAAGCTGACCGGGAAGCCGGGGATGGCGTCCACGTCAGGCAGCAACCACGGCTCGGCGGCATTCGCCAGGAAGCCGTCGGACAACAGGATCACCGGTGTCATGTACTTCACGGCCAGGCGCACCGCTTCCACAGCGCACTCGAAGGCGTCGGCCGGCGTGGCTGCGGCCAGCACCGCCAGCGGGGCGTCGGCGTTACGCCCGTACACCGCTTGGAACAGGTCCGATTGTTCCGTCTTGGTCGGAAGCCCGGTGCTGGGGCCGGCGCGCTGCGAATTGACCAGGACCAGCGGCAGCTCGGCCGCGATAGCCAGGCCCAGCGCCTCCGTCTTGAGCGCCACGCCCGGCCCGGATGAACTGGTGACGCCTAACGCTCCCGCAAAGGAGGCGCCAATCGCTGCGCAGATGGCTGCGATCTCGTCCTCCGCTTGGAACGTAACCACGCCGTACTGCTTGAGGTTCGCCATAGTGTGCAGCAGCGCGCTGGCGGGCGTGATCGGGTAGCCGGTAAAAACCAGCCTCCCGAGCGCGGCCTTTTTCGCGCCGGTCACCAGCCCGAACGCGATGGCCTCGGTGCCGTTGACCGTGCGGTAGGTCCCGGGCCGCACCGGCGCCCGCGGCACCACGTATCCGGTCAGATCGGCGCCGAGTTCCGCGGTCTCTCCGAACGCGTGCCCTGCATTGAGGCAGGCGGCGTTCGCCTGGGCGATCTCGGTTCGCTTCGCGAATTTCCGCGCGATCACGTCGAGCGTGGCCTGGCGCTCGCGCCCGTACATCCACAGCAGCAGCCCCAGCGCCCACATGTTGCGGCAGCGCAGAGCGTCCTTCTGGCCCAGGCCGAACGGCTTGACGGCCTCCAGCGTCTGTTTCGTTATGTCGAGTTTCAGAATCTGGAACCTGGCCAGCGAATCGCCCTCGGATTCGAGCGGGTTCGACTCGTAGCCCGCCTTCTGGAGATTGCGCTCGGTAAAGGCGCCGGTATCGGCAACCACCAGGCCGCCCGCTTTCAGGTCCTTGATGTTGACCTTCAGGGCCGCCGGGTTCATCGCCACCAGGACATCCACCTCGTCGCCCGGCGTCAGTATCTCCTGCGACCCAAAGTGAATCTGGAACGCGGAAACCCCGAACGTGGTACCCGCCGGAGCGCGGATCTCGGCAGGGAAGTCTGGAAAAGTTGTAAGGTCGTTGCCGGCAAGCGCGGTCTCGATGGTGAATTGCGCGCCGGTCACCTGCATGCCGTCGCCGGAATCGCCAGCGAACCGGATTACGACGGTGTCCCGGACCTCGCGAGGGCGAGAGACGGTGGGGGTAGCCATTGTATGGTGTCCATCTGAAACTACCGCCGCGGGCCGGTCCGGGGTAGCCTACGAGGCGATGACTCCCAGAGTTGCGGCGCTGGTCCTGATAAACATCGCGGCCTACTTGCTCGCGCCGCCCGGCTCCCCGCTGTGGCAGGCAGGGACCCTGGTTCCCGCCTGGCTGCCGCTACGCCCGTGGACAGCGCTGACGTACGCGTTTCTGCACGGCGGCTTCGGCCACATCTTCTTCAACATGCTGAGCCTGTGGATCTTCGGGCCAGCCGTCGAGCAGCGACTAGGCGGCCGCCGGTTCCTGTGGCTCTACCTCAGCAGCGCCCTTGCTGGGGCGCTGGCCTCGGCGCTCATCGCGCCCCACGCGGCCGTGGTCGGCGCCAGCGGCGCCACCTTCGGCGTAATGCTCGCGTTCGCACGCTACTGGCCGCGCGAGATCATCTTGGTCATGGGCTTCATCGCACTCGAAGCTCGCGTGTGGGTCGCGGTGATGACGCTGATGTCGCTGATAGGTGGAATGGGTGTGCTGCGCGACAACGTGGCCCACTTCGCGCACCTCGGCGGATTCGCTGGCGCCTGGCTGTTCCTCGCGCTGGCTGACCGCCATTCGCCCGCGGCGCGGTGGCAACGCATGGTCGCGCCCGAGAAACGGCCCTCCGGCGAAGCCGACCTGGCGCGCTGGAGGAGCATAAACCCCGAGTTGCTACATCCGGTCAACCGCGAGGAGTTCCTGCGAGTGATGGGGAAGCTGCAGGAAGGCGGGATAACAGCGCTCAACCCTGACGAAAGGGCGTTCCTTGACCGGTTCGCTCGCTAGGGATCGGGGGTCGGGGGTAGGGGGTCAGGGTTCCAATATCAGTTTCCCGGTTGTGGTTCGCGATTCCAGGTCGCGGTGCGCCTGAGCGACTTCGGCCAGATCGTAGCGCCGGTGAATGGTGACCTTTACCAGGCCGCTTTCCACCCAGCTCAGAACCTCGCCGGCCCGCTTCAGCAGCTCCTCGCGATCGGCAGTGTAGTGTGCCAGCACGGGACGGGTCAGAAACAGCGAGCCCTTGCGCGCTAGCAGCAGTGGTTCGATCGCGGGCACCGGACCGCTCGCGTTGCCGAACGTGACCATGGTGCCGCGGGGTCTCAGGCAGTCCAGGCCCGCTTCGAAGGTGGCCCTCCCGACGCCGTCATACACCACGTCCACGCCGCGACCGCGGGTTAGCTCGCGTACTCTCTCAACCAGGTTCTGGTCCTGGTAGACGATAACATCGTCGGCGCCAAGCCGACGAACCAGGGCTGCCTTCTCTTCGGAGCCCACGGCGGCCAGAACTCGCGCGCCACGCAGTTCCGCGACCTGGACCAGCCACGTTCCCACCCCGCCGGCCGCCGCCGTAATCAGGCAGACATGGCCGGGCTCCAGTCGAAATGTGTCGGTCGCGAGGTAATGGGCGGTCATTCCCTGCAGCAGTGATGCGGCCGCCAGTGGCGCCGGAACGCTGTCCGGGACACTTACCAGTCGATCGGCGGGCACGACGGCGTACTGCGCATAGGCACCCAGCGTCCCGGCCCAGCCGACCCTGTCCCCTGGTTTGAACTCACTCACCCCGACACCCGTCTTTTCGACCACACCGCACGCCTCTTCGCCAAGCGTCGCCGGAAGCGGAACGCTGTAGAGTCCGTTGCGCTTGTAGATGTCGATGAAGTTCACGCCGGCTGCCTCGATCCTCACCAGCACAGATCCCGGGCCCGGTTCGGGCAGGGGTACGGTCTCGAGCCGCATGGCCTCGATCGGACCAGGCGCATGGATCCGGACGGCACGCATGGTGGTCATGGCGCCCCCGCGATGGTGATTTCGAACGGTCGCTCCACCTCGAGCCCCATTTCAGTGAGGAACTGGCTGCCGCCGGATGGCCGGTCGTTGCGCCGGTCCACCCGGGTCAACACCAGTCGGTCACGGGCCCTCGTCATCCCCACGTACAGCAGTCGCCTCGCCTCGCGGATCGCCTCGTCGCGGTCCTCGTCGGGGCTGATCCAGCCCGGCAGCTGTTCGTCCTCCACTCCGACCACGTAAACGCGCGAGAACTCGAGTCCCTTAGTCGAGTGGAGCGTGAGCAGGTTGACCCGATGGTCATCGACCTCCGCCCCCTGCGACGTGGACAAAGCCGCGCGCTGGAGAAACCGCCGCATGGCGTCCTCGATAGTCTCGTCCGGCCCCTGGTCCAGGAGCGCCTCGAGCCTGGCAACAGCGCTCGGATAGCGCCGCGAGGGATCGACTTCCTGCCGGAGGCGATCCATCATGTCGCGGCCTCCGAGTCGCTCGATCACTTCCTCCGGGGATGGGCCGCGCGAGCCAAGGCGCTCCCGCTCCCGCTCGTAGTACTCCAGCGCATCGCTGAAGCGACCTAACGCGTGCGCCCTGGCAATTCCGTACAGCAGTCGCAGCTCCTCGGTGTCCCCGCGGCGGTCATCGAGCGCCAGCGACAGTCCCAAGTACGGCAGCAAGTTGACCAGCGCTGCCTTGCGCGAGCGCTCGGCGCGCAACTTCTCCAGCGCCAGGTACACGCCGGCGAGGGCGCGGGCGTCGTCTAGCGCGTGGTGCGAGCGCTCCAGCTCGATGCCGAAGCGCCGCGCCAGATCCTCGAGCCGCGAGCTGTCGCCGGACAGCGAGCGAGCCAGCGGAAGTGTATCGAAGACCCTCAGCCGCTCGGGCCGGCCAATGTCCGCCGCCATGCGCTCCAGCACCGGGACGTCGAATCGCCTGCCGTTATGGGCGACCAGGACCCTGTCTCCGCAGAAGCGGCGGAAGTCCTCCCACACCACGGCGAACGGTGGGGCCCCAGCCAGGTCGGAGTCGGAGTAGCCGTGGACCTCGCGCGCCCGGACGCTCACCGGGCGCGAGGGCCGCACCAGCGAGCGGAAGGAGTCCGTGACCTGCCCGTCGACGACGAGCACCGCC
>DATMBH010000111.1:0-9492 GCA_035559335.1 Gemmatimonadales bacterium
TGTCGGCGGCGCGGTGCCTGATGCCCCGCCACGCCGCCACGTAGATGCGGCGCGCCGCCCAGAAGACGACCGGCACGCTCGCGGCCAGCAGCACCAGCTTGAGCGTTGCCGGACGCATTGCATAGAGCCACGGCATGGCGCCACGCAGCGCCGCGTCCGCCGGTTCGAGCAGCCGGGCCAGCAAGTCGTGGCTGCGCACACTGTGACCGGCGCCGCCGCCCATAAGCGGCATCGAACCGAGCATCGTCACCAGTGTCGCAAGGGCGGAAACCGCGAACTTCCAGGTCAGGTCGCGCTGCTCGGCGCGGGACAGCGCCTCGTCGCGGGCCAGCGGATCGGCTGCCGCGATCGGACCGGTTTCGAGTCCACACTCGGCAACCGCTTGTTCCAGCGACTCGACGCTGGTGAAGCCGGGCACGTAGGTGACCCGCAGCGACTCGGCGGCGGGGTTGGCGGTGACTGCCTCAACTCCCGGCACGGCCGCGATCGCGCGCTCCAGGCGCTCGGTGCTCGGCACGAACCTGAGTCCTGGGATCGCGATGCTCAGCACGTCGCGACCGACGTCGTAACCGGCCGCGCGCACGGCCGCGGTGAGGGCCTTGAGGTCGGGAGCGCCACCGGACCATTCGACGGTGGCCTTGTTCGTAGCGAGATTGACAGCCGCTTCGGAGACGCCGTCGGTGGCGGCGAGGCGGCGCTGCACCGCTCCGGCGCACGCGGCGCAGCTCATCCCGGTGACCGGAAACGTGATGCGGGTCATCTGCGCCGTACGGGAGACAGGAAGTACCACAGCACAAAGGCGATCAGCATGGCCCCGAGACCGGTCACCATTATCTGATCGCCTTTCATCGTGCGTACAATCTAACTAGTCGGTCCGGCCGCTAGGCCGCTTCGATTCTCATGCCGTAGAACGAACGGTATACGAACCCGAGCGCCACCACGAAGAACACCGCCGCCAGCACCTGGCCGAGCAGGGCGCCCTGTTCACCCGCCAGGAAGACACCCAGCTCCACGGCCAGCAGTCCGAATAGCGTGGTGAACTTGATCACGGGATTCATCGCGACCGACGAGGTGTCCTTGAAGGGATCGCCCACGGTGTCGCCCACGACTGACGCAGCGTGCAGTTCGGTTCCCTTCATCTTGAGCTCGGTCTCCACGATCTTCTTCGCGTTGTCCCACGCGCCGCCGGCGTTCGCCATGAAGATGGCCTGGAACAGGCCGAACATGGCGATCGAGATCAGGTAGCCGATGAAGAAGAATGGCTCGATGAACGCGAAGGCCAGCGTCGAGAAGAACACCCCCAGGAAGATGTTGAACATCCCCTTCTGCGCGTACTGGGTACAGATCTCGACCACCTTCCTGCTGTCCTCTACCGAGGCCTTGGCGGTGCCCTCGAGCTTGATGTTGGCCTTGATGAACTCGACGGCCCGATAGGCTCCCGTCGTAACCGCCTGGGTGGAAGCTCCTGTGAACCAGTAGATCACAGCGCCGCCCGTGATAAGCCCAAGCAGAAACGGCGGGTGCAGGATCGACAGGTTGTTCATTCCCTCGCTTAGGCCGTGGGTGAGCGCCATGATGATCGAGAAGATCATCGTGGTGGCGCCGACCACCGCGGTGCCTATCAGCACCGGCTTGGCGGTCGCCTTGAACGTGTTCCCCGCCCCGTCGTTTTCCTCCAGTAGGTCCTTCGCCACGGCGAAGTTGGGCTTGAAGCCGAAGTCCTTCTCGATCTCCGCCTCGATGCCGGGCAGCTGTTCGATGGTGCTTAGTTCGTATACCGACTGGGCGTTGTCGGTCACCGGACCGTAGCTGTCCACGGCGATGGTGACCGGGCCCATGCCCAGGAAGCCGAAGGCTACGAGGCCGAAGGCGAAGATTGCCGGCGCCTTCATGAGATCCACGAGGCCGGCGGTGGAGAAGGCGTAGGCCAGGGCCATCAGGCCCATGATGGCCATGCCGATCCAGTAGGCCGAGAAGTTCCCCGCCACGAAGCCCGAGAGGATATTGAGCGAAGCGCCGCCCTCGCGGGAGCTAGTGACGACCTCTCGCACGTGGCGCGAGCGGGTCGATGTGAACACCGTCACCAGTTCGGGGATGATCGCGCCGGCCAGCGTGCCGCAGCTGATCACGGTCGAGAGCTGCCACCACAGGTCGGTGTTGCCGCCGAGGTCGCCGATCGCCAGGTACGATACCCCGTAGGTGAGCGCCACCGACACCAGCGACGTGAGCCACACCAGTTGGTGCAGCGGCTGCTCGAAGTGGAACTTAGCCACCTCGCCGTAGCGGGCGCGCGCGACGCCGTTGCTGATAAGGTAGCTGAGCCCTGAGGCCAGGATCATCACGACGCGCATCACGAAGATCCACACCAGCAGCCTGGCCTGAATCACGGGCTCGGTGACGGCGAGGACGATGAAGGTGATCAACGCAACGCCGGTGACGCCGTAGGTCTCGAAGCCGTCGGCAGTGGGGCCGACGCTGTCGCCGGCATTGTCGCCGGTGCAGTCGGCGATGACGCCGGGGTTGCGGGCGTCGTCTTCCTTGATCTTGAATACGACCTTCATCAGGTCGGAGCCGATGTCGGCGATCTTGGTGAAGATCCCGCCCGCGATTCTCAGCGCGGCTGCTCCTAACGACTCACCTATCGCAAACCCCAGGAAGCAGGCTCCCGCCACGTCCACCGGGACGAACAGCAGGATCGCCAGCATGAACAGCAGCTCGACGGAGATGAGCATCATGCCGACGCTCATGCCCGCGCGTAGCGGGATTTCGTAGACCGGGAACGCCTTCCCCGTAAGGCTGGCGAACGCGGTGCGCGAGTTGGCCAGGGTGTTGATTCGGATTCCGAACCACGCCACTCCGTAGCTGCCTGCCATGCCTATCAGTCCGAAGATCAGGATGATGACGATCTTCGGAATCTCGAGGTCGGTCAGCAGGAAGTACGCTACGATCACGGCGCCGATGAAGGCGAACAAGACCAGGAGGAACTTGCCCTGCTGCACCAGGTAGGCCTTGCAGGTGGCGTAGATAAGCTCCGAGACCTCGGCCATCGCGCGATGCACCGGCAACTTCTTCACTCCCGCGTATGTCACCAGGCCGAACAGCAGGCCCAGGGCGCACACTAGCAGGCCGAGCATCAGGACGGTGGGCCCGGTGAGCCCGAACAAGAATGGGCCGGTGTCGAGCTCCGGGAGGCGGATATTGACCTCACCGCCGGGGCGGTGTTCCTGGGCAGAGAGCAGGGTTGTGAGCATGTCTTTCATCCTAGAGGAAGAGCGGCCCGAACACGACCGCGACTATTGCCATCAGCTTGAGCAGGATGTTGAGGCTGGGCCCCGAGGTATCCTTGAACGGATCGCCCACGGTGTCGCCGACCACGGCCGCGCGGTGCGCGTCGGAGTTCTTACCGCCGTGGTTGCCCTTCTCGATGTACTTCTTGGCGTTGTCCCAGGCGCCGCCGGCGTTCGCCATCATGAGGGCGAGCAGCGCACCCGAACCTATCGAACCGATCAGCAGGCCTCCTAGCGCCTCCGCGCCGAGGACCACACCGACGAGAATCGGGACAACGACCGCAAGCGCGCCGGGTAGGACCATCTCGCGGATCGCGCCGTCGGTGGCGATGCGTACCGCTCCGGCGGCGTCAGGCGGCGTGGTGCCTTCCATGATGCCCGGGATCTCGCGGAACTGCCGCCGTACCTCCTCCACCATGCGCATGGCAGCGCGGCCCACGGCGCCCATGGTGAGCGCGCTGAACAGGAACGGCATCAGCGAGCCGACCATCAGTCCGAGTAGCACCTCGACATCCAGCAGATCGAAGGCACGCACCCGGGTGGTCTGCGAGTAGGTGACCATCAGCGCCAGGGCGGTGAGCACCGCCGACCCGATGGCGAAGCCCTTGCCGGTCGCTGCCGTGGTATTGCCCAGAGAGTCTAGCGCGTCGGTGCGCTCGCGTACCTCGGGCGGCAGCCTCGACTGCTCGGCGATGCCGCCAGCGTTGTCGGCTACCGGCCCGTAGGCGTCGGTCGCGAGGGTTATGCCGAGGGTGGACAGCATCCCCACCGCGGCCAGCGCGATACCGTACAGGCCGGCCAGCTTGAACGTGAGCCAGGTGGCGATGACGATCGTGACCAGCGGCACCGCCGTGGATAACATGCCTAACGCAATGCCGCCGATGACCACCGGGCCGGTGCCGGAAACCGCCTGCGCCGCGAGCTTGCGCGTCGGGGAGAATTCGTAGGCCGTGTAGTACTCGGTGGCGGTGCCGATGATCTGGCCGGCCACCAGTCCAACCACGATGGACCAGAACAGGTTGAGGCTGAGATCGAGCCGCAGGACGGTGACCGCAGTGGCGATCAGGATCAGCGCGCCCGCGCCGAACACGCCGGCGCGCAGGGCCCAGAGCAGTCGGCCCATATCGGCCTTCTCACTGGTTCGGACGAAGAAGGTGCCGATGATGGAGCTGATGATGCCGAGCGCCATGATGCCGAGCGGCAGCACATAGGCGACCGAGTGCCAGTTGAGCGCGGCATCGGCCGGCAGCACCGCGTACTGGCCGACGCCTGCGACTCCAATCGCGGCGAGCGACATGGCGGCCACGACCGATCCGGTGTACGACTCGAACAGGTCGGCGCCCATGCCGGCCACGTCGCCCACGTTGTCGCCTACGTTGTCGGCGATGGTGGCCGGGTTGCGCGGGTCGTCCTCCGGGATTCCCGCCTCGACCTTGCCCACCAGATCGGCGCCGACGTCGGCCGCCTTGGTGTAGATCCCGCCGCCCACGCGGGCGAACAGCGCGATCGAGGAGGCACCGAAGGCGAACCCGGTGAGCGGCTGGAAGTTCTGGAACAGCAGATACAGGCCGGCCAGCAGCGCCAGGCTGATGCCGACCACCGTCATGCCCATCACCGCGCCTGACGAGAACGCAACGCGCAGCGCCGGGTTGAGGCCGGTGCGCGCCTTTGCGGCGGTGCGCACGTTGGCCCGCACCGCGATATACATGCCTATCCAGCCGGCCGAGGCAGAAGCCAGCGCCCCCAGAACATAGGAGATGGCCGTGCGCGGCAATCCGGTGAGGCGTCCCTGCTCCACCACGCCGAGCGCGGCGAACTTGCCGGTTACGTCGTTGTCAACGAATACCCAGATGAGGGCTCCCACCACCAGCACGAACCACGCCAGGAACGTGTATTCCCGGCGCAGGAACGCGGCGGCGCCTTGCTGGATTAGGGCCCCGATGGAGCGCATCGTGTCGGTGCCGGTGTCCTCGCGGAGCACGCGTCGCGTGGTGACGTACGCGAACAACAGCGCGAGAATGCCGGATCCCAGCGCGAGGTAAAGCAAAAACATCTAGTTCAGCCCTCGTATTCGTAGTATTCGACACCCAGGTGGGTGATCTGCTCTTCGCCCATCATCCAGCGTAGCGTGTTCTTGAGCTTGGTCTGCTGGATGAACAGGTCATGCTCGGGGGTGAGTCCCTCGGCGGCCATCGGACTCTTGTAGTAGAACGACAGCCATTCCTGGATACCGTGCATGCCGGCGCGTTGCGCCAGGTCGGTGAACAGCGCCAGGTCCAGCACGATCGGCGCTGCGAGGATCGAGTCGCGGCACAGGAAGTCGACCTTGATCTGCATCGGGTAGCCCATCCACCCGAAGATGTCGATGTTGTCCCAGCCTTCCTTGTTGTCGCCGCGCGGCGGGTAGTAGTTGATCCGCACCTTGTGGTAGATCTTGCCGTACAGCTCCGGGTAGACCGAGGGCTGGAGGATGTGCTCCAGCACGCCGAGTTTCGACTCCTCCTTGGTCTTGAACGACTCGGGATCGTCGAGCACTTCGCCGTCGCGGTTGCCGAGAATGTTGGTAGAGTACCAGCCCGCCAGGCCGAGCATGCGCGCCTTGAGCATCGGGGCGAGCACGGTCTTCATCAGCGTCTGGCCGGTCTTGAAGTCCTTCCCCGAGATCGCGATGCGTCGTTCCCGCGCCAGTTCCTGGATGGCCGGGATGTCAACGGTGAGGTTAGGCGCGCCGTTGGCGAACGGCACGTCTTCCATCAGGCAGGCCCAGGCGTACAGCATCGAGGGCGCGATGGCGGGGTCGTTCTCGTCCATCGCCTTCTCGAACGCCTTCAGTGAGGCGTGCGCGGGGCCCGGCTGAATGAAGATCTCCGTGGAGGCGCACCACACCGCGACGGCGCGGTCGAGCTTGTTGGTCTTCTTGAACTGGCGGATGTCCTCGCGCAGCTGTTCGGCGAGGTCGCGCTTGGTCTTGCCCTGCTTGACGTTGGTGCCCTGGAGTTTCTTGACGTAGTACTGGTCGAAGACCGCGCGCATCGGCGTGATGGAGCGCAGGAACGGCGCCACGGCCTCGATGTGCTTCTCCTCCAGCACTCCGGCAACCTTGGCCGAGGTATAGGCGTCGTCGGGGATCGGGTCCCAGCCGCCGAACACCAGGTCGTCGAGGTTCGCCAAGGGAACGAAGTCCTTGATCTTCGGGCTGCGGCCGTCGGTGCGCTTGCCAAGGCGGATGGTGCCGAGCTGGGTCTGCGAGCCGATGGGCATCGCCAGACCGCGACGGGCGCTTTCGACGCCGGCGTAGAAGGTGGTGGCGACCGCGCCCATGCCGGGGGTGAGGACCCCGAGGCGGCCGGTGGCCGGCTTTATGGTACGGGCTGACTTGGTCAACGTCAGTTTCCTTTCGGTGTCGTTCTCGCGGCGGCTTGTCGTGGTGCCGCGGCTCCCTCGGTGATGCGATACACGTGGGCGATGCGCTGCACCACGGTGATCCAGCTGACTAGGGTGAGCCAGCTGAGGATTCCCAGCAGCAGCCAGCCGCCGGGTCCGGCGCCCCAGATTATGGTGGGGACGGCCAGGTAAACGATGCGCTCGGCGCGCTGGGCCATGCCCACCTTGCACTCGAGGCCGAGGCCCTCGGCCCGGGCGCGCGCATAGGAGACGAGAAACGCGCCCATGAGCGCCGCGAAGCACAGGCCGAGTCCGAGCACCGGCAGGCGTTCACCCGGCGCCTGTGCCATCACCGACCGGATGTAGAAGATCCCGATGCCGGTGAACAGCAGTCCTTCGCCGAGGCGATCCATCGTGGAGTCGTAGAAGGCGCCGAAGTTGCTGGACATGCCGCCCCGGCGGGCGACCTTGCCGTCAAGCAGGTCGAAGAAGCCGGACAGCAGCAGCAGCGCGGCGCCGGCGCGTAGCCAGCCGATGGCGAAGGCAGCGCCAGAGGCCCCGAGCACTACGATGGACAGCGTGGTGATCCCGTTCGGCCTGAGTCCCCGCTTTATCAACCCGTCGGCGACGGGATCGAGCAGCCCAAGCACGAAGTTCTTGAGCGGTTCGGGAAGCAGGGTCAGGCGCCGGGGGTCAATGGCCACAGCCGGAGAAGTTTACCGCTGCGAGCCGCTTGAGGCCAGCCTGACCGCGTGCGAATGGCGCATGACTACCGGGGATAGAGCAGGTACGGCGCCGCCCGCGTCCGGAACCGTTCGCGATCGGCTGCCCAGCCGTCGGCAGGCGGCGCGTCGGCCGGGTCCCAGGCAATGCCGAGGCGGAGCGCCAGGCCACGCCGGTCGACGCGGAACGAGTCGGGCTGGCTGCCGGCGATCAGCGCCATGATGCGCAGCGCCTCGACGATCGGGTCGGTGCGGGCGCGATCGAACCGCGGGAACCGCAAGCCCTGGCACTCGACGCCGCTGAACTTGCCGTCGCCAGGATTGCGTGGGGTGAACGTGATTGGCTCCCAAGCCCTGCGCCATTCGCCGCCGGGCAGGTGGAGCGCGGGCGGCGTGAGCCACGGGGCCCCGATCTGGCGGAACGGCGCATCGGTGCCCCGCCCCACCGACAGGTTGGTGGCTTCGAACAGTACGGTGCCCGGATACCACGCCACGGCCTCGAGGTCGGGCAGGTTGGGCGAGGGCCGCACCCACGGCAGGCCGGTCTGGTCGAACCACTCGCAACGCCAGCCGCTCACCGGGACGACGACCAGATCGGCGCCAATGGCGAGCTGGGCGTTGGCGAGCCGCGCCAGCTCGCCGAGCGTCATGCCGTGACGCAGTGGCACCGGCAGCATGCCGATCGACGAGGCGTAGGTGGGGTCGAGGACGGGCCCCTGCACTGTGCAGCCTATCGGATTGGGCCGGTCGAGCAGGATTACCCGCCTGCCGGCTTCCGCGGCGGCTCGCATGGAGAGGATCGCCGTGGTGATGTAGGTGTACGGCCGCGCCCCCACGTCCTGCAGGTCGATGAGCAGCGCGTCCAGGCGCTCCAGCTGCTCGCGGGTGGGCGCTCGATTTGCCCCGTAGAGACTGTAGATTGGAAGTCCGGTCTCGGCATCGAGCGTGTCGGAGACCAGCTCGCCCGGGGCCGCGGCGCCGCGGATGCCGTGCTCGGGGGCGAACAGCGCGACGAGACTCGCGCTCCGGAACCGATGGAGCCGGTTGATGCTGCTGGTGCCGCGCGAGTCCACGCCGGCCTGGTTAGTGATCAGGCCGATGCGCCGGCCGGCTATGAGGTGTGCCGAGTCGTCGAGCAGCACCTCGATGCCGGGGCGGACCCGTGGCTGTCCTTGCTGGGGCCGGGCTCCGCATCCGAAAACCGCGACCGCAATCGTACCCGACAGGAGCACGAGCAGCCGGTGAGCGTTCACGCGCGAATCCTTTCGCTGGTGTTGGCTTTGGCCGCTTGCGGGCCGGGCTCGCCGGCCCCGCCGCCCGATGTCGAGCCGCTGCCGGGGCCCGGCGAGCGAGTGGTGATTCAGCCCGAGGTGGCGGACATCCGGGGCGCCGCGGAGCTGCGCCACGCCACCTCGCTCCCGAGTATCGCGGAGATGTCGCTGCGCGACAAGGCGGCGCAGCTGGTCATGCCGTGGATAGACGGCGCCTACTGGGCCGACGACAACGAGGCGATGGAGGCTGCGCTGCGTCTGGTGGAAGAGCAGCGTGTGGGCGGGTTCGTAATGGGCATCGGCACCTCGCCCTACGACGTGGCGGCAAAGCTCAACCGACTGCAGCGCGCATCGCGGCTGCCCTTGCTGATGGCCGCGGACCTCGAGAGCGGGCCCTCGATGCGGATCCGCGGCGGCACCACCTTCCCTGGCAACATGGCGTTAGGCGCCACCGGGCGGGTGGACGATGCCTACGATGTCGGGCGCGTGATCGCCACCGAGGGCCGCGCGGTCGGGTTCCACATGGCCTTCGCCCCCGTCGTTGACGTCAACAACAACCCCGCCAACCCAATCATCAACACCCGCAGCTTCGGCGAGGACCCGGTGCAGGTCGGCCGGCTGGCCGCGGCGTTCATCCGGGGCCTGCACGACCACGGGATGCTGGCCACCGCGAAGCACTTCCCGGGCCACGGCGATACCGGGACCGACTCTCACGTCGCGCTTCCCGTCATCACGGTCTCGCGCGGGCGGCTGGACTCGCTGGAGCTGGTGCCGTTCCGGGTGGCGGTAGAGGCGGGCGTGGACGCGGTGATGAGCGCGCACATCGCG
>DATMBH010000112.1:0-7706 GCA_035559335.1 Gemmatimonadales bacterium
CGCCCCGGTGGTGCAGGCATCGGTGCACGACGCCTACGGCAACGTTGTGACCGCCTTCACCGACAGCGTCACGCTCGCGCTGGCCGCCAACCCGGGGGCAGACTCGCTGTACGGCGTCACCCGGGTGGCCGCGGTCTCCGGCACTGCGTCATTCAGCGGCGTGCGGCTGCGCAAGGCAGCGACCGGCTACCGGTTGAGCGTTAGTTACGGCGCGCTGACGCCCGATACCAGCGCCAGCTTCGACATCACGCCGGGCGGGGCCGTGGACCTCGTGTTCACGATCCAGCCGCCGGACAGCCAGCAGGCTGGCTCTGCATTCACGGTCGTGGTCACGGCGCGGGACAGCCTGAACAACACCGCGACGGCGTTCGCGGCGCCGGTCTCCCTGGCACTCGTGGCCAACCCGGGACCGGGGGTGCTCAGCGGCGTGCTCACCGTGGCCACCTCAGCCGGGGTCGCAACGTTCAGCTCGCCGTACATCAACAAGGCGGCAGCCGGCTACACGATCCTCGCCAGCGCCTCCGGCGTGGACGGTGACACAAGCACCGCGTTCACCATCTACCCTGGCCCGGCGACGGTCATCACGGCCTTGCGCGGCAACCTCCAGGTCCAGGACACGAGTGCGCTGCTAACCGACTCACTGGTAGTGGAAGTCGGAGACGGCTTCGGCAACACCACCCCGGGCGACACCATCGTGTGGACCGTGACCTCCGGCGGCGGCACTGTTTCGAACCTCACGACGGTCGCCGACTCGGCCGGCCGTGCGGCCATCACCTGGACGCTTGGAACGCGCCTTGGACTGCAGAGCGTGCAGGCGGGCGGCAGCGGCCTGACAGCGTTCACGTTCGAGGCGCTGGGCACACCCAATCCGATGACGAGGCGCTGGATCGGCGTCACGTCCAGCTGGAATGATCCGGCCAACTGGCTGCCCAACGGGGTGCCGACCAACACCGATTTCGTGTTCGTACCCGCGGCGCACCGCTTCGCGCCTAACAGCCCAGTGCTGTCGGCCAACGCCGCCGCGAAGGACCTCCGCGCTGAGCTGGGTTCGGTCATCGATGCCGGATCGTTCATTCTGTACGTGGATAGCAATCTGGTGGTCTCTACCGTGACCAACGCGCCTGGCGGCAGGGTGGCGATCCGGGCCCTCAACGGGGGCAGGGCGAGCGGGGTGGTGGGCGACCTCTCCATGGACCCGCTGTACGCCTTCTCCTTCACGACGGTGACCGGGCGCCTGGTCGTGAATGGCAGGCTGAACATCCCTAACAACACCGGCTTGACGGTCGGCGCGAGCGACACGCTCGAGGCGTCCGATGTGACAATGGCCCTCGGCAGCCTTACGGTGAACGGCCGCGCGACGATCACGGACACGCTGGTGGCTCCGGGCGGCGGGGTGGTGGTTGCGGGCATGATGCGCGTGGGCACACTGGTACAGTCCGGCAGCAACATCAGCGGCGCCGGTTCCGTGGACATCGTGACGCGGTGGGACTGGAGTGACGGCAGCGTGTTCGATCCCGGCACCATTCGCACGCTGCCGGGTTCGAGCACGCTGGTGACCGGGACGAACAGCCGCAACCTCAACGGCGCCACCGGGCAGCGGGTGGTGGAGATTGGGGGCAGCGCGGTGTGGGCGGGCGACGCCTGGCTGCGTGGCGGCCTGGTGACGCTGCGCATCCTGCCTGGCGCTACGCTCGATGCGCAAGGCAACGGGAGATTCACGAATGCCTTTGCGCCCTCGAACCTGGTGGTTGACAACCAGGGCACGCTACTGAGGTCTGGCGGCACCAGCACCTTCTACATCGATGGCACGCTCACCAGCAGCGGCGCGATCACCGTCTCGAGCGGGAGGCTGGCGCTCGCTGGCACCGGCACGGTGAGCGGACCGGTGAGTGTGGGGCTGGGCGACACGCTCGAGGTGTACGCCGGCACGGTCAACTTCCAGACGGCCTCGGATGTATCGGGCGCCGGCATGGTGCGGGTAACCGGCGGGACGGTGAGCTTCGGTGGCCGCTACAACATGAGCGGCGCCACGCGGGTGAGCGGCGGGACGGCCAATTTCGACGGAGCGGTAGCCGATACCACAGTGCTCTTGGAGCAGAGCGGCGGGGTGGTGGGCGGCGCTGGTCTGCTGGTGGTGACCGACAGCATGAGCTGGACGGCGGGCGAGCAGAGCGGCCCGGGCACGACGCGAGTGGTGGCGGGTGCGGGCCTGGCCATAACGAGCACCAGCACCCGCTACCTGAGCAATGCCCGGGTGCTGGAGCTGGCTGGGACCGGCGTGTGGGCGGCGGGCTACATCTACGGTGGCAACGGCAGCGTGATCCGGACACTGCCGAGCGGGGTGCTCGATGTGCAGGTGAGCAACTACTCGTACTACAACGGCTACGCACCGGCCACCGGGCAGTTCGACAACCAGGGCACGCTGCGGCGTACTGCAGGCACGGGTGTGGGCATCATCGACGTGGCCTACAACGGGGCGGGCACGATCGAGGTGCTGGCGACGACGCTGGGTCTGGACGAGGGTGGCAGCTCGACTCCGGTGGCTACGGTGGCCTCGGGTGCGACGTTGCGCTTCGGGGGTGGCACGCACACGCTGGGCGCCGCCAGCGACATCAGTGGCTTGGGTGATGTAGCGGTGACAGCCGGGGCGGTGAGCTTCGGTGGCCGCTACAACATGAGCGGCGCCACGCGGGTGAGCGGCGGGACGGCCAGTTTCGACGCGGCCGTTGCGGATACCACGACGCTCCTGGAGTTAACCGGCGGCACGTTAGGTGGGACGGGATTCCTGGTGGTTGTGGATAGCATGAGCTGGACCGCCGGCACCCAGGATGGTTCCGGCACCACGCGCGTGGTCGCGGGCGCCGGGCTTGCCATCACGGGGACCGGCACGAAGTTCATCAACAACGGGCGGGTGCTCGATCTGGAGGGTACCGCCACGTGGATGGCGGGGAACATCGGTGGCGGCAACGGGAGCGTGATCCGGACGCTGCCTGGCGGCGCACTCGATGTGCAGACGAACGGCTACGCGTACTATAACGCGTTCTCACCTGCCACCGCGCTGTTCGACAACCAGGGTACGCTGCGGCGCACTGGTGCAGCGGGATCAGGGACGTTTGACGTGCTGTTCGTTAGCTCCGGTCTGGTGGATGTCCAGGCAACCAACCTGTCGCTGAGCAATGGCGCGCGGCTGGCCGACACGGTGAACGTCGCGGCCGGGGCTACGCTCACTCTGAACGGCGGCACGGACTCGCTAATGGGCGGCTTCACCCAGACCGGCTCCGGCACGGTGTCGATTGCGAGCGGGGTGGTGGCGCTGGCGGCCGGCGACAGCGTGCTGCTGCGGCGCCTGACGGTGTCCGCCGGCGAGGTGCGCAACCGCGGCCTGATCGTCGTGGATACCAACTTCACGTGGACAGCGGGCGTGCTGGACAGCGCGGGTACGATCCGCATCCCGGCGAGCGCGCAGGCGAGCCTCTCAGGCGCGGGAACGAAGTACATCAACCGCCAGACACTCGAAATCGCGGGCTCGGCCACCTGGAGCGCGGGCAACATAGCAGGAGGCAACGGCAGCGTTATCCGAACGGTGCCGGGCGGGGTCTTCGACGCGCAGGTGAACAGCTACTCGTACTACAACGCGTACTCGCCGGCTACCGGGCAGTTCGATAACCAGGGCACGCTACGCCGCACGGCGGGCTCGGGGCTCGCCACCATGGACGTCAGGGTGCTCAACACGGGCCTGATGGACATCAAGGTTGCTACGCTGGTGCTCGGTAACGGCGGCCGGCTAGCTGGCGCCGCGAGCGTGGATTCCGGGGCGTTCATCGACCTGAACGGTGGCACCGACTCGCTGCTGAACGGCTTCACCCAGCAAGGCAGGGGTGCGGTGCGGCTGCTGGCCGGTGTTGTGGCGCTCAGTCCCGCCGACAGCGTGGTGTTGCAACGATTCTCCGTGAGCGGCGGTGAGGTGCGAAACAGCGGTCTGATCCGGGTTGATACCGCCTTCACCTGGTCGGCCGGGTTGCTGGACAGCGCCGGCACCACGCGCATCGCGGCGGGCGCACAGGCCAGCCTCACGAGCGGGTCTACCAGGTACATCCGGCGCCAGAGGCTGGAAATCGCTGGCACCGCCACCTGGAGCGCTGGTCACATCGGCGGCGGCAATGGCAGCGTGATCAGGACGCTGCCGGGCGGGGTGTTCGACGCTCAGGTGAATAGCTACTCCTACTACAACGCGTACTCGCCAAGCGACGCGCTGTTCGACAACCAGGGGACGCTGGAGCGGACAGGGACGCTCGGAACGGGAATCATTGACGCGCGGCTGACGAGTAGCGGGCACGTCGCCGTATCGGGCAGCGTGCTCTCGCTCAACCGCGGCGGCATCCTTCGCGGCACGGCATCAGTTGCGGCCGGCACGACGCTACAGGTGGGTGGAGACAGCATGGTGGTGGACAGCGGCCTGGGAGTGAGCGGCCCCGGTGCGCTGGTCGTTTCGGGCGGCGTGCTCGACGTACGCGGCAATATTCTCGATGTGGCAGGCGATTTTGCAACGTCCTCCACGGGCACGCTGCGCATGAGTAACGGGGACAACATCACTGTTGGCGGCAACGCCACGTTCAGCGGCGGCACCACCATTGGCCGCCTGACGAGCGGCACTCTCCGAGTGCGCGGTAACTTCAGCCAGAGCACTGGATCCACATCGTTCCATGCGACGGGGTCGCACGTGACTATCCTGGACGGCTCGGGGAGCCAGACAGTGAGCTTCACGCACCCCAACACGGCGTTTGGATCAAGCAATTCACAGTTCGCCAATCTCAGCATCGGGAACACAACCGGCGCCGTCGCGCTGCTCTCCAATATCGCAGCAGCCGGCCAGCTCCAGACGGCAGACACGGTGAGCGCTCGCACGGTGCTCGGAACCGGACAGACTGTGTATGCACAGGGACTGCGCGCGGCGGAGCTCACGTTGGATAGCGTGACGCTGGACGTCACCGCCGGCGCCGCAATCCAGGTCTTCAATCGAGTCACGTTCAAACGCCAGGACCCCACTCGGATCCAGTTCTCGCTAACACGTCCGACGGGTAGCTTCACCTTTGACGGACTAGTGTTCCCGATTAGCCAGCCGACTACTGGGGCGTACATCAGGGTCTTCAACAACAGCGCGGTCCAGACTTCGCTGGGCGTGACGCTGACGAACGCGACACCATTCGACCCGGGCACGGGTAAGGTGATAGTGGGCTCCACGGCGGGAGGCGACCCGACGGTGTTCTGGAACAGCTTCTGCTTCGGGGTGTGCCTGTTGTGATGGCGGTTGCCAGGGAGACACACCTACTGCAACCTGGCCCTTCAGCCTCGTCACGCTTCCAGTGGGGCGGTAGGGCTGGATGGTTGAGAGGCGGTTAGTACCGGGGGAGTGCATAGGCTGATTCCGGTGCCCGCGACGCCCGCTCTTGCCGCCTTCCCGCCTTACCCGCCCCTAGTCCCTAACCCCCAGCCCCTACTACCTTCTCCGCTCCACTGGTGTCGGTATCATCCACTCCGACCTGCGGACGAGCGAATATGGAGAACGGAAGTCCCATCACATATGAGAACGGCGTCTACACGGTGCCGGATCAGCCGATAATCCCATTCATCGAAGGCGACGGCACTGGCCGCGACATCTGGCGGGCCAGCCGCCGCATCTTTGACGCCGCCGTGGAGAAGGCATCAGGCGGCAAGCGCAGGATCCACTGGCTCGAGGTGCTAGCCGGGGAGAAGGCCTTCAACCAAACCGGCAACTGGTTGCCTGAGGAGACGCTCGAGCGCATCAAGCAGTTCCGCGTGGGCATCAAGGGCCCGCTCACCACGCCCGTGGGCGGCGGGATCCGGTCGCTGAACGTGGCGCTGCGGCAGATCCTCGATCTGTACGCGTGCGTCAGGCCGGTGCGCTACTTCGAGGGCGTGCCGTCGCCGATGAAGCGTCCCCAGGACATCGACATCGTGATCTTCCGCGAGAACACGGAGGACGTGTACGCGGGAATCGAGTTCGCGGCCGGCACGCCGGAGGCAAACCGGTTGCGCGACTTCATCATTGGCGAGCTGAAGGGCAAGCAGTTCCGCGAGTCCAGCGCGATCGGCGTCAAGCCGATGAGCGAGTTCGGCTCCCGGCGCCTGGTGGCGTTCGCGATCCGTTATGCACTGGAGCGCGGCCGCGACTCTGTGACCCTGGTGCACAAGGGCAACATCATGAAATTCACCGAGGGCGCGTTCCGCGACTGGGGCTACGCCGTGGCGAGGGAGGAGTTCGGCGACCGCACCATCCCTGAATCCGACCTCAAGGGCGAAGTCCCGAAGGGCAAGGTGGTCGTGAAGGACCGCATCGCCGACTCGATGTTTCAACAGCTGCTGCTCCGGCCGCGCGAGTATTCGGTCGTGGCCACGCCCAATCTTAACGGCGACTACCTCTCGGACGCGGCGGCGGCTCAGGTAGGCGGACTCGGCATGGCGCCGGGGGGCAACATCGGCGATGGCTATGCGGTGTTCGAGGCCACCCACGGCACCGCACCCAAGTACGCCGACCAGGACAAGGTGAACCCCGGCAGCGTGATTCTCTCGGGTGTGATGATGTTCGAGTTCCTAGGCTGGAACGATGTGGCCCGGAGCATCGTACAAGGGCTGGAAGGCGCGATCCGGTCGAAGCGGGTGACCTATGATCTAGCGCGCCAGACCGAGGGCGCCACGGAAGTGAGCACTTCGGCGTTTGCCGACGGTGTCATCGAGCATCTAGGATGAACTATCAGCTCAGCGCGGTACCGCTCGCCGAGACGGCCGAGGTGCTGGTGGCCGTCGGCGTTCCGAAGCTGAAGGAGAAGTCGCTTCCGAAGGAACTCGCCTCGCTCGATGCGCTGTCGGGTGGGGTGCTGGGGCAGCTGTTCAGCTCCGGCGACGTAACGGGGGCGCGGGACGAGGTTACTCCCGTGTACCTGGACGGCGGGCGGCGCCGCCTGCTGCTGGTGGGGATGGGCAAGGCCGAGGACATATCGCGCGCGCAGCTGCGCCGGGCCGCGGCCGTGGCCGCGCGGCGCGCCCGGACGCTGGGCACGGGCAAGGTAGCGTTTGCGGTACCCTCCGCCTGGCGCGGCAAGGCTGAGGTCCGCGATTTCGCCCAGGTCGCCGCGGAGGGTATGGCGCAGGGCGCCTGGGTGTTCGACGAGCTGAAGACACCTAACGAGGATCGCAAGCCGCCGGTCACCTCGCTCACGGTGATCGTGGCGCCGGAGGAACGCGCGGCCGCCGAAGCTGGATTCCGGATCGGCGTTGCCGTTGCCGAGGGCCAGTCGCTGGCGCGGCGGCTGCAGTTCCTTCCCCCGAACCGGGCGACTCCCAGCTTCCTGGCGGAGACGGACGCCGATCTGGCCTCCCGTCACGGGTTCGCGATCACGGTGATGGACCGGGCAAGGCTGCAGGAGGAGGGCTTCGGCGCACTGCTGGCCGTGGCACAGGGCTCTGCCACGGAACCCCGCTTCGTGGTGCTGGAGTACAAGGGAGCGGGGGACGAGGCGCCGGTGGGCCTGGTGGGGAAGGGGATAACGTTCGACACCGGCGGAATCTCCATCAAGCCGGCCGCTTCGATGGAGGACATGAAATACGACATGAGCGGGGCGGCGGCGGTGCTGGGTGCGATGGAGGCGGTGGGTCGGCTCAAGCCTGCACTCAACGTGGTCGCGGCC
>DATMBH010000113.1:0-18957 GCA_035559335.1 Gemmatimonadales bacterium
CGCAGGCGACTCCACCGGCCTGCTCAAGGTGCGCGCCAAGCCGATCCAAGATGCGCCTACCGCTTCGGCCAACGGCGTGGCGGCGCTGGCGTTGCTGCGGCTCGCCGCGCTGTCCGGAGAAGAGCGGTATGCGCGCCGGGCCGAGGAGCTGCTGCGCTGTTTCTCCGCCGCGGCGAGCGAGCTCGGGCTGCACGCAGCCACCTGGCTGCGCGGTGCCGACTGGGTGATCACCGGACCATGCACCGTGGAGATCGCCCCGGGACCGGAGGGGCAAGACCTTGCACGCGAAGCGCTTACCGTCTTCCGCCCCCGCAAGGTGGTGATCCCGCGGCGCCTTTCGCCCGTTCCCGGAATCGAGCCGCCGGTGGCCCTGGTCTGTGCCGGCTCGGCCTGTTCCATGCCTCAGCGCGACCCGCTCGGTTTGCGGCGGACGCTGGAAACGTTCGGCCGGAACGGGTAGGATTCCCGAATGATCGAGGAGGCGAAGCGCGTCCTGGCCGCGGAGATCGAGAAGCTCAATCACGAGCTGAACTGGGTGCTTCCGGAGGCGCTGAAGAAGGCGATCCAGCAGGGCGACCTGCGCGAGAACGGCGACTACCACGCCGCGCTCGAGCGCCAGGCGTTCGTGCAGGCGCGACTGAGCCACCTGCGCAGTCGACTCGCCAAGCTCAACTCGATTGACCTGTCCAAGGTGCCGGTGGACGGAGTGGGACTGGGCTCGCGGGTCGTGGTGGAAGACCTCGCCACGGGCAAGCGCGAGCGCTACGAGCTGGTCGTGCCGGACTCCATGGACTTCGACAATCCGGAGCACATTTCCATCGCCTCACCGCTGGGTCGCGCGATGACGGAGAAGAAGGTGGGCGACGAGGTGCGGGTGCAGCTTCCCGGCGGCCTGCGGCGCCTGAAGATCGTGGAGGTCAGAACCCTGCACCAGCAGAATCTCGAGGAACTGGAGGCCGCGCAGTGAGCCAGAGCAAGCGGGTCAGCTTCGACACCGCCAGGGGCAAGTTCGAGGGCGTGCTTTATCCGGACGCCGCGCCGGGGACGGTGGCGAACTTCGAGAAGCTCGCCAACAGCGGCTTCTATGATGGGACAAGGTTCCATCGTGTGATCCCCAACTTCGTGATCCAGGGGGGAGATCCGCTGTCGAAGGACCCGAACAACCCGCGGGTCGGAACTGGCGGTCCCGGCTACACCATCAAGTGCGAGACCGCGGGCAATCCGAACAAGCACGTGGCCGGCGCGCTCTCTATGGCGCACGCTGGCAAGGACACCGGCGGCTCGCAGTTCTTCGTGTGCCACACCAGGCTGCCGCATCTCGACGGCGTGCACACCGTCTTCGGCCAGATCGAGCAGGGGATGGACGTCGTCAATGCCATCAGGCAGGGCGATGTGGTAAACACCATCCGCGTGACGTGAACGTCGTACTGGCCCTAGTCTGCGACCACGCCCTGATTGACCAGGCGGGCAAGCTCTCGGTCATCGGCATCTTCGAGCGCATCTGGGTGGAGCGGTTCCCGGCGGTGCATCCGCGGTTGAACCTCGTCCTCCGTCTCAAGGGAAAGCGTACCGAGATCGGCGAGCACCCGGTGGCCATAACGCTCACCGACCCCCAGGGCCAGGAGGTCCTGCGCGGCGACGGCATGGTCACCATCGGCGAGCCCCCGGCCGGAGTGTTCGAGGTGGACGCCAGCGCGGTGCTCACCTTCGATGTCCCCCTCAACCAGGCCGGCACCTACACCTTCGTGGTGAGCGTGGACGGCGAGGTTCAGGCACACCTGCCCATCACGGTGACGCAGATGGCGCCGGCGCAGCAGCTGCACTAGGGATCGGGGATCAAGAGGTCAGGGGGCAGGGGGCAAGGGCACGCGATGGTAGGTTTAGCGCGCGCCCGATGGATATACTTTGTTCCCTGACCTCTGACACCGACCCCAATGAACAGACACGACGCCCTCGCCCTGGTTCACGAGTACACCAAGTCCGAGTCACTCCGGAAGCACATGTTGGCCGTCGAGGCGGCGATGCGGGCCTGTGCGCGCAAGTACGGGGAGGACGAGGAATCGTGGGGCCTGGTAGGCCTGCTGCACGATTTCGACTATGAGCGCTGGCCTAACGACGCCCACTCCCCGACCGAGGAGCACCCCTCCGCCGGGGTGAGGATCCTGGAAGAGAAGGGCCTGCCGGAGCCGCTGCGACGGGCGATCCTGGCTCACGCATCCTACACCGGGGTGCCGCGCGACACCCTCATGGCGCGGGCGCTGTTTGCCGTGGACGAACTGTGCGGCTTTTTGGTGGCCTGCGCCCTGGTTCGGCCCGGCCGATCGCTCCAGGACCTGGAGGTCTCCTCGGTGAAGAAGAAGCTGAAGGACAAGGCTTTCGCTCGCGGTGTTAACCGGGACGAGGTCCGCCAGGGCGCCGCAGAGCTGGGCGTGGACCTGGATGAGCACATCCGGTTCGTGCTGGAGGCTTTGCGCCCGATCGAGCGCGAACTCGGCCTTGGCATGCCCTAAGTCTTGTAGTCTCAACGACCGAGCCCCCCACTGCGTACTTACCAGCAGGACTCGGATGCCGCCCTGGCCGCCCGCGCAGCCGCCGGAGACCGTGAGGCTTTCGGCGCGCTGGTGGAGCGTTACCAGGCTTCGGTCCGCAGGGTGTGCCGGGCCGTGACCGGAGACGACGCCGACGCGGACGATGCCGCGCAGGACGCATTCCTGTCGGCGCTGGACCGCATCGAGACGTACGACCGGTCGCGGCCTTTTGGCCCCTGGCTGATGCGGATCGCCTCGAACGCGGCGATCGACCTGCTGCGGCGGCGGGCCGTGCGGCGCTCCGAGCCGCTGGACGAGGTGCACGCCGCACCCGGCCGGGGCCCGGACGCCGAGGCCGCTGCATCGGAGGTCCGTGACCGGGTTCGCGAGGCCCTGGCGCAGCTGCCCGAGCGCCAGCGTCTTGCGGTGACGCTGTTCGACCTCGAGGGATACGCGCACGCGGAAATCGCGCGGATCCTAGGGATCCCGGAGGGGACGGCGAGGTCGGACGTGTTCCACGCCCGGCGCAAACTGCGCGAGGTGCTCGGGGTCTACGACCCCGCCCTCGAGGAGGAGAAGGAATGAAAGACATGTTGCGGCGTTCGCTGACGCCCGATGACGACGGACGCGCCTTTACTGAGGCGGTGTTGCTGCGTGCCAGTGGCGCGCTGCACCGGCGCCGGCAGGCGGCTGCCGCCGGCGACGAACCGGTGCTGGGCCTGCTGGCGCAGTGGGCGCGGCCGTGGCTGGTGGCGGCCCTGGTGGTGCTGGCCTGCGCGGCGCTGTTCCCGGTTTGGAGCCCCGATTCTCGCACGCCGATCGCCTTCGCCGTCGGCGGAAGCGACCCGGTTAGTTCGCTATTGCCCACCGACGTGGCCTTCGCGGCCAGCGGCGTGAACCCGGAGTGACGATGCTCAAGTCCAAGGTGCAGGCGATCGGCCTGCTGATAGCGGTGGCGGTGGCGGGATTCGCGGCCGGGGCTGCGACCCAGTCGTATGCCCACGAGAAGAGTGGCCGTAGGGATTGGCGCCGCAGCTGTAGCTACAGCGGCGTGCTCCAGCACGAACTGGGCCTCAGCGACACGCAGCGCGACTCGCTGCGCGCCGTGATGCAGCGCTACCGGCCGCGGATGCGCGAGGTGTTCGACCGCGTACGGCCCGAGATGGACTCACTGCGCGCCATGATGCGCGCCGAGATGCGGGCCATGCTCACCCCGGCGCAGCAGCTGGCATTCGATTCACTGAACACGCGGGAGCGCTCCGAGCGCAACCGCCAGGAACGCGGGACCAATGTCGAGCGCAGGTAGCAACCGGAACGTCGTCGTAGCGTTGTTGCTGATCGCCGCGTCCGCCGCGGGTCTGGTAGCACAGGAGCCGCGCCGGATCACTCTAGCCGAGGCCCTGGAGCTGGCGGCTCGTAACGCGCCGGCCATGGTCCAGGCGCAGCAGAACATCCGTATTGCCGAGGCGCAGCAGCGCCAGACCTGGGGCAGCTTCCTCCCGACGCTCAACACCAGCATGAGCGCCACGCAGTCCAAGGTGGGGCAGCGCTTCGACCCCAACACGCAGCGCAACGTGCAGGTGGGTAACCCGTACAGCGAGAGCTACAGCATAACGAGCAGCCTGGACCTGTTCACCGGGTTCCGCAGAGGCGCGCAGCGCCGCTCGGCCACCGCCACGCTGGGTCAGCGTGAGGCCACCCTGCTGCGCCAGCAGTACGCGACCGCGCTAGCCACCAAGCAGGCGTTCTTCAACGCGCTGGCCGCCGCGGAGCTAGTGGCCGTCGCCGAAACCCGGCTGCGCCGCGCGCAGGAACAGCTCAACCTCACCAGCGAGAGGCTGCGGCTCGGCGCCACCACCCGCTCGGACTCGCTGCGGGCGCGGGTCGAGTACGGCAACGCCCAGCTCACGCTCATTCAGGCCCGCAACGACTTGCGCAACGCGCAGGCGGCGCTGGCCAGGCAGGTGGGCGTCGTGGGTCTGGTCGCGGCCACTCCCGACAGCGCACTGGAGGCGCCGATCCAGGCGCTGGACACAGCCGCGCTGCGTCACGAAGCGATGTCACAGGCCCCGTCAGTGCGCGAGGCGGAAGCCAGCGTGAGTGCTGCACGGGCCCAGATCGCGTCGAGTCGTGCGGCGTGGTTCCCGACGCTCACGGCGAGCGGCAGCGCCAGCTGGTCGCGGGCCGGCAATGACCTGTTTGCCGGGTCGCTGGCAAACAACTGGAACTTCAGGGTGTCCCTGAGCTACCCGATCTTCAACGGCTTCCAGCGCGAGACCCAGATCGCCACGGCCGAGGCCAACGCTGCCAGCGCCGAGGCTAGCCTGCGTGATGCACGGCTGCAGTTGGACCAGCAGCTCACCCAGGCTTTCGCGGCGCTGGAGGCCGCGCAGGCGCGCATTGACGTTAGCCGGGTCTCCGTGGCTGCGGCCGAGGAGGACCTGCGCATGCAGCGCGAACGCTACCGGCTGGGCGCCGCCACGATCGTGGAGGTTCTGACCAGCCAGGTGTCGCTCGACCAGGCCCAGGTGGATCTGGTGCGCGCCCGGTACGACTACCTCATCGCCCGCGCCCAGCTCGAGGCGTACGTGGGGCGTGCACTGTGACCAGCGCGGCCCCGCTGACGGCCGAACGCGTGAGCGATCCGTCCCGCCAGGACGGCCCGGTTATCCTGACCCGCGGTCTGAAGCGCGACTACGTGCTGGGCGCAGAGACGGTGCACGCGCTGCGCGGCGTGGACCTGCTAATCCACCGCAACGAGTTCGTGGCGATCATGGGCCCCTCGGGTTCGGGCAAGTCCACGCTGATGAACCTAATCGGGTGCCTCGACACGCCGACGGAGGGCGAGTACTGGCTGGCCGGTAAGAAGGTCTCCGACCTGTCCGACAACGAACTGGCGCGGATCCGCAACAAGGAGATCGGGTTCGTGTTCCAGACGTTCAACCTGCTGCCGCGGGCTTCGGCGCTGCACAACGTGGAGCTGCCGCTGATCTATGCCGGAGTGCCCAGCAGGGAGCGGCGCGAGCGAGCGGCGGCGGCGCTGGAGGCCGTGGGCCTGGGCGACCGCAAGGAGCACAAGCCCAGCGAGCTGTCAGGCGGCCAGCGCCAGCGCGTGGCCATCGCGCGCGCCCTGGTGAACCAGCCTTCGATCATCCTCGCTGACGAACCGACCGGCAACCTGGACTCGGTAACCGGCGAGGAAGTCATGGGAATCCTCGAGGACCTCCATCGCCAGGGCCAGACCATCATCCTGGTAACGCACGAACACGACATCGCCGCCCATGCGCGGCGGCAGATCCACATCAAGGACGGCCTCATCGACCACGACACGGGGCTGGAAGGCAGGAAATCATGAACCGGAAGATCCTGGTGGCGCTCCTGTGCGCGGCGGCGTTCGCCGGCGCCTGCGGCAAGGAAGAGCCGCCGCCCCTGTACGAGCCGCAGCCTGTGGCCCGGCGCGACATAACGGTTTCCGCTGAGGCCGCCGGAACCATCGAGCCGATCCTGGTGGTGGACGTCAAGTCCAAGGCTTCGGGAGAAATCATCGAGCTGACCGCCGAAACCGGCGACGAGGTCAGGCAGGGCGAGCTGCTGATCCGCGTCGACCCGCGCGAACCGCAGAACGCCGTGGCGCAGGCCGAAGCAGACCTGGAGGTGGCGCGGGCCCAGCTCGCGACCGCCGAGGCCAACAAGCGCCGCGCCGACCAGATGTTCGCGTCACAGTTGATCTCGGAGCAGGAGCACCAGAACGCCCAGCTGCAGTTCGCGAACGCGCGGGCGCAGCTGGTGCGTGCCGAGCGCACGCTGGAGAACGCGCGCGACCAGCTGGAAGACACCAACGTTCGCGCCCCGATCAGCGGTGTGATCATCCAGAAGAACGTGGAACGCGGGCAGGTGATCGCTTCGGCCACCCGTGAGGTCTCGGGCGGCACGGTGCTGCTGCGCATGGCCGATCTCGCAGAAGTGCAGGTGCGGACGCTGGTGGACGAGACCGACATCGGCAAGATTCGCGCCGGGTTGCGGGCGACCATAACGGTGGACGCGTATCCCAATCAGCCGTTCCAGGGCTCCGTGCTCAAGATCGAGCCGCAGTCGGTGTCGCAGCAGAACGTGACGATGTTCCCAGTCATCATCCGGATCGCGAATCCCGAGGGCAGACTGCGCCCTGGAATGAGCGCGTCGGTCGAGATCCACGTGGAGCAGCGTCGCGGCGTGCTGGCGATACCTAACGCGGCACTGCGAACCCCGCGCGACGTTGCGTCGGCCGCGCAGGTGCTGGGGCTGAATCCGGTCGACGTCCAGCAGGAGCTGGCGCGGGCCGACAGCATCGCGGCGCGCAACCCGCAGCGCGCCCAGAGCGCCCAGGGCGGCAGGTCCGACACCGGGGCCAGCTTTTCCGGCCGCACGGAAGGACCGGCAACCCAGGGGCAGGCCCCCGGTCCGCAACCGGCGCAGGCCCAGCCTGCCCAGTCGCCGCAAGCGCGGCAGTCCCCAGCCCCGCAGCAGACGGGCGCAATGCAGGGCCGTCCCGGCGGGCCGGGCGGCTTCCAGTTCTCGCTGCCCGAAGGCGTCAGCCAGGAAATGGCCACTGAGATACGCCGGAAGCGTCAGGCGGGCGAGCCGCTCTCGCCGGCCGAATCGACCGCAGCGGTGCGGATGCGCGAGCATTTCCAGAGGCTTAGAGAACAGGGCGGAGGGCAGGTGGCCGGGGCTCAGAGTGGTGGCCAGGGCGGCGGCCAGGTGGGCGCAGGACAGAGTGGTGGACAGGGCGGAGGCTTCCAGCTGCCGCCCGGCGTCACCCAGGAGCAGATGCGCGCGATCTTCAACAAACTGCGCAACGGCCAGACCCTGACGCCGGCCGAGCAGGCCATCATGACGCGGATGCGCTCGCAGGCGGCTTCGCAAGGCGGTGCGCGGCGCCGGTTCGGCGCCAATAGCAACTTCATGTTCGGCGGCAGTTACATCGTGTTCGTGCTGCGGAACGGTAGGCCCACGCCGGTGCGGGTTCGCACCGGCGTGACCGACCTCGACTACTCGGAGGTCGTAAGCGGGCTGACCGAGCAGGACACGGTGCTGCTGCTGCCGTCCGCGTCACTGGTGCAGGCGCAACAAGAGATGCGCGAGCGGTTCCAGCGCATGGGCGGCGGCGGAGTGCCTGGAATGCAGCAGCAGCCGCAGGCCGGCGGTCGCAGGTAAGCCATGCTGCTGATCGAGATTTGGAAGGTCGCGCTTCAGGCGATCCGGGCTAACAAGCTGCGCTCGTTCCTGACCATGCTGGGGATCATCATCGGCGTCGGCGCGGTCATCACGATGATCGCCCTCGGCACCGGCGCGCAGAAGGCCGTGCAGGACCAGATCCAGAACCTCGGCAGCAACCTGCTTACCGTGATCCCGGGCCAGTCGTTCATGCGCGGCGTGGCAAGCGACCAGCGGGTGTCGCTCACGGTTGATGACGCGACCGCGATCCGCGAGGCGGCCCCGCGCAACATCCTGGCCGTGATGCCGGAGATCTCGCGCTCGCTCCAGGTGAAGATGGGCAGCCAGAACGCCAATATCAGCATCACCGGCACGGTGCCCGACTACTTCCCCATGCGAAACTACACCGTTGTCGCCGGCCGCACCTTCACCGCCGGGGACGACGAAGCCAGACGCCGTTATGCGGTGCTCGGCGCCGCGGTCCCCGAGATCTTCAACCGCAACGCCGCAGCCATGGTGGGCCAGACCATCCTGATCCGCGGCATCCCATTCGAGATCATCGGGATACTTGGCGCCAAGGGCTCGCAAGGCTCCTGGATGAACCCGGACGAGCAGATCTTCATCCCGCTGCAGACCGCGCGGTATCGCACCCACGGCACCGACCGGGTGCGCTCGATCAGCGTAAAGGTGGACCACGCCAGCAACATGAACGTCGCCATGATCCAGATCGAGCGGGCGCTACGGCGCACCCACAAGATCCGGCCCTCGGGCGACAACGACTTCCAGATCCGCAACCAGGCGGACCTGCTCTCGACCTTCCAGCAGACCACTCAAACCTTCTCGTTCCTGCTGGCGGGCATCGCCGCGGTGTCGCTGTTGGTGGGCGGGATCGGAATCATGAACATCATGCTGGTGAGCGTGACCGAGCGTACCCGTGAGATCGGCGTCCGCAAGGCACTCGGCGCCACCCGCGGCGCCATACTGTTCCAGTTCCTGGTCGAGGCCCTGGTGCTATGCCTGGTGGGAGGACTGCTGGGCGTTCTGTTCGGGGCCGGCGGCGCAGTCGCGCTGTCCAGAATCTTCAACTGGAACACGCTGATCAGCCCGTTCTCGATCGCACTGGCGTTCATGTTCAGCTTCACGATCGGCGTGTTCTTCGGAATTTGGCCTGCGAGAAGGGCGAGCATGCTCGATCCCATCGTTGCGTTGAGATACGAGTAGCGATCAGAGCGGGGGCAGATGGCGCAGTGGGTCAGGCCGTAGTGGGCGGCTGGCCCGCTGCCCTCTGCCCTCTTCCCACTGCCCTCTGCCCCCTGCCCCGCCTCCGTCCTAGATTCCCGCCATGCTCCCCATCGCCGCCCTGATCGTCCTGGTTGTCCAGGATACACCGGCAGTTTACTCCGGCCTGCAGCGCCAGACCGCCGTGCGCCCTCCTCGCATCGAGGCCTCAATTCAGGTGGACGGTTCGCTCGACGAACCGGCGTGGCGCCAGGCAGCCCGCCTATCGGGTTTCTCGCAGTATCAGCCCGTGGACTCCCGGCCGGCGGAAGAGGAAACCGAGGTGCTGGTGTGGTATTCACCCACGGCCATCCACTTCGGCATCAGGGCGCGCGAAAGCCACGGCGAGGGACTGATCAGAGCTACCAGGGCCGACCGCGACAACATCGGCAACGACGATCACATCCAGATCCTGCTCGACACCTACAACGACCGCCGCACCGCGTTCCTGTTCGGAGTCAATCCGTTTGGAGTGCAGCAGGACGGAACCCGCAACGACAACTTCGCCGGCGGCGCCGGGGGCGGCTCCGGAGCGGGCGGTGGCGGCGGTTTCAATCCGCTCGACGGCAACGTCGACCTCAATCCCGACTACGTGTGGGAGTCCCGCGGCAGGCTCACCGAGGGCGGCTTCGAAGTCGAGATCCGCATTCCTTTCAAGTCGCTCCGCTACGGCAGCGGCGCGGAGCAGACCTGGGGTATCAACGTCCTACGGCGGGTTCGGCATAACGGCTACCAGGACAGCTGGACTCCGGCGGTGCGCGCCAATGCCAGCTTCATCGGCCAGTCCGGTACGCTCGAGGGACTCACGGACCTGCGCCGCGGTCTCGTCATGGAGCTGACGCCGTTCGCCACCGGGCGTTCGTCCGGCTCGCGGCCTGCCTCCGGCTTCGGCTACGTCTCGGACGACACCGCCGACGTCGGACTTAACGCGCGGTGGGGCATAACGCAGAACCTGTCCATGGACCTGACCCTGAACCCGGACTTCTCCCAGGTCGAGGCGGACGTCGGACAGGTGACGATCAACGAGCGGTTCGCGCTGTTCTTCCCCGAGAAGCGGCCGTTCTTTCTGGACGGCCTCGAGTTGTTCGACACTCCGGGCCAGCTGATCTACACCCGGCGAATCGTGAGCCCGGACTGGGGCCTCAAGCTCGCGGGCCGCATTGGACGCACCAATGTGGGAGCGTTGCTGGCGCAGGATGACGAGGTCCAGTCGTTCGGTGGGGCTCACCCGCGTTTCGCGGTGGCGCGACTTCGCACCGATGTGACCCCCTCGCTCAACTTCGGCGTGGTGGGCACGGCCCGAGAAGACGGCGACTTCTACTCGCGACTGCTGGGAATCGACTCGCGGCTGTACCACAACCGGTTGTATTTCATTGAGGCCCAGGCAGTGCGCTCCTGGAGCCGCGACCCGGCCGGTCGCGGCAACGGTGAAATGTTCCAGCTCAGCTGGGACCGGACCGGCCGCAGATGGGGCTTCAACTACGGGGTCAACGCCGTGAGCCCGCGGTTCGAGGCCGCCGCCGGCTTCGTGAACCGCACCGGTTTCGTGTCGGCGCACGCCTTCAACCGCCAGAGCTTCTACGGCCGGCGCGGCGCGCTGCTAGAGACGGTCTCGTTCTTCCTGGGCGTGCAGCGCCTCTACGACTACGACACGTTCTCGCCGAGCCGCTCGCTCGAGGGCAGCGAAAATCTGTTCACCCAGCTGAGCTTACGGGGAGGCTGGAGACTGAACATTTCACCCGGCCGCAATTTCTTCAGCTTCGACCCGGCCGGCTACGGCTCGTATCGGGTTGCGGTCGCGACCGTACCGCCCGCACCAACCTACGCGGCGTTCGTGCCTCCGGCGGGGATCTCCAACCTGGTGGGCTTCAACAGCGGCCTCACCACTCCGACCTTTCGTCACGTCACCGGTTCAGCGAGCCTCACCTACGGCGAGGCGGCGCTGTTCGAGGAGGCCAGCGAGGGCCGCATGCTCAGGACCAGCGTCGCGGTGGACTGGCGCCCTACCACTCAGGTCAGGGTCGGGTTCTCGTACGCGCATGTGCGCTTTACCCGCGAGCGCGACGGGTCGGAGCTGTCGCGCCAGGACATCCCTCGCCTCAAGATCGAGTACCAGGCGACCCGCAACATCTTCTTCAGGTTCGTGGGCCAGTACACGGCCACCCAGCGCGATAGCCTGCGCGCGCCAGACGGCGCGCCGTTCCTCATCCGGAGCGCGCAGGATTCGACCGTGAACCTGAACGGGCGGGTGGTGAGCAATTCGCTGCGCGCCGACTGGCTGTTCTCGTACCGGCCGAGCCCCGGGACGCTGGTGTACGTCGGCTATGGCAGCTCGCTGTACGAGCCGGATGCATTCGCTTTCAGCACCGGCCGAATGAGGCGGCAGAACGACGGGTGGTTTGCGAAGGTGAGTTATCTGTGGCGGATATGAGGCGAACAGGTGATGGAGGTGATCGCGGTTGCCGCAACACCTCCATCACCTCTCACACCATTTCACTTCAGGAACAACAGCTGCGTATAACTCGGCAACGGCCACAGATCTGCAGCCACCTCCAGCTGTAGCGCGTCGGCCGCCTCACGGACCGCGGCCATGGCTGGCTTCACCTTGTGCGCCATGTGCCGGGCGTGCTTCAGCGGGTCGTCGCCGTGATGCGCGGCCTCGGAATCCAGGGCGTCCAATCCCCTGATCAGGGCCCCCACCAGCGCCGTCACCCTGTTCAGGGCCGCTGACGACGGGCCGGCATCGCCGCCTGCGGCTTTGGTGGCGGCCACCGTCTCCGCCACGCGCTTCTGGTGCTCGAGCGCGGCCGGAAGAATCATGGTCCGGCCGATGCTCGACATCATCTCCGCCTCGATTGTCAGCTGCTTGACGTACTTCTCGATCGCGATGGCGGCGCGCGAGTCAACTTCGGCCTTGTTCAGAACGCCGTACTTGCGGAACAGGTCCGCGTTCTTGCGCGCGTTGAGCACCGGCAGGGCTTCCACCGAGTCCTTGAGGATCGGCAGCCCGCGCCGCGCAGCCTCCTTGTGCCACTCGGGGCTGTAGTTGTCGCCGTTGAACAGCACCCGCTTATGCTGGTGGATGAGCTTTCGCAGCAGCTCCAGGGCCGCAGCCTGGATGCGCTGCGGCGACTGGGCACGACCCGAGGCGCGCTCCAGGTGAGTAGCCACGTAGTCCAGCGACTCAGCCACGATCGTGTTGAGCACCGTGTTCGGGAAGGCGATGCTCTGCGAGCTGCCCACCGCGCGGAACTCGAACTTGTTGCCGGTGAAGGCGAACGGAGAGGTGCGGTTGCGGTCGCCCGAGTGACGCGGCAGCTGCGGCAGGGCGCGCGCACCTAGCTGGAGCACGCCGCCCTTCAGCGTCCGCTTCAACTTCCCGGCCTCGATCTGCTCCAGGATGTCAGTGAGCATGTCGCCCAGGAAGATGGAGATGATCGCCGGCGGGGCCTCGTTGGCGCCCAGCCGGTGATCGTTCGCGGCCGAGGCAATCGAAGCGCGCAGCAGGTCCGCGTGCAGGTCTACCGCCCTGATGACTGCGACCAGGAACACCAGGAACTGTATGTTGGTATGGGTCTCGTCCTGCGGATCGAGCAGGTTGACCCCGGTGTCGGTGGCCATTGACCAGTTGTTGTGCTTGCCCGAGCCGTTGATTCCCGCGAACGGCTTCTCGTGCAGCAGCGCCTGGAGCCCGTAGCGCGGGGCGACGCGCCGCATGGTCTCCATCATCAGCATCTGGTGGTCGGCGGCGATATGGCTGGTCTCGAACAGTGGCGCGATCTCGTACTGGCCCGGCGCCACCTCGTTATGCCTGGTCTTGACCGGAACTCCCAGGCGCCACAGCTCCCGCTCCACGTCCGCCATGAATGCCAACACGCGCGGCGGGATCGAGCCGAAATAGTGATCCTCGAGCTGCTGCCCCTTGGGCGGGCGCGCCCCGAACAGGGTGCGCTCGCAGGTCACCAGGTCGGGCCGCCGGTAGTAGAGCTCGCGGTCGATCAGGAAGTACTCCTGCTCCGAGCCCACGGTGGTGAACACGCGGCGCACTCCGGCATCGGTGCCGAACAGCCGCAGAATGCGGAGCGCATGGTGGCTGAGCGCCTCCATCGAACGCAGCAGCGGCAGTTTGAGGTCCAGCGCTTCGCCGGTCCAGGAGACGAACGCGGTGGGAATGCACAGCGTCACATTGTTGTCGCCGCGCATCAGGAAGGCCGGGCTGGTCGGGTCCCAGGCGGTGTAGCCGCGTGCCTCGAACGTGGCCCGCAGGCCGCCCGAGGGGAACGAGCTGGCGTCCGGCTCGCCCTGCACCAGGTCCGCGCCCGAGAGGTTGTAGATCACTCCGCCCTGGCCATCCGGGCTGACCAGCGAGTCGTGTTTTTCGGCGGTCAGGCCCGTCAGCGGCTGGAACCAGTGCGTGTAGTGGGTCGCGCCGTTCTCGATCGCCCAGTCCTTCATGGTCGCCGCAACCACGTCCGCCACCTTGAGATCCAGCGGCTCGCCGTGGTCAATGGTGCGCAACAGCGTGCGGTAGATGTCCTTAGGCAACCGCTGCTGCATCACCTTCCGGGTGAAGACGTCGACGCCGAAGATCTGGTCCACCCGTGTTGCGGTGGCGCCACCGGCCGCGCCGTTCGCGGCGGCGTAACCGTTGGAAGCCGGGGCAGCCGGAGTCGACGGGAACGAAAAACGGGCGGTGCTGGCGGTCATCGCGACGATACCTCCGTGGTGCGGCGTTCAGCGTGGCGGGATTGGTTGCGCGCAAGTCTAAGGCCGCAGCCCGACGTCGTAAAGAGCTTCCCCTAGCGCGGCTAGGGGTAGGCTCGTAGTTTCCCCCTGCATGACCACGAGAGCCGATCGCATCACGCTGCTGCCCGGGACCCTGGACATGCTGATCCTCCGGGCCCTGCGCTGGGAACCGACCCACGGCTGGGGCGTGGCCGACTGGATCCGGACCGTAACCGGCAACGCCTTCGAGCTGGAAGAGGGGACGTTCTACCCGGCGCTGAAGCGGTTGGAGCAGCGCGGCCTGATCGAGTCGGAACGCGGCCGCTCCGACACCGGCAGGCAGGCGAAGTTCTACACGCTCACGCCGGCGGGCCGCCGCGCATTGCAGGAGCTGCTGGCCTCATGGAGCCGCTACACCGCCGCCGTGGACCGGGCGATCAGGCATGGCAACCCGGCGACATTGTGGGGCGGGGCCGGGACTCAGGGGCCTGCGACCAGGGGCACCTGACTCCTGACCCCTGACTCCCGACCCCCGGCCACTAGAGATCCCGCCGCCCGAACGCCACCAGCGCCCCGCCGGTTGCAGCCACACACACTAGCAGGAGTACTCCCACCGTGCCCGCCGGGAGCGAGCCCGTGGCCACGATCTCTTGCGGCTTGACCCAGGTGAACAACGTGGCCCAGCGCAGAAACGCCAGCGACTCCCGGCTGCGCGAGATGAAGTCGAGGGCAAACATGACGGCCATGATGCCCACCGACCAGCTCAGCGCCTCGCCGCCGTGGCGGGCCAGCGATGAGCACAGCAGCGCCAGGCTGCCCAGCGCCGCGAACAGCAGGAACTGCGCTGCGGCGAGCGGCAGGAACCGGAATGGTGAGATATCCAGCTCGCCGCGATCGCCCAACGCGATCGCCATGCCGGACCACACCGCCGTCATCAGTATCGCCATCCCCGCGTACAGCGTGATCGCCGCGCTGGCCACGATCTGCCAACGCGCAACGGGACGGGACGCCACCAGGTCCATCGTTCCGGCACCGACCTCTCCTGCCAGCGAGCCCGACGGGATTCGGGCCGCCCACACACCCGCAGCCAGCAGCACGAACGGGTGCACATAGCTGAGCGACAGAAGCCCGGCCGTGGTCATCGTGGCCGGATCGATCCCTAGCACCTTGAGCATCCCCCGCGGCACCAGCGCCAGCATCGCCTCGAGCGCGCCGCCGCGAGTCATCTCCGGACTGGTGGCGATCATGGACGAGATGTAGAGGAACAGCGCGAGGCCGAGCGCGAGCACCACCAGCACGGCGCGGTAGCGGCGCACCTGGTGGCTCATCAGGGCGCTGAACCTCACCGGTAGTACTCCAGGAATGCGTCCTCCAGTCGCGGCGGCTCGACCTCTAGGTCGGCCAGCGGCAGCATGCCGAGCCGGGCGATGAGGGCGGGTAGCTCTGCCTGGCTCACCAGCAGCTCGACCGCGGTCCCGTCGCGGGAGATGACCTCGCCGAAGCTGCACAGCGAGGCGGCGTCGACCGGCTCAGCGAACGCGGCCCGCACCCGGCGCCGCTGAGCCCGCCGCACTTCATCGACGCCGCCTAACGCCACGAGCCGACCGCTCCGGATCATGCCCACCCGATCGGAGACGCGCTCCACCTCGGTCAGGATGTGCGACGAGAAGAAAACGGTAACGCCGTCATTCCTCAGTTCCTCGAGCACGGCGTAGAACGACTGCTGCATCAGCGGATCGAGGCCCTTGGTGGGTTCGTCCAGCACTGCCAGTCGCGGCGCGCACTGCAGCGCCTGCACCAGCCCCAGCTTCTGCTTCATGCCGTCCGAGTAAGTGCGCACCCTGCGCCGCAGCGCGCCCTCATCCAGCTCCAGCGATCCGAGCAGCCGCTCGCGCCACAGCGGCGGTCGCCCCGAGAGCCGGGCCAGCAGACCCAGCGTCTCGGCGCCGGTCCGTTCCGGCCACAGCGCTAGTTCACCCGGCAGGTAGCCGATCAGCTCGCGCGGCGGAGCGCTGAAACCGCCCCGGTCGGCGCTGATTAGCCCGAGCACTATTCTGATGGTAGTGGTTTTCCCAGCGCCGTTAGGCCCTAGAAAGCCGAAGACCTCACCCTCGAGCACTTCGAGGGTGAGATCCTCGAGCGCCTGGACCTTTCCATACCGCTTCGAGACCCCGTGAAGCGAGAGGACGGCGCCCATCGCGGCTCAGCGCGCCTGCGCCGTCACACGACTGCCGCATCGAGCGCGTCGTGGAGCTCGGCCGCGCTCTGGGGCCGCTCGCCCGGGTTCTTGCTGAGGGTGCGCAGCACCAGGTGCGCCAGCGGCTCCGGCACCTCGGGGTTCAGCGATGCCGGCGAAGGTGGGATCTCCTCGAGCTGCTTGGCGACCAGGGTGATCGGTGAATCGGCGGTGAACGGCGGGCGGCCCGTCAGGCACTCGAAGATCACGCAGCCGGCCGCGTACAGATCGGCGCGGAAATCCACGTTGTCGCCCAGCAGCTGCTCGGGCGCCATGTACTCCGGGGTGCCGATGGCCATCCCCGCCTGTGTGACCCCGTCGGTGCGCGTGGCTAGCCGCGCGATGCCGAAGTCCATCACCTTCAGCGTGCCGGAGGGCTCCACGATCAGGTTCTGCGGCTTGATGTCGCGGTGAATGACCCCCTGCTCGTGCGCCACTTCCAGCGCCCGGCACAGCTGCTTGCCCAGCGTCACCGTTACCTGCACCGGCAGCACGCCGCGACTCGCGATAAGGTGCTTGAGCGAGGTTCCTTCGACGAACTCCATCGTTATGTAGTACATACCCTCGACCTCGCCCAGGTCGTGGGTGCGCACCACGTTGCGATGGGTGATCTTGCGCGCCAGTCGGATCTCGTCCTTGAAGCGCTGCAGCAGCGTGGCGTCGGAGGCCATCGCGTCCGACTTCAGCGTCTTGATCGCGACCGGCTCTCCTAGCTCCTTGTCGTAGGCACGGTACACCACACCCATTCCGCCCATGC
Organism: Gemmatimonadales bacterium; assembly: GCA_035559335.1. GTDB lineage: Bacteria > Gemmatimonadota > Gemmatimonadetes > Gemmatimonadales > JACORV01 > DASXPG01. The sequence goes on from DATMBH010000113.1 coordinate 16,721, forward strand.
CGAGGATGCTCTTCACCTCGTAACGGCCGGCGAAGGTCTGGCCGACCGCGAGCATGCCGGTGGTGCCCGCGACCGAACGCACCATGGTGGGGGAGGCCATATCGCCGCCCGAGGTGTAGATGCGCTGGGTCGCGGCGGCGGCGCTGCCCTGCGAGAGGTACTCGACCAGCTCCTGCTTCGCCCTGAGTTCCTCCAGCATGTGCCGGAACGCGCCCGCCAACTGCCCGATCTCGTCAGAGCCTCCGGCCGGAACCTCAACCGCGTATTCCCCCTCAGCCACCCGCCGGGTAGCGGCAGCGAGCGCCCTGACCGGGGCGGCGATCTGGCGCGCCACCAGCAGCGATGCCAGCAGCGCCAGGAGCAGGCCCCCACCAGCAACGGCCAGCAGCGTGCGCTGGAGCCGCCGGTAGCCAGCCAGCTCGGCGCTAAGCGAGCGCAGCGCCAGAAAACCCGCGATGGCGTTATCCGAACCGGGGTTCTTGAGCGCGCGATTGAAGCCCACGAGGCGAGTCTCCGCCATGCCTACCTCGGCGCGGGTTCCTTCGCCGGCCATGACGCCGGTTGACACGGCCTCGCGCACCGCGGATTCCAGTTCCGGCGAACGGGGCAGGCTGGAACCGACGATCACCGGCTCGTTCTCGTCGTTGAGCAAATAGAACACGAGGTGGGAACCACTGGCCTGTTCGATCTGCAGCGCCAGTGAATCGGTTACCTGATGCGCGGCCAGCAGCACGCCCAGCACCACGTCCGAGGACAGGTCCTTGAGCGGAGTGGCCACCGCCAGATAGAGCCGTTGATTGTCCTGGACGACAAAGCCCGCGACCTGCCTGCCCTCTATCGCACCGCCGGTCAGCGGACCGCCCACGGTATCACCCTTGGCGTTCGGCCAGTCGGTGCGCGCCTTCAACACCGCCTGATTGTCGGTGATCAGCGTGTAGTCGGCGTTCAGTATCTCGGCGTAGGTGTTGGCCTGATCGAGAACGCTGGGGGGATCGCCCGCAGCGATAGCCGCGATGAGCGTAGGGACCTGCGCGGCGGCTGCGGCGCCAGCCGCGAGCTTCGCGTTCTCCGCCTCGATGAACTCGAGCGCGATGCGGTTGGTGTTGGCAAGCCGCTCATCCAGCGCCCGCTCGGCGTTGCCGCGCGCGATGACTCCCACCACCGCCAGCGTCCCACCCAGCACCACCGCGACCACGAGGGCGATGGCGATGAAGAGCCTGAGGGTGAGTCCGCCGCGGCGAGGGCCCTCAGTAGCGCTCACGCTGCGCTCCGGTGCCGTACTCCTGGCCGTGCTTGTTGCGGTGTTGCACCCAGCGGTAACCACTCGCGTCCATGGTGAGTTCCAGGCCGGAGAGGCCGCCGGCCGGCACCGTGACCTCGCGCGTCAGCTCCGGGGCGCGTTCATGCCAGACCTTGAGCGTGTACGTGCCGGGCGGCACGTTGGGGATGGTGAAGGAGCCATCCAACCCTGGCTGAGTGTACCAGACGTTGTCTCGCACCACCACGAACGCACTCATCCTGGGATGAATGTTGCAGTAGATCCTGACCAGGCCAGGTCGGTTGAAGCGGCGGTTGCGCGTCTCACCGCGCGGGTAAAGGCCCAAATCGAACTGGTTGCCCTCGCTGAGCGAGAACACGTTGTGATTGAATGGGTCACGGTTGGGGAAGTTGACGGTCGAGCCCACGGGCACCACCAGGACCCGGGGCCGGAACTGCCGCGCGTCCAGGGACATGTCGAGCCGTGCGGCGGCAGAGGGGCGCGGTCCCCTGCCCTCGATGAAGATGACCGCGTCACCCAGGTCAGCCGCCGAGCGCCCTCCGGCGTCGGTAATCTGAAGGCGCCCACTGACCTGCGCGGCAAGGGCAGGCACCGCCACGGGGGCGAGCGCCATCACCGCGGCCCAGGTGGCCACGCTCAACCAGTTGCGTATCTCAAGCATGGGGACGAGTTTGCCTTGCTCTACCCATGCCGTCAAGCGCGATTCGCCCAGCAACGGGGGAACAGACGCATGCGACCGATCATAGCCGCTTCCACCGCGTTGTTGATGCTCGCAACGCCGCTCGCCGCGCAGGACAGAGTTGACTCCCTCGAGGAGCGCCTGCGCGCTAGCGAGGAGGCACTGGAACGGCTCCAGCAGCAGCTGGAGGAGTTGCGCCAGTCCAAGGTACAGTCGCGGCTTCGCAATCACGTGACGCTCTCCGGCCTGATCCTGGTGAACGGCGTGTACAGCAACCGC
>DATMBH010000114.1:0-4940 GCA_035559335.1 Gemmatimonadales bacterium
CGCTCCGAGCACAGCCTGTGATCCAGTCGAACGTCTCGTGCACATCAAAAGGGGGCGCCGTCTTGCGCCCCCCTTCCCTGTTCCCTCTTCCCTGCTCGCCGTCACTCATACGTATCTATCTGCGCCCGCTGCAAGGTCCCGGAGAAATCGACGTACACCACTTTGGTCTCCGAGTAGAACTCGTACACCTCCCAGCCGCCCTCGCGGTGTCCGTTGCCGGTTTCCTTCACGCCACCAAAGGGCAGGTGCGCCTCGGCGCCGATCGTAGGAGCGTTGACGTAGGTGATGCCGGCGTCAATGTCTTCCATGGCTCGGAACGCGCCGTTCACGTCGCGGGTGTAGAGCGAGCTGGACAGGCCATAACGCACGCCGTTGTTGATCTTGATAGCCTGCTCCAGAGAGTTGATCCTGACCACCGCGAGCACCGGGCCGAAGATCTCCTCCTGCTCCAGACGTGAGCCCGCCTTCACACCGGCGAACACCGTGGGCTTGTAGAACCAGCCGTGCTTGAGCCGCTCGCCGCCGGCGATACGGCCGCCCGTGACCAGCTCCGCGCCCTCGGCCTTTCCGATCTCGACATAGCGCGCAGTGTTATCGCGCGCCTTCTCGTTGATCAGCGGCCCGACCTCGGTGTTCTCATCGAGTCCGTCGCCGAGACGCAGCTTCTCCACCCGGTCCACCAGCATCCGCAGGAACCGGTCGTGCACCTTCCGGTGCAGCAGCAGCCGGCTGGTGGCGGTGCAGCGCTGGCCCGTGGTGCCGAAGGCGCCCCACAATACGCCATCCAGCGCGAGATCGAGGTCGGCGTCGTCCATGACGATCATGGCGTTCTTGCCGCCCATCTCCAGCGACAGCCGCTTGTGCATCCGGCCGCACACCTCGCCCAGCCGCGAACCGGTGTCGGTCGAGCCGGTGAAGGAGATGACGGGGACCTTCGGGTGATTGACGATCGCCTCGCCCACCGCGCTGCCGCCGCCGTGCACCAGCTGGATCACTTCGGGGGGCAGCCCCGCGTCCAGCAGCACCTCGACCAGCAGTGTGCCCGTATGGGGCACATCCGCGCTCGGCTTGAAGATCACGCTGTTCCCGCACAGCAGCGCCGGGAAAATCTTCCAGGTCGGGATCGCCATCGGGAAGTTGAACGGCGTGATGATGCCGCACACGCCTATCGGACGGCGGAAGCTCATCGCCCACTTGCTGCGCAATTCGCTCGGCACGGTGTGGCCGAACAGCCGCCGTCCCTCGCCCGCCGCGTAGTAGGCGGTGTCAATGCCCTCCTGCACATCGCCGCGCGTTTCCGCGAGCACCTTGCCCATCTCCCGGGTCATGGCGCGCGCGATTTCCTCCTTGCGCTGGGTTAGGATGTCGCCCACGCGGCGCAGTACGTCGCCACGCGCCGGCACCGGGACGCGGCGCCACAGCTCGAAGCCGCGCCGCGCGGACTTCACGGCCGCCTCGACGTCCTTCGGCCCCGACTTGGGGAACCTGCCTATCAGGTCGCGCCAGTCGGCGGGGTTGCGGTTCTCGTAGTATGCGCCGGTCTGTGGCGCGATCCACTCGCCGGCGATGAAGTTCTTGAAGGTGCGTGCCATACAGGGGTCGGGGGTCCGGGTTCAGGGATCAGGGGCAGGTCCACGACGCCGCGGTGCGGGCGTAGCCTGTCCGGGGAAGAAGCTCGCGGGCGCCTAACGTGACGCCCCAAAACAGCAGTGCGATCGCCAGGAAATGCGCAAAGGCCGAGCGGGTGCGCCAGGAGGAGACCATGGACCAGAACGACGCCACAACCACGGCGCCGACCGCGCCCAGGTACAGGTATAGCTGGAGGCCGCAGCCGTGGGTGTAGGGCCACTGGGTCATCGCCGCACCCAGCGTGAGGGCCAGGCCGAGCCGCAGCCAGGTGAACAGCGCCGCGCGGGGACTTGGCACAGCACCAGCGCCGCCGCTGGCGCGCGGCATTGCCGCTCCCGTGGGGCGCAGCTGGCCAGCCGCCGGCCCGGGATCGGCGCCGCCAGCCGCCATGAGCTTGTCGATCTCCGCCAGCTCCCTGTCCCAGTCCCGCTGCGCCGGGTCCTTGCTCACGATCCGTCCCTCGAGAGCTTCAACTTCTCGATCTTCTTGTAGAGGTTGGAGCGCGGCATGTCGAGTCGCCGCGCCGTTTCGCTGACGTTCCAGTCGTATTCCTCCAGCTTGGCCTTCAGGAACGCCCGCTCGGCGTTCTCCTTGAACGCCTCGAAGGTGGGGCTCATAAGGATAGCCTCGCCCAGCGGTCCCTCGCCGCCGGCGGGGCCGAGCAGCCGGGTAACGTCCGCCTCGGAAATCTCCGGCTCAGATGCCAGAATGAGAAGCCTCTCCACCACGTTGCGCAGCTCGCGCACGTTGCCGGGCCAGCTGTGGCGCTTGAGGCGGTCGATGGCGCCGGAGCTGAACCGGCGCGGCGCTAGAGCCTGGGTGGACGAGAGCTGCTCGGCGAAATGGCGCACCAGCAGCGGGATATCCTCGCGCCGCGAGCGCAACGGCGGCACCTCGATAGGCACCACGTTGAGCCGGTACAGCAGGTCCTCCCTGAACCGCCCAGCGGCGATCTCGTCCTCGATGCGCTTGTTGGTCGCGGCGATCACCCGCACGTCCACCTTTATCGGCCGGGTGGAGCCCACCGGCGAAAGCACGCCCTCTTGCAGCACCCGCAGCACCTTGGCCTGCGCCGCCGCCGACATGTCGCCGACTTCGTCCAGGAACAGCGTGCCGCCGTCGGCGGCCTCGAACTTCCCAATCCGGTCGGAGAAGGCGCCCGTAAAGCTGCCCTTGACGTGCCCGAACAGCTCCGATTCGATCAGTTCGGAGGGAATCGCCGCGCAGTTTACCTCCACGAACGGCCCGGCGGCACGCGGTGACAGGCGGTGGATCGCCCGCGCCACCAACTCCTTGCCGGTGCCATTCTCGCCGGTGATCAGCACCCGCGACTGCGTCGGCGCTACGCGCTCGATGCGGTCGATGATCTGGCGGATCGCGCTCGAGCTGCCCACGATCTCGTAGCGTTGTTCGACCGCTTCCGTCAGGGCACGCACCTGGCGCGTCAGGGTAACGTGCTTGAGCGCGTTGCGGATGGTGACCAGCACCCGGTCGGTGTCGAGCGGCTTCTCGAGGAAGTCGTGCGCGCCGAGCTGCGTGGCCTCGACCGCCGTGGCGATGGTGCCGTGGCCGGAGATCATGACCACGATCGCGCCCGGGTCCTGCTCGCGCAGCCGCTTCAGCGTCTGGAGGCCGTCCAGCCCGGCCATCTTCACATCCAGCAGCACCAGGTGCGGGCGGTCCTCCGCATAACGGGCCAGCGCCTCGTCGCCCGAACTCGCCATCGCCACTTCGTAGTTCTCGTATTCCAGCAGCTGGCGCAGCGCCGCCCGCACGCCCGGTTCGTCGTCCACCACCAGGATGCGATGGCTCATCGCGGGCTGCTCCGATAGGCTCGCACCATCCGGGGCGAGACACGCACATCACCCACTCCCGCCGGCGCCGGCACCGGCACGACGGCTCCGTTCGCGCCGCGAATCCGGAGCGCGCGCAGCAGCGCCGGGATGGTCGCGCGCGGGAACGGGAAGTCACGCACGCTGAGCGCCGTCAGCGTCCAGGTCAGCCGGCCCGCCGAGTCGGATGCCAGCGGCCCTCCGAACGACAGACTCTCGCGGGGATCTATGGCGCCGCGCAGCGGGCCGAGCACTTCGCGCGGGATGCCGCGCGTCTCGAGCGAGCCGCGCACCAGCAGTTCGCCGTTTCCCAGCGCCACCCGCACCGAGTCGAAGCCGCGCACGCCGGCACTGTCGAGCGCCGCGGCGATCAGCCCCGCGACCTCGGCGGCCGTCAGGTCCACGAACGCCGGCCCGCCGCGGCGGCGCAGCTGCTCGAGCTTCGCCGCCGCCGACTCCGCGTCGCCAGCCAGCGGCGCCACGTATACCACCTCCACCCGCACCGGCAGACCGCGCAGCCTGCGGTAGGCTTCCGTTACCTGCTCGCGGTACACGAACGCGAGCGCCCCCGCCACGATGAAGAACACGAGGCAGCCGATCTGGGTGAACAGCGAGCGGAGGCAGCCCATCAAGACAGAGGGCAGAGGTCAGGAAGCAGGAAGCAGCGGGGCGCGCGAGGCCACCTCGTATCGCGCTCCGCCGGCGCCAAGCTGGCTTTCCATGAGATCCACGCTCTCCACCGGTACCATTCCTTCGTATGCGACCTCCTGCGCCAGGGTCGCGAGGCCGGCGAGTCGCGAAGAGCGGGCGCCGCGCTCGACCCTGCCCAGCGTGATGTGAGGATGAAACGGGCGGAGTTCGGATGCGAAGCCGAGCGGCGCTAGGGCCTCCTCCACATCGTTCGCCAGCAGCTCGAGGGCCGGGTGTTTCTCCACGCCAAGCCATACCACCCGAGGACGGTCCATGGAAGGGAATGCCCCGATGCCTCCCAGTGTGACGCTGAACACCCGCACCTGCCGCACCGCCCTGGTCAGCGCCGCGCCGATTTCCCCCACCCTGTCCCGGTCAACCTCGTCAAGGAACTTCAGCGTGATGTGCAGGTTGTCGGCCCCGACCCAGCGCACCGGGAGCCCATGGCCCCGCAACACCTGCGTAGCCTCGTGCGCGGCGCGCCGCTCACCCGAAGGCAGGTTGACCGCGACGAACAGCCTCACAACTGGCGCCCGGTACTCACGCGCAATAAGCTAACCAGGCAGCGAACAGCCGTGAAACCATCCAACCGCGGGCACAGTAGTGGCGGTGCAAGCGCGCAACGCGCAATAAGCTAACCAGGCGCCGAACAGCCGTGAAAACCGCGCCGCACCCTACACCCAGGAGAACCACGTGAACCGCACCGTGATTTCGTTCGCAGCGTTCCCCATCGTCATGGCCACGGGCTGCAGCTCCAATCCTTCGCCGGCCGCCCCCGCGCCCCAGCCG
>DATMBH010000115.1:0-8443 GCA_035559335.1 Gemmatimonadales bacterium
GCCGAGCCGATGGCGGCGTCGATCTCGCCGCGCCGGTCGGCTGCCAGGCCGGCCAGGGTCAGGGCGCGGTCGGTCGCCGCCGGTCCGGCGGCGAGCAGCGCGGCCACGCGACGCCAGGAGCTGTCCCGCGCGACCCGGTCGCTCACGCCGCCGACTACGTCCCAGGCATAGAGCAGCCGCAGCGCTAGGGCGCGCGAGCGCGTCTCAGGGCGTACCGGCATCGAGACCGCCCGTCTCCCGCGCCGCGTCGAGGGCGGCGGACAGGGCCTCGTGCCCCTTGTTGCCGGCCGCGCCGCCGGCGCGCTCCAGCGCCTGCTCGAGGTTGTCGGTGGTCAGCACGCCGAATCCGATGGGCACTCCGTATTCGACTTGAAGCTGCATCAGCCCGCGAGCGCACTCTCCCGCCACGTACTCGAAGTGCGGCGTCTCGCCACGGATCACGGCGCCCAGCGCGCACAAGGCGCCATAGCGACCTCCGCTCACCAGTCGCCGCACCGCCACCGGCAGCTCCCACGCGCCCGCGACCCAGTACAGCGACACGCGGTCGCCAAGGCCGCGCTCGACCGCGCACGCCAGTGCGCCGTCCAGCAGCCGCCGGGTTACCGACTCGTTATACCTGGAAACGACCACGGCGATGCGCCGGCCCCCGAGACCGTCGCCGGCCCCGCCCCCGCTCCCGCCCCGGTGCGCCGCCCCGGCGCCAGTCGCGGCGGAGTCCATCAATAGTGGAACAGGTGACCCAGCTTGTCGCGCTTGACGTCGAGGTAGTCCGAGTTCTCCTCCGTGCGCGGCGGCACGATCGGGACCCTGCCGCTGACTGTCAGGCCGTAGCCCTCCACGCCCACGAGCTTCTTGGGGTTGTTAGTCAGCACCCGGATACTGCTGAGGCCCAAGTCCAGCAGGATCTGCGCGCCAATGCCGTAGTTGCGCAGGTCGGGACCGAAGCCCAATTGGCGGTTGGCCTCGACCGTGTCGGCCCCGGCGTCCTGGAGCGCGTAGGCCTTGAGCTTGTTGATCAGGCCGATGCCCCGGCCCTCTTGGTCCAAGTACACCACGACGCCACGGCCCTCGGCAACGATCTGCTCCATCGCGGTGTGCAGCTGCCAGCCGCAGTCGCAGCGGCTGGAATGGAACACGTCGCCCGTCAGGCACTTGGAGTGCATCCGCACCAGAACGTCCTTCTGGCCGCTGATGTCGCCATACACCAGCGCCACGTGCTCCTTGTCGTCCACGTCGTTGGTGTAGCCGTACACCCGCCACTCGCCAAACGCGTTAGGCAGTCTCGCCTCGGCGATCCGGTGCACCAGCCGCTCGTGCTTCAGCCGGTGGGCCACGATCTGGGCCACCGTTATGAACACCAGGCCGTGCTCCTGCGCGAACAGCTCCAGCTGCGGCCGCCGCGCCATCGAGCCGTCGGGGTTGAGGATCTCGCAGATTACGCCAGCTGGCTGCAGCCCCGCTAGACGCGCCAGGTCCACGCTGGCCTCGGTCTGCCCGACCCGCTGCAGCACTCCGCCGGGGCGGGCCTCCAGCGGGAACACGTGCCCCGGGCGGTTCAGGTCGCTGGGGACAGAGCTGGGATCCACGGCGACGCGGATCGTAGCAGCGCGGTCGCGGGCCGAGATGCCCGTGGTAACGCCGAACCTCGATGCGGCGTCAATGCTCACCGTGAACGCGGTCTCCTGCGACTCAGTGTTGTGGCTTACCATCGGCGTCAGCTCGAGCGCCCGGCACCGCTCGGGGGTGAGCGTCAGGCAAATCAGACCGCGACCGTAAGTAGCCATGAAGTTGATGAGTTCGGGCGTAACCTTCTCGGCCGCGCACACCAGGTCGCCCTCGTTCTCGCGGCCCTCGTCATCGGCCACGATGACGAGCCTTCCGTTCCTGATCTCCTCGATCGCCTGCTCTACTGTACCGAACCGCATCTATCACCTCGTGCGCCGCCCGGCGCGGTATGGCAAGACCAATTGCTGCACGAACTTGCCGATCTGGTCAGCCTCTAAATGTACCCGTTGTCCGACCCGGGCTCTACCCAGCGTGGTCGCCTCCCGGGTGTGGGGCACCACCGAGATCTGTACCACGTTCCCGCGCCTCAGCGCGTTGACCGTCATGGATACCCCGTCCACCGCGATCGAGCCGTGAGGGATGCACAGCCGCCGCACCTCTTTCGGCACCTCGAGGTCCAGCACCAGGGCATCGCCGTGGATCGCGCGCCGCACCACCTTGCCAACCCCGTCAACGTGCCCTGAAACCAGGTGGCCGCCCATGCGATCGCCCAGCTTCAGCGCGCGCTCCAGGTTCACAGCCCGCCCCTTCCGGTAGGCGCCGAAGTTGGTGCGGCCCAGAGTGGTGGAAACGGCCTCCACCGTGAAGGTGCCCCGCCCGGTGCGCACCACCGTCAGGCAGGCCCCATCCACCGCTACGCTCTCGCCGACCGCGAGCGAGCGGTACGGCGCGCGGATGGTCAGTTCCAGGGCTCGCGCGTTGCGCCGCGCCCTCACCACCTGTCCCACTGCGGTCACCAGGCCGGTGAACATTCGTTACCAGCGTGAGCCGTGGCGGATGAGAAGTGAGGGGGCCTCTCGCCCATCGCCCTTTGGCCCGCTCACCCAGCTAGCATGACCCATCACCCACCACGCTCCTTCCGATCCATTACACTCAGCGTGTCCTGCCCCAGCATCCGGAACCCCACGTTGCGCCAGCGGCGCGCATCACTGAGGTTGACGGCCGGCAGCTCTCCAAAGGCCGACACCCCTTCGCCGCCGAGCAGCACCGGCGCCGTGATCAGGCACAGCCGGTCCACCAGCTCGGCCTCCAGCATCCGGCCCGCCAGCACTCCGCCACCCTCCACCAGCAGGCTGCCCACGCCGCGTCTGCCCAACGCCGCCAGCTGCTCGCTCAGGTTGGCGCCCGTCACGATCGCGATACCCGCGGCCCGGATCGCCTCCAGCCTGGGACCCGGCGCGTCCGGATAGGCGACTATTGCGGTCGGCACCTGGCGCGCGGTCCGGGCCAGCTTCGAGTCCAGCGGTAACTCAGCCCTGCGGTCGAAGACCACCCGTAACGGCGTGCGCGACGGCTGGAGCTCGCCGCGCACGGTCAGCTCCGGATCGTCGGCCAGCACGGTGCCCAAGCCCACGGCGATCGCATCCTGGCCAGCGCGCAGCCAGTGAACCCAGGCGCGTGCCTCGGGCCCGGTAAGCCAGCGCGAACGGCGGTGGGCGTCCGCGATCTTCGCGTCCAGCGACACAGCCAGCTTGAGAGTCACGAAGGGCCGGTCGATAGCGCGATGGCGATGAAAGAACGCCGCGTTCTGCGCCATTACGTCGTCCGGACACTCGGGACCGACAACCTCGATTCCGGCCGCTGCCAACTGCCGCGCGCCGCCGCGTGCTTCGGGGTCGACGTCGGCGGCGCCGAAGTAAACGCGCCTGATGCCGGCGGCGATGATCGCATCCGTACACGGCGGCGTCTTGCCGTGGTGGCGACACGGCTCCAGCGTCACCACCAGGTCCGCCCCGCGCGAGCGCTCGCCCGAGGCCGCGAGCGCAACCCGCTCGGCGTGCGGGCCGCCGAAATCGGAGTGCCAGCCCTCGCCCACGACCACGCCGTCCCTCATGACCACGGCACCGACCAGCGGGTTTCCGCCCACGCGCCCCCAGCCGTTCCAGGCCAGGCCCAGCGCCCTGCGCATTGCCTGCGCCGGGCTCAGCCTCAGTTCCGCGCGTCCACCCACCGCACAGCCCCGGAGCCTGCGACCGTCTCGCCGATCAGCCAGGTCTCGACGCCCGCCTCGCGCGCGGCGGCGCGGACCGCGTCCACCTCTCCGGGCGGCACCACCGCGATCATCCCGACTCCCAGGTTGAACACGTGGCGCATCTCCTCGTCGGAGACCGCGCCGCCACGCTGCACCACAAGGCAGGCGTCAGGCAGTGGCCAGCTGCCCGAGCGCACCACCGCGTCCACGGTGGAGGGAAGCACCCGGTTGAGGTTGCCGGGGATCCCGCCGCCCGTTATGTGCGCCAGGGCGTGCACCCGCCTGCGCACCGGCCACACTGCCGAGAAGTAAGAGCGATGCACGTCCAGGAGTACATCGGCCACGCTGCGCTCGCTGCCGGGAAACCGGTCGCCGACACCGAGTCCCATCTGCTCCAGCAGCACCCGCCTCAGCAGCGAGTAGCCGTTGGTGTGGAACCCGTTCGCGGCGTAGCCCACCAGGACCTCGCCGGGTCGGACCTGGTCGCCGTGGATGGCCTCGGCCTCCGCCACAACGCCAAGGATGGTGCCGGCCAGGTCGTACTCGCCGGCGCGATACACGTCGGGCATCTCCGCCGTCTCGCCGCCCACCAGCGGCATGCCGTGCGAGCGGCAGCCCCGGGCCACGCCGGACACCACGTCGGCCGCCACCTCCGGGTCCAGCCTGCCGGTGGCGAAGTAGTCGAGAAAGCCTATCGGGCGCGCCCCGTGGACCAGGATGTCATTGACGCAGTGGTTGACCAGGTCCTCTCCCACGGTGTCGTGGCGCGAAGCTCGGATGGCTACCAGCACCTTGGTGCCGACGCCGTCGGTGGAGGCCACCAGCACCGGCGACTCGAGGCCGGCGGGGAAGCGCACCAAGCCGCCGAAGGCGCCCACGGCACCTAACGACTCTGCGGTGCGCGTGGAGCGCACCAGCTCCGCGATGCGCCGCTTGGCGCTGTCGGCGGCGTCGAGATTCACTCCCGCAGCGCGGTAGGCTTCGGCCCCGCTCATGCTTCGTCCGGTTCGAATTCGTCCGGTTCGAAGTGGACCAGGTCCTTGTAGGCCCGTACCCTGGCCGCCACGTCGTCGCGGGTGATCTCATCGAACCGCTGCACCGAGAACCGCTCCACGGCGAAACCGCCCATCGCCGAGCCGTACACCATCGCCAGCCGCATATTGGCCGGGGTGAGCCGGTCGGTGCGCGCCAAGTGGGCCAGGAACCCGCCGGCGAACGCGTCGCCCGCCCCGGTGGGATCGAACACGTCATCGAGCGGGAAGGCGGGGACGTAGAACACCTTCCCGTCGCCCACCAGCACCGCGCCGTGCTCTCCCTTCTTGATCACCACGTAGCGCGGGCCGTGCGCCTGCACCCAGCGCGCCGCGCGGTGGATATGCCAGTCGCCGGTCAGTTCGCGGATCTCGGCGTCGTTCACCATCAGGCAGTCCACCTGCGCCAATAGCGTCATCAGCGCGGTGCGCTTGCCCTGGATCCAGTAGTTCATGGTGTCGCATGCTACGAACGCCGGTTTGCGCACCTGTTTCAGCACGTCCAGCTGCAACTCGGGGTCGATGTTGCCCAGGAACACATAACGGGCGCCCGCGAAGTCGGCCGGGATGCGCGGCCGGAAGTTGGCGAACACGCCCAGCCGCGTCTCCAGGGTCTCGCGGCCGCTGAGGTCGAAGCCGTAGCGACCAACCCAGCGGAAGCTCTCGCCGTCACCCACGGTTACGCCCGTTAGGTCCACGCCGCGTTCGCCGAGCCTGGCCAGGTCCGCCATCGGGTAGTCCCGGCCCACGACGCCGACCACCTGCACTGGGTAGAGCAGCGAGGCGGCGCTGGCGAAGAACACCGCCGAGCCCCCGATCGCGTCTTCCACCTGCCCGAACGGCGTCTCGACAGTATCGAGCGCCACGCTCCCGACCACGAGCAGACTCAAGATCTCACTCCCCCTGATCCCGACCCCTGACCCCTACATCCTCTCCGGCGCCCCCAGCCCGAGCACTCTCAGCCCGTTGGCCAGAACGATCTGCGTGGCGCGCGCCAGCGCCAGGCGGGCGCGTTCGACTTCAGGCGCCTCGCCCAGCACCCGGCAGTGGTGATACCAGTTGTGTGCCACCCGCGCTAGATCCTCCAAATAGGCGGTCACCCGCTGCGGCTCGAGCGCGTCGGCCGCGCGGCGCAGCGTCTCGGGAAACCGCGCCAGTTGTTTGAGCAGCTCGGTCTCGACCGGCTCCCGCAGTGCGGCGATGTCCACACCTTCGGCGGTCACCAACTTCGGGTCCACAGCGCCGACCCGGAAGATCCCGGACATCCGGGCATGGGCCATTTGCACGTAGAACACCGGGTTCTCTTCGGTCCGCTTCAGCGCCAGGTCGATGTCGAAGGCGAACGGCGTGTCGGCGCGCCGCATCAGGAAGAAGTAACGCGCCGCGTCCACGCCGACCTCGTCCATCAGGTCGCGCAGCGTCACGAAGGTACCGGCGCGCTTGGACATCTTCACTTCCTCGCCGTGCCGCACCACCGTCACCAGCTGCACGATGAGGGCCTCGAAAAAGTCCTCGCCGTGGCCCAGCGCCATCATGGCCGCCCGCATCCGCGGCACGTAGCCGTGATGGTCGGCGCCCCACACGTCAATCGCGCGGTCGAACCCGCGGCGCGCCTTGTCCTCGTGGTAGGCGATGTCCGGCGTGAAATAGGTGAAGCTGCCGTCCGACTTGCGCAGCACCCGGTCCTTGTCGTCGCCAAAGGCGGTGGTGCGCAGCCACAGCGCGCCGCCTTCCTCGAACAGCATGCCGCGCCGCTCCAGCTCGGCCAGCGTGCGCCCGATCCGCTGCTCGGAATGGAGCCGGGATTCCTCGAACCACACCTCGAACCTTACCCGGAAGTCCTCGAGGTCGCGCCGCTGTTCGCGCTTCATCGCGGCAACGGCGAAATCGCGGCACAGGGCGACTCCTTGGGCGGGCGGCAGGTCCCCCACGGCCGCGCCGCGCTCGGCGATCAGCTGCGAGGCTAGCTCCGCCACGTAGCCGCCATGATAGCCCTGCTCCGGGATCGCGGCCTCGCGCCCCAGCTGCTGCTGGAGCCGCGCCCACACCGACTCGCCCAGGCGCTCCACCTGGGCGCCGGCGTCATTGACGTAGAACTCCCGCGACACCGAGTGACCCTGCCACTCCAGCAGCGAGGCCACGCAGTCGCCTAACGCAGCTCCGCGGCCATGCGCCACGTGCAGCGGGCCGGTGGGATTGGCGGAGACGAACTCGACGTTGATCCGCAGCGGCGTGGCCGAGCGCGACCGGCCGTAGTCGGAGCCAGCCGCGAGGATGTCCGCCAGTAGCCGGCCCAGCTGGCCGGTGGCGAACCGAAAGTTGATGAACCCAGGGCCGGCTACCTCCACCGACGAAACCAGCTCGGGCGGCAGGCGCAAGGCGGCGACGATGCGCTCGGCGAGCGCGCGCGGGGGGGCCTTGAGGTGGCGCGCCAGCAGCAGCGCCAGGTTGGTCGCCACATCGCCGTGCGCCGGATCGCGCGGCGTCTCCAGCTCGACGGCGACGGAATCCGGCGCCCCGAGCAAGGCGGCCACTCGCGCCAGCTCGGCCCGGATCGCCTCATGGGCCATCGTCAGTCTTCTTTCTTCCGGGACCTGGACTTGTCGGCGGGCTTGTCGGCCGCGGAGCCGCCGCTGCCCGACGACTTTGACTCGCCGCCCGACTCGGAGCCCGATTCCTTCTTCTTCTCGCCGGAGCGCTTGTAGTCGGTGATGTAGAATCCCGATCCCTTGAATACCAGCCCCGCGCCTGCCGACAGCAGCCGCTCGGCCTTCGAGCCGCACTCGGGGCAGCTGGCGACCGGCTTGGAGCTGATCTTCTGGAACTTCTCGAACTCAGCGCCGCACTGCCCGCACCGATACTCGTAAGTTGGCATAGCGCTTGAGTTTACCTAGTAGTATCCCGGGGAGTCAACGGCCGATCGTGGCGGCCCCACTCCTGTTCCATGGCTGACGTGATCTCGCCCAGAGTCGCCCGGGCCCGCACGGCCTCAATTATGGGCTCCATCAGCGCCTCGCCCTCACTGGCAGCGGCCCGCCGCACGGAGTCCAGGGCACGCTGCACGGCGGCCGAATCGCGCGAGCGCCGAGCCTCGCGCAGGCGCTCCACCTGGCGCTCGGCGAGGACGCCGAAGTTGGGGACTTCACGCACGATCGGCGGCTCGGAGTCGGTGTAGCGGTTCACGCCTACCACCACCTGCTCACCGCGTTCGACCGCCTGCTGCGTGGCCCATGCCGAGTTCGCGATTTCGCGCGCCTGGAACCCCTCGCCTATCGCCTGCGCGGCGCCGCCCCTGCGCTCGACCTCGGCCAGGATCTCGCGGGCGCGCCGCTCCAGCTCGGCGGTGAGGGCCTCGACGTAGTAGCTGCCGGCCAGCGGATCGGCGCTGTGGGTGACGCCCGACTCGTGCGCCAGCACCTGCTGGGTGCGCAGCGCCAGCCGGGCCGATTCGGAGGTCGGCAGCGACAGCGCCTCGTCGTAGCTGTTGGTGTGGAGCGACTGGGTCCCGCCCAGCACCGCGGCCAGCGCCTGCACCGTGACCCGCACCACGTTCACCAAGGGCTGCTGCGCCGTGAGCAGCGAGCCGCCGGTCTGGGTATGGAACCGCAGCCGGCACGCCGCGTCCGAGGCGCCGAACTCCTCCCGCAGCAACAGC